>CAKRCD010000016.1 GCA_934307065.1 uncultured Bariatricus sp. | reverse complement strand
AACTGGCAGACGCACAGGACTTAAAATCCTGCGGGACTTATACTCCCGTACCGGTTCGATTCCGGTCTGCGGCATGAATACGATAGCGGGGAATCCTTTAAAATCAAGGGTTCTCCGCTATTTCTTTTACTACAAGGGGACGAAAAGAGAAGCCTTGGGTTACAATGTTTTTTATGCAAATTCTTATCCAGAAAACGAATATGTAAGTATCAAAGTTTGTAGAATTAACAATGATTTTACAAAAGTTTTACCTGACCGAGCTATCAGATTTTCATGACTTTCACTATACTGAAGAAGTATACTATAATGAGAAAGTGTGTGATAAGAACATGAATACATATATAAACAGAGAGTTATCATGGTTAAAATTTAATGAGCGGGTACTTGAGGAAGCTGAAAGCGAACGAGTACCGTTGTGTGAACGGCTGACATTTGCTTCTATATATCAAAGTAATTTGGATGAATTTTTTATGGTCCGAGTAGGTTCATTAGAAGACCAGATGCTTCTGAGCAGTACACATCGGGATAATAAGACACATATGACGGTAGAGGAACAGATTCAAGCAATGCTGCGGGAGGTTACACGGCTGAACAGACGTAAGGATGCAGTATATGCAACGCTGATGGAACGTTTAGAAGATTATGGGGTACGACTGGTGGACTTTCGAAAGCTTGGACTGCAGGAGGGTGTGGAATTAGAAAAGTATTTTGATGAGGAAATTGCACCGTTACTTTCTCCGGTTCTGGTGGGGCATCGTCAGCCTTTTCCTTTTTTACAAAATAAAGAAATTTACGCTGTGGGTGTATTGGCGGGAAAGAATGGACATGAGAAGATGTGCATCATACCCTGTGGAACCGGAGTTTTTCCTCGCTTGATTGCGGTGCCGGGACAAACAGGAGCATATATGTTGTCAGAAGAGTTGATTCTTCATTTTATGTCAAAGGTATTTGATGGACGACAGGTGGTGGCTAAGTCGCTTGTCCGGTTGACTCGCAATGCTGACATAGACGCAGATGCTCTTTACGACGAATATGTAGACTATCGGGAGTTTATGACGAAGCTCATAAAAAGGCGGAGGAGATTGGCACCGGTGCGGTTAGAATTATCCAGAGAGCTGGATGGAGATATTGTAAAAACATTGTGCGGATATACAGATGTTAAACCAGATACTGTATTTCGATGTCGCTCGCCATTGGATCTTAGTTTTCTGTTTCAGATTCAGGATTCATTGCGACAAAAGCCAGAACTTTTTTTTGAAAAGCGTGTGCCTCAGCGGTCACCGCAATTCCGCAATGGCAGTTCATTGATGTCACAGATTAGAGAAAAAGACAAATTGCTTTCTTATCCATATGAGAGTATGAAGCCGTTTTTGGATTTTTTAGAAGAAGCAGCTAATGATCCAGCTGTGGTGTCTATCAAGATGACGTTATATAGAGTGGCACATCACAGCAAAATAGTGGAAACTTTGATTGAAGCAGCAGAAAATGGGAAAGATGTGTTGGTGCTTGTAGAATTAAAGGCACGTTTTGACGAAGAAAATAATATTGAGTGGTCTCGTCAACTGGAGGAGGCTGGATGTCAGGTTATTTATGGTTTAGAAGGGTATAAGGTTCATAGCAAACTTTGTCTTGTTACTCGCCGTGAAAAAGGACGTACAGAGTATTATACACAAGTGGGAACGGGAAACTATAACGAAAAAACTTCACGAGTATACACAGATTTATCGTTGATGACTGCTAACGCATCTATTGGTCTGGAAGCTGCAACTGTATTTCAGGCATTGTCAAAGGGAGAAACTGTTGATTCTGTACATCAATTATTAGTTGCACCCAAATGCCTACAAAACCGGGTGTTGGACCAGATAGACAGGGAAATTGAATATGCTTACCGGGGAGAAGAAGCTTATATTGGAGTAAAAATTAATTCATTGACAGATAAAACGATTATTGACCGTTTGATTGATGCTTCGAAAGCAGGTGTGAAGATTGATCTTGTTGTCCGGGGCATATGCTGTCTGTTGCCGGGAGTACCCGGTATCACGGATAATATACGGGTTATCAGTATTGTGGGTCGCTATCTGGAACATTCCCGTATTTATATTTTTGGTATAGGAAATCGGCAGAAAATGTATATTGCTTCAGCGGATTTTATGACAAGAAATACATTGCGCCGAGTAGAAGTAGCAGTTCCCATTCTGGATAGAGATTTGCGTAACCGTTTGACGGAGATGTTTCAGATTATGCTTCGTGACAACTGCCAGGCAAGGGAATTGCGATCTGGTGGGGAGTATGTACGGGTGCAGAATCAGAGTGTTCCGCTAAATGCACAAGAATATTTTTATGAAGAAGCATATCGGAATGCGGCAGAACTGGCAGATCCAGAAACTGTAGTAATGTACCGACATAGTTTTTGGGACAAGATAAGAACCATGTGTATGGGTCAAAGAAGAGGAAAATAATGAAGTATGCATTGATTGATATGGGATCGAATAGTATCCGGCTAACGGTTTATGATTTAAAAAAAGATAGTTTTCAAATATTATTTAAAGAAAAAATTATGGCGGGACTTGCTGGCTATGTGGAACATGGACGATTGACACAAGATGGGATTGACTGTGCCTGTCAGAATCTTTCTGAGTTTCAGCAGACAGTAGATGTGTTGGAAATTCCTCATTTGGATGTATTTGCTACGGCTTCACTGCGTAACATTTCCAATACTTTGCAGGCAGTAGAACAAATTTATCAAAAAACAGGTATTAAGGTGGAAGTTCTGACTGGCGAGATGGAGGCAGCATATGGATTTTTCGGTGCGGCATATGATGTTTCAGCTGAGAATGGTTTATTTATTGATATTGGTGGTGCCAGTACAGAACTGGCAGTGTTTAACAGATTACAGTTGCAAGAAACTATTAGTGTCCCTGTAGGTTCTTTGCGGCTGTACCGTGATTGTGTAAAAAAGATTTTGCCAGGGAAAGATTCCCGGCAGCGTATTGATAAGGCAATCTTTACAGTATTTGAAGAGGATATTCTGGATGGTATTCAGCCACAGGCACACATGGTTTGCGTGGGCGGTACAGCAAGAGCATGTCTGCGATTGTGCAACAAGCTGTTTGGACTGCCAGAGAATAACCGCACCTTTACAAATCAACACTTGCTTGGATTGGAAGAACGCTTGTGTAAGTGTGATAAGGATGCTTCAGATTTCATCCTGCGTTATGCACCGGAACGGATTCATACAATGATTCCGGGACTTATGATTTTACAGTATTTGGTTGAAAGATTCCAGGTAGAAGATATTACAGTCAGTCATTATGGTGTCCGTGAAGGATATATTCAGCAAAAAATCCAGCCTACTATGTCCGAAACACTTTCTTGAGTCTCGGCTTCAGATAGGAGCAGGCCAGTGATATCCTGTAACTGTTTAAATGGGTGTTTTAGAATCCTTATTGAAAAATTTATCAATAAATTTCAAAAAAGTTATTGACAGATAATGAAGGTAAGAATATACTAACTACGTGGAAAAGAGAGTACATTTATAAAATGAAAGAAGGTGGAGTATGATGCCTTTAACAATGGCTGAGAAAGGACGCGAGATTCAGATTAAGAAAATCGGAGGGAAAGATGAGACGAAACGTTTCTTGGAAAGTCTTGGTTTTGTAATCGGTGGATTTGTGTCTGTAGTATCGGAAATAAATGGAAACTTGATTGTCAAAGTTAAAGAATCGCGCGTAGCGATTAGTAAAGAAATGGCAACTAAAATTATGGTATAGGAGGAAAAATGGGATGGCTACATTAAGGGACGCAAAATGCGGGCAGACTGTTAAAGTTGTGAAAGTTCATGGAGAAGGTGCTGTAAAGCGCAGAATCATGGATATGGGAATCACAAAGAATGTGGAAATCTACATTAGAAAAGTAGCTCCGCTTGGAGATCCGGTAGAAGTAACTGTCAGAGGATATGAATTATCCTTAAGAAAAGCAGATGCTGAAATGGTAGAAGTACAGTAGTACATTTTTTTTATTAATTGGTTAGATGAAACTAAAAAAAATTTGTGAATTATAATGGGAAAGAGAGGAAAACCATGAAAGTAAGAATCGCACTTGCGGGAAATCCGAATAGCGGTAAAACGACATTGTTTAATGCTTTAACAGGTTCTAATCAGTTTGTTGGAAACTGGCCGGGTGTTACCGTAGAAAAGAAAGAAGGAAAAATCAAAGGATATACAACAAAAGGAGAGGAAGCTATTCTTGTCGATCTTCCTGGTGTTTATTCATTATCTCCTTACACATTGGAGGAAGTTGTATCCAGAAATTATTTAGTAGGTGAAAAACCAGATGCAATCATCAATATCATTGATGGAACAAATCTGGAAAGAAACTTATATCTGACAACACAGCTTACAGAACTTGGAATTCCGGTTATCGTTGCTGTTAACATGATGGATCTTGTTAAGAAGAACGGCGAAGAACTTGATATAGAAAGACTTGGAAAAGATATTGGATGTAAAGTTGTTGAAATCTCTGCGTTAAAGGGCGAAGGAATTGACCAGCTCGCACAGAGAGCTGTAGCAATTGCAAAAGGAAATAAGAAAACCGTACCTGCACATAAGTTTGAAGGATGTGTAGAACATGCGATTGCACATATTGAAGAAGCACTTACCGGACGCGTTGATGCGACTATGGAACGTTGGTATGCGGTAAAACTTTTCGAACGTGATGAAAAAGTACGTGAAAGCTTGAACCTTCAGGCTGATTTGCTTCAGCATATTGAAAATGATATTGTTGCCTGTGAAAAGGAAATGGATGACGATTCAGAAAGTATTATTACCGGAGAACGTTATAACTACATTGGAAGCATTATCGAAGACTGCTACAAGAAACGTGTTAAGAAACAGATGTCTGTATCTGATAAAATCGACAGCATCGTAACAAACAGATTCTTAGCATTACCTATCTTCGCAGTAGTGATGTTCCTTGTTTATTACATAGCAGTTACTAAGGTCGGTGGACCTCTTACAGACTGGACCAATGATGTACTCTTTGGTGAATGGATCATTCCGGGAGCTCAGAGCTTCTTTGAATCCATCGGTTGTGCTGAATGGCTTACAGGTTTACTCGTAGATGGTGTTGTCAGTGGTGTTGGTGCCGTTTTAGGTTTCGTGCCACAGATGCTTGTATTGTTCTTACTCCTTGCATTCTTGGAAGGATGTGGATACATGGCACGTATCGCATTTATCATGGACCGTGTATTCCGTAAATTTGGATTATCTGGAAAATCCTTCATTCCTATGTTAATCGGAACAGGATGCGGTGTTCCTGGAGTTATGGCATCAAGAACAATTGAAAATGACCGTGACCGTAAGATGACAATCATGACAACAACATTTATCCCATGTGGAGCAAAACTTCCAATCATCGCTCTGATTGCGGGTGCATTATTCGATGACGCTCCTTGGGTTGCACCAAGTGCATATTTCGTAGGTATTGCAGCAATCATTTGCTCAGGTATTATCTTAAAGAAAACAAAAATGTTTGCCGGCGACCCGGCTCCATTCGTTATGGAACTTCCGGCATACCATATTCCAACAGTTGGAAACGTACTCAGAAGTACATGGGAACGTGGTTGGTCATTTATTAAGAAAGCCGGAACAATCATTCTTCTGTCAACAATCTTCGTATGGTTCGCACAGGGATTTGGTTTCGAAGGCGGAAGCTTCGGTATGGTAGAAGATATGAACAACAGTATTCTTGCAAGCATTGGTTCTGCTATTGCATGGATCTTCAATCCACTTGGATGGGGAGACTGGAAAGCAGCCGTTGCAGCTATTACCGGACTTGTTGCTAAGGAAAACGTTGTTGGTACTTTCGGTATTTTGTATGGATTCGCAGAAGTTAACGGAGACAACGGTATTGAAATCTGGGGTTCACTTGCAAATGCAATGACACCGGTTGCAGCATACTCATTCTTAGTATTTAACCTTTTGTGTGCACCTTGCTTCGCTGCTATGGGAGCAATCAAACGTGAAATGAACAACACAAAATGGTTCTGGTTCGCAATCGGATATCAGACATTACTTGCATATGTAGTAGCTCTTTGCATTTACCAGATTGGAACACTTATTACAGCAGGAACATTCGGTCTTGGAACGGTAGTTGCATTTGTTCTTGTGATCGGATTCCTCTATCTGTTATTCCGTCCATACAAGGAAAGCAACAGCTTAAATGTTCCAAAGAGTGTAGCCGGTAAAGTAAAAGCATAAATTAAAACAGGCAAAACAATAAAACAATTTTATTAAATTTAAATCAGGAGGCGCAGAAAAATGGGAACAGCAGTTGTATTACTCGCACTGATAGGAGTTATTACTTTGGTTGTCAGAAGCATGATAAAAGATAAAAAAGCAGGAAAGTCTCTGCAATGCGGTCAGGATTGTAAACACTGCAGTGGTCATTGCCATATGAAGTAAAGGAAAGACTATGCAGAAGAGCACAATTATAGAAAAGTTGCGAGAGCAGGGCTTCCGAATTACCAAACAAAGAGAACTCTTGATTGATATTATTCTCAGCGATACCTGTAAATGCTGTAAAGAAGTTTACTTTGAAGCAACCAGACAGGAACCTGGAATTGGAATGGCAACGGTTTACCGTACCGTAGAAGCATTGGAAAAGATTGGTGCTTTGAAACGCCGGATTCCATATCAGGTTTGTACAGAAGAAAAATTATTTCCGGGATGCATGGTGGAACTGGAAGATGGTTCCGTGATTAAGCTGGAACCGGATATGATGGAAAAAGTTTTGGAGGCTGGAATGCTTCAGTGTGGACTGACAGAAGGCAGGCAGGTAAAAGTTCTGAGTATGATGTAATAAAGCAGCAAACAATAACACATAACGATTCCGAAGGGAGATGAAAGCTTGAGTGTAGTAATTATTGGTGGAAATGAATGTATGGTTCGTCAGTATAAGAACCTGTGTGAAGAATACGAATGTGATGCAAAGGTTTATCCAAAGCAGAAAAGCAGTCTGAAAGGGATAGGAAGTCCAGACTTGATGGTTTTATTCACAAGTACCGTATCGCATAAAATGATTAGAAATGCGTTGAGTGAAACAAAGGGACAGGATGTGCGTATCGTGCGGTGTCATACCAGTTCGATGTCTGCACTTAAGAATATTCTTGAGGAAAATGTCCAGGATTTGAGAGGGGCATACGCGTGTTAAATGAAGCATTATAAATGAAATAAAATGGAGAGCTGCGGCTCTCTATTTTTGTGATTAGACATATACCAAAAAGATTTAGTGCAGCTTTTTTAGTCTTGCATTATAAATATAGAAGTGTTAATATAGTTTTGCACTTTAAAGCGACAAAGAATACAAAAGGAGAATACAAAATGGGAATGAAAGTAAATAATGAATTACCGTTTCCTGCAGATTTGAAAGCAGAATATCCATTATCCGATAAATTAAAGAAAATCAAACAGGAACGGGATAAAGAAATCCGTGATATATTTACCGGGAAGAGCGATAAATTTATGGTAATTATCGGTCCATGTTCTGCGGATAACGAAGATTCAGTGTGTGAGTATGTTGAGAGACTTGCAAAGGTAAACGAGAAGGTTTCAGATAAGCTAATGTTGATTCCAAGAATTTATACCAATAAACCGAGAACCACGGGAGAGGGATACAAGGGGATGCTGCATCAGCCTGACCCGGACAAGGCACCGGATTTGCTGGCAGGAATCATTGCCATCCGTAAATTACATATCCGGGCTATGGAAGAGACCCATTTGACTTCAGCAGATGAAATGTTGTATCCGGAAAATCGAAGCTATCTGGATGACATTTTGTCATATGAAGCTATTGGCGCACGTTCAGTGGAAAATCAGCAGCACCGTCTTACGGCAAGCGGCATGGATATTCCGATTGGAATGAAGAACCCTACCAGTGGGGATTTATCGGTTATGTTAAATTCTATTGTTGCAGCACAGAACGGTCACCGTTTTATTTACCGTGGGATGGATGTAAGCACTGATGGAAATGAACTGGCACATGCGATTCTTCGTGGTGGAGTGGATAAATATGGAACAACGATTCCGAATTATCATTATGAGGATATCTGGCGTCTTTCTAAAATGTATAAGGAGAAGAATTTGAAAAATCCGGCTGTGATCGTGGATGCCAATCATTCCAATTCGAATAAACAGCATCACGAACAGCTTCGGATTGTGGGAGAAGTATTGCATACAAGAAAATATAATGCAGAACTTCGGAATCTGATAAAGGGTGTTATGGTGGAAAGCTATCTTGTGGAAGGGCGGCAGGATATTGGAAGTCATATGACGTATGGACAATCCATTACAGACCCATGTATTGGCTGGGAAGATACGGTACGTTTAATAGATAAAATCGCAGAAGATTGCTAAATCATGGGTATTTCGCTTGTAAAAAGACAAAATTATTGGTAAGATATAGGTTAAGACTATAAGTTAAAGTATAAAATGCATAATTTTGTATTGGGCGAAATTATTGATGGGAGGAAAAACATGTTAGAGTTAAAACATGTGTCTTTTGAAGTACCGCAGAACGGCGCAGAGAAGGAAATTATCAAAGATATCAGTTTTGTGATTCCTGATGGAAAGTTTACCGTAATTACAGGACCAAACGGCGGGGGAAAGTCTACCTTGGCAAGATTGATTGCGGGGATTCAGAAGCCAACATCCGGACAGATTCTTCTGGACGGAGTAGATATCACAGATAAGAATATTACAGAACGTGCAAATATGGGAATCAGCTATGCATTTCAGCAGCCGGTCCGTTTTAAAGGTGTGACGGTACTGGATTTGATTCGGCTTGCAAGCGGAAAAGAAATGACAATCAGTGGCGCCTGTGAGTATTTATCCAAGGTGGGTCTTTGCGCAAAAGACTATATTAACAGAGAAATTGATGCAAGCCTTTCTGGTGGAGAATTAAAGCGAATTGAGATTGCTACCGTTTTTGCCAGAGGAACAAAGATGTCAGTGTTTGATGAGCCGGAGGCAGGAATTGATTTGTGGAGTTTCCAGAACCTGATCCAGGTATTTGAGAAAATGCATGAACAGATTCAGGGGTCCATTCTGATTATTTCTCATCAGGAGCGGATTTTAAATATTGCCGATGAGATTATGGTAATTGGTGACGGACAGGTTACCGAGCATGGAAAGAAAGATGAGATTCTGCCGAAGCTTCTGGGAAGCTCCAATGCAGTAAATTTATGTAAAGGGAGAAACTAGAGATGGATGTGATACAGAAACAGTTGCTGGAAGCGGTAGCGGGACTTCACGAGATCCCGACCGGGGCTTATAATATCCGTGCCAACGGTGAAAGCGCAGCAAGAAATACAACAGCAAATATTGATATTGTGTCTAAGACGGATGTTTCCGGAATTGATATTATTATTAAACCGGGAACCAAGAAAGAGAGTGTGCATATTCCGGTTGTTGTCAGTGCTTCTGGATTAAAGGAAATGGTATATAATGATTTTTTTGTAGGAGATGACTGCGATGTGGTTATCGTAGCAGGATGCGGTATTCATAATGCAGGAAACGAAGACAGTAAGCATGATGGAATCCATCGTTTCTTTATCGGAAAGAATGCTCGTGTCCAGTATGTGGAAAAGCATTACGGAAGCGGTGATGGAAATGGTGCACGTATTATGAATCCGCAGACCATCATTGAACTGGGAGAAGGAAGCACGATGGAGTTTGAATCTGTCCAGATTAAAGGTGTGGATTCTACTGTTCGTAAGACCAGCGCAAAACTTGCGAAAGGTGCGAAAATTACCGTTACAGAACGATTAATGACACATGGTAACCAGAAGGCCGAGAGCTTATTTGAAATTGACTTAAATGGAGATGATTCCAGTGCCAATGTAGTTTCAAGAGCAGTAGCGCGCGACCATTCTGTACAGGTATTTAAGTCTATTATCCATGGAAACGCAAAATGTAGCGGACATACAGAATGTGATGCAATTATCATGGATAATGCCAATATCAGTGCGATTCCGGAAATTACAGCCAATAATCCGGACGCAGCACTCATTCATGAAGCCGCGATTGGAAAGATTGCAGGGGAACAGATTATTAAGCTGATGACGCTGGGACTGACAGAAGCGGAAGCAGAAGAACAGATTGTAAATGGATTCTTGAAGTAGGAATAAACGAATATAGAAACTAAAAATGCTATGCAGTTGGAAATGGCAAGTTTTCCGGTGCATAGCATTTTTGAGTGTTGTCAATTGTATGACTGTAAGAAACATGCTTTGCTGGGTGCTTTACATAAATAAAAAACAGCTCTTTCTCTCAAAAGAACTGTTCTGTACCGTGCGCTAGAGGATTCGAACCCCCGACCTTTTGGTCCGTAGCCAAACGCTCTATCCAGCTGAGCTAAGCGCACATATTTACTTCTGTTACGATATCTCTCTCGCAACAAAAATTATTATATAGCAAAGCTGTTACATTGTCAATAAAAAGTTGAAAAAAATTGTTTTAAATATTTGCTTTTACTTTCTTCTCTTTTATATAGATAAAATATTTATAAATAGGATTGAAAAACTGGAAAAAAAAGTGTATGATGAAGTCCATTCTAAAACAATTCTTAATTTCAAAACCGAAGCTCGGTTTACAACCCCAGTTATCTTGTAAATGATAGTGATAATCAGGAACAGGAGGACTTTTGTGACAGAATTAACAGATTATGCAGTTTTTGAGTTTTTAAATCAGGGAAATCAGTGTTATCAAATCAACAGTATGCGAAAAGGTGTTTCTCTCATGCAGCATGTAAAAGAAACAGAGATGATGTCGGGGATAGAATTTTACCACTTAATCTATGGCATGGCAGAGCAGTTAAGACTGTTTTATAAAAGTGAGGGAAAGAATAGTGTGTCGTGTTATGGGTATGTGAATCCATTGGCTTTTATCATTGCAGAAAAAGGAGATATTTACCTTTTAGATGTCAGCGCCAAAGAAAGTGCCGATTTGGTAAAAAGAATGCAGAAGCGGGATTTTAGAAATTTATTTGTGCGTAAAGAACAAGTGCTGACGCAGACTATGGAACGGGAAGATGATTTGTATGGATTCGGAAAAAGTATACAGTTTCTGCGGACGCAGGGAAAGTTCCAAGATGAATTTTCCAGAATAGAGGAATGGTATATCCGGCAGATGATTGAAAAATGCCTGACAGAAAAGAATACGGCAGACTGTCTTGCCTGGGTGGAAAAAGAGTCAGGAAGACTGCAAAAGGGAAAAGAAAAGGCGAGAAAATCAGGAACAGGAAAACGAAAGTTAAATATTTTGAGGAAGATTTTTCTGATATTAGGACTTATTGGTGTGATTGCAGGAATTGGCGTCGGAAATCGGAGAACTGTACAGTCCTGCGCTAGGATATCAGTCGAAAAGGAGTGGATGAAGAAGAGAATAAATACTGCGAATCTGCAACGTGTACAATCAAAGTTGTCGATGATGAAGGTCAAAGGGACAAAAGACACGTTGGTTGATAATATTGATGCTTGTCTGAAAGAGTACCAGAAGTTGAGAGAACAAATCCAAGAAAAGGAGAAAAAGGCAGAAGAGATAAAGGGATTATTAACAAAGTACCATATTGAAATTGATGAGGATGAGAAAATATCGGACAAAGATTCCGATACAGAAGGTGTGATGACTGAAGAATCAGAAGAATCAAAAGAGATGTTATTGGAAACTCCATAAAAATATGCTCTGTAAAAGAGAATAAGTTTCATAAAAGAAAAAAACCTTATAAAAGGGAGGATGCCGGGTAATCGGCTTCCCGATTCCCGGCATGTATTATGAAAAAGTATATATCAATTTTAAGAAGTTGTCTTATTTATTTGATGGTTTAAGTATATAACAGAGTTGTGAAGAAACAATGTTTAACAAATGAAAGAATTTTGAAATAAAAATGAACAAAATATGAACGTAAAAAAAGGAAATTCAAAAGATTTGCTTTTTTGCGGAAATATGTTGGAAATATAGGAAAAAATGCGATATACTTGACGAGAACAACGGTATTTCAGGAGGAAATTAGTAATGAAATATATATCTTTTGCGATTCCATGTTATAATTCAGAAGCTTATATGGCCAATGCAGTGGAATCCATTTTAAAGGGCGGAGAAGATGTGGAAATCATTATTGTAAATGATGGTTCAAAGGACCGTACATCAGAAATCGCACATGAATTCGAAGCAAAGTATCCGACTATCATCAAAGCAGTAGATAAAGAAAACGGTGGTCATGGGGATGCGGTCAATACCGGTCTGGAGCATGCAACCGGAAAATATTTTAAGGTCGTAGACAGTGATGACTGGGTAAATGAAGAGGCTCTTTGTAAAATATTGGAAGTATTAAAGAAATTTGAAACAAATAATGAAGAAATTGATATGTTGATTTCTAACTATGTTTACGAAAAAGAAGGTATGGAACATAAGAAGGTCATCGAATATCGGAATGTGCTTCCACAGGATATGATTTTCAGCTGGAATGATATAAAACGTTTCCATCTGGGACAGTATATCCTGATGCATTCTGTTATTTACCGTACAGAATTCTTGCAGTTGATTCAGCTCCGGCTTCCAAAGCATACCTTTTATGTAGATAATATTTATGTATATTATCCACTCCCACATGTACGGAAAATGTACTATCTGGATGTGGATTTCTATCGCTACTACATCGGCAGGGAAGACCAGTCGGTAAATGAAAAGGTTATGATTGGACGCGTGGACCAGCAGATTTTTGTAACCAAGAGCATGATTGATATGTACACAATGAAAAATATTACAAATAAGAAGCTGCGTCAGTATATGATTAATTACCTGGCAATTATGATGACAGTTTCTTCTATTCTGCTGATTCGTTCTAAGAAAGAAGAAAATCTGGAGAAGAAGAAAGAGTTATGGCAGTATCTGAAGAGGACAGATTATAAGACCTACTGGAAAATACGTTATGGTATTTTGGGACAGACTATGAATCTGCCGGGAAAATCAGGCAGAAAGATTTCATCACTTGCATATATTGTAGCGAGAAGATTGATTGGATTTAATTAAATGACAAATCAAAATATCGAAAATCTGCTGAATCTGGCACTGGATGCCACTAATGAGGAACGGGAAAAATCGCAGAATCTGGAAGTGGGATATAGTGCGGAAGATGGACAATGGGAAGTAATCGTGAAATATTCCGGTTCTCTGGACGGTGTACGTGGATTTGCAGCCCATATTACAGAGCTGAGAAACGGATATGCCATTATACGGCTGAGACAAGAGGATGTCCGACGTTTATCAGATGTTCTGCAGATTGAATATATTGAGAAGCCAAAACGGCTGTATTTTCAAACAGAAAATGGAAGACGGGCTTCCTGCATTAATTTAGTGCAGGATACCCGCCTTCTTTTGCCTTCTGAGACCTTATTTGGAGAAGGTGTTCTGGTGGCAATATTAGATTCGGGAATTGATTATGTGAACCGGGATTTTCGAAATGCGGACGGAAGCACCAGAATTTATGCCATCTGGGACCAGACCATTACCGGAGCAGGAAGCCCACCCAAAGGATATAGCAGGGGGACTCTGTTTACCCGGGAAAAAATTAATGAAGCACTGGCAGCAGGGACAGACAGAGAGCGGTTTCAGCTTGTGCCAAGCAGGGATAACTCCGGACATGGAACTGCGGTGGCGGGAATTGCTGTGGGAAATGGACAGGAGAGCGGCACACTGGCGAGGGGAGTGGCAAGCAGAAGTGAACTGTTGATTGTGAAACTTGGTGTGCCGGGAGAAACAGGATTTCCACGGACTACAGAATTAATGGAAGCGTTGAATTTTGTTGTGGATGTGGCAGTGGCAAGAAATATGCCTCTGGTGGTCAATATCAGTATTGGAAATACTTATGGGGCACATGATGGAACTTCGCTATTAGAGCGGTTTGTTGACGAAATAGCTGGTGTGGGAAGAACCACTATCTGTATCGGAACCGGAAACGAGGGAACAGGAGCAGGGCATGTGAGCGGTGGACTGGAAAATGGAGAGACAGACCGTATTGAATTTGCAGTGCAGCAAAGACAGAATGCATTCAGCATTCAAATCTGGAAACGTTATGAGGATGAAGTGAATGTTTTTATACGGCTGCCATCAGGGGAAGTGATTGGTCCCATCGATGAAAGACTTGGAACCCAGAGATTGCAGGCAGGAAGTACAGAGATTCTCTTGTATTACGGAGAACCGAGTCCTTATTCTGTTTTGCAGGAAATTTATCTGGATTTTCTGCCGCACAATACATTTGTGACGGAAGGCATCTGGGAAATCTGGCTGTCTGCGGAGAAAATTGTGGTGGGTGCATATGAAATGTGGATGCCAAGTGAGCGTGCATTAAACCGGGGAACTGGATTTCTATTTCCGACAGAAAATCTGACTTTTACCATACCGTCTACGGCAGAACGGGTAATTACAGTCGGGGCATATGATGCGCTTACCGGGACATATGCGCCTTTTTCCGGACGGGGTGAGTTATTGCCAAGAGGAGCAGTAAAACCGGATTTAGTGGCACCGGGTGTTGGAATCGTGACGACAGGATTAAACGGAGGAACCACAAGAGTAAGCGGTACGTCCTTTGCAACACCGTTTGTGACAGGAAGTGCCGCACTTCTAATGGAATGGGGAATAGTGAAAGGCAATGATGCCTTTCTGTATGGAGAAAAGGTGAAAGCCTATTTAAGGCGGGGAGCGCAGAAACTTCCGGGATTTGCAGAGTATCCTAATCCATTGACAGGGTATGGGGCATTGTGTGTAGAGAGGAGTCTGCCAGAGTAAAATCAGGTATGAAAAAAGCAACAATAGTAGAATATACGAATAACAAGGCAGACATCCAATTATAACGAAAGCATCCAATTATAAGGATTTGGTTATAGGGAGTATTTGCGTGAGCACATGCAAATAAGACCGGTTATATCGGCCAGTGCCCATCCGATTGGGATGGCAAGCCAGATACCGGTCTCTCCGATAAAGGTGGAGAGAACATACGCAAGGAGCACACGGGTTCCAAGAGAGATGACTGTCAGAATGACAGACATTTCTGCCCGTTTGATTGCCCGGTAGTAGCCGTATAACAAAAAGAGAAAGCCGATTCCTACATAACAGGCACCTTCTATGCGAAGATACTGTACACCGGATACAATTACATCGTTTTCATTTGCACTGACAAAGATTTTCATGAGAGGTGCTGCGAATAAGCAGACCAATGCAGAAATAATAATACTGAATACGCTGCTGAGTAAAAATGCCTGACGGGTTCCTTTGTGAATCCGTTCTTTCTTTCCTGCCCCATAGTTCTGCGCAATAAACGTAGAGTACGCGTTGCCGAAATCCTGAACAGGGAGGTAGGCAAAGGTATCAATTTTCACGGCAGCAGCAAAGGCAGCCATAATTGTATCGCCGAAACTGTTTACCAGACCTTGTACCATGAGAATACCAAAGTTCATGACGGACTGCTGTACACAAGTCATGGAAGAAAGGCTGATGATTTCTTTTAAAATCTGTCTGTCAAAGTGAAGCTCCTGTCTGTTTGGCAGCAGATCCCGGCAACGGAAAAGCACATAAAGAAGAATACCGATGCCTGAAACATATTGAGCGATAATTGTAGCAAGGGCAGCTCCTGCAATTCCAAAAGAGAAGACTGCCACAAAGAGCAGATCCAGTGCAATATTGAGCAGTGCAGAAAACGCAAGGAACACCAGTGGAACTGTAGAATTTCCAAGGGCCCGCAACAGACAGGAGAAAAAGTTGTAGAGAGAGGTAGCAATTAAGCCGGCAAATATAATTAAAAGATATTCCCTCATCCCACTCCACACATTTTCCGGAACACGGAGAAAATACAGGATTGGTGTCAGAAAGAGATAGACGAGAATATTTAAAATCACAGTAACACCTATAATAAGTAAGAATGAATGGACGATGGAAAGACGTAAGGACTCCTCATCTTTTTTCCCGTGATAAATCGAAAAAAGTGCGCCTGAACCAAGACTGAGACCAAGGAAAATCGAGGTTAAGAAGGTCATCAGGGTATAAGAAGACCCTACGGCAGCCAGTGCGGTTTTCCCGAGCACACGTCCTACAATTAAGGTGTCTGCGATATTATAAAACTGCTGCAAAAGATTTCCTGCAATCATAGGCAGGGCAAACAGTAAAAGTGCTTTTGAAATATTTCCCTTTGTTAAATCGTGATACATGAATCTATTCTCCCTGTAAAAATCTTTGTTAAAATTTTCCAATAAAAGACTGGCATTAAAAGTCAGGTTAAAAAGTGGTTGCAATGATTTTACTTTACCTCTCAGGATAACAAAAGTAAACTGTAATTTTCTTTTTTTCAAATTTCATAAAATAGCAGGGAGCTTTTTCTTGATCTTATATATAATGTGATGGAATCCGGAAAATAAGGTTCTTTCTTATCATAGAAAATTACATTCCCTATTATCATATGATGTAATAAAAAGCAGGAAATCATTTTATGAAAGAAGAAAAAATTCGCTTTTGTGCATTTCGAAATAAAGAAGTCATTAATATGTGTAACTGTAAGCGGCTTGGATGTGTGACGGACTTGCTGATTGATGTATGTTCGGGCTGTATTGAAGCAATCATCCTTCCAGGACCGGGAAAAATCTGTGGTTTTCTGGGATATGACGCGGAGTATGTCATTCCATATCAGTGTATCCGGAAAGTGGGGCCTGATATCATTCTGGTGGAAATACAGGAGGATAAATGCTTAAAGGGGTGTAAATAACAGAATTTGCAGACATTAGTTTGACAAAAAAATCTCTAACATTTATACTGAAGTCAAACAGTTTGTTTTGCAAAAAACAAGGAAGGAGAAGCAAGATGAAGTGTCCTTATTGTGGAAATATTGATACAAGGGTAATTGATTCACGCCCGGCAGAGGACGGAACCTCTATCCGGCGCAGAAGGTCTTGTGATGCTTGCAATAAGCGGTTTACAACTTATGAAAAAGTTGAGACGATTCCTCTGATTGTGATTAAGAAGGACAATAACAGAGAACAGTATGACCGTGCCAAGATTGAAGGTGGTGTGCTGCGGGCATGCTATAAGAGACCGGTTCCTGCGGAAAAAATCAAGTGTGCGGTGGATGATATTGAAACCGAGATTTTCAGCCGGGAAGAAAAAGAAATACCGAGCAGTGATATCGGTGAGATTGTCATGAATCATCTTCGGAATCTGGATGCAGTTGCATATGTACGTTTCGCGTCTGTATACAGGGAATTTAAAGATGTGAATACCTTCATGGCAGAGATTAAGAAAATTCTGGAATAAGAGAATTCTGGAATCGGAAGATTTTAGCAGAAAATTTTAAAATCTAAAAAATTTGAATAAGGAGGCACATTTGGGTGGAGAAGAAGAAAACAGTAGTGCTGGGAGTGACTGGTGGAATTGCTGCATATAAGACAGCTTCACTTGCCAGTATGCTGGTAAAGAACGGGTATGATGTTCAGGTTCTTATGACAAAGAACGCGACAAATTTTATCAATCCGATTGTATTTGAAACTTTGACCAAACACAAGTGTCTGATTGATACGTTTGACAGAAATTTTGAATTCAGTGTAGAACACGTAGCAATTTCCAAACAGGCAGATGTGGTAATGGTTGCACCTGCCACAGCCAATGTGATTGGAAAACTGGCGCACGGAATCGCAGATGATATGCTTACCACGACCATTATGGCGTGTAGAAGATGCAAAAAGATTCTGGCACCGGCTATGAACACAGAGATGTATTTGAATCCCATTGTCCAGGACAATTTGAAGCTGTTGGAGCATTATGGATATGAAATCATTAAACCGGCAGAAGGACATCTGGCATGCGGAGACAATGGACCGGGAAAAATGCCGGAGCCGGAAGTACTATATGAATACATTTACCGGGAAATCGCTTTTGAAAAGGATATGGCAGGGAAACATGTGCTGATCACAGCAGGTCCTACCAGAGAGGCAATTGACCCGGTGCGGTATATTACCAATCATTCTTCCGGGAAAATGGGATATGCACTTGCAAGAGTGTGTGCCGCCAGAGGAGCAGAGGTTACACTGGTAACAGGCCCAACCTCGATTGCGAAGCCACTGTTTGCCAAGGTAATTCCAGTGACGACTGCGAAAGAAATGTTTGAAGCGGTGAAAGAAGAAGCAAGGAATGCAGATATTATCTGTAAGGCGGCAGCAGTCGCGGATTACAGACCAAAGCATGTCGCAGATGAGAAAATCAAAAAAGCAGATGGTACGCTTTCTATGGATTTGGAAAAGACAGATGACATTTTACAGTATCTGGGAGAAAAGAAACGGCCAGGACAGTTCTTGTGTGGATTTTCCATGGAAACAGAAAATCTGGTAAAAAATTCCAGAAAGAAACTGACCAAAAAGAATCTGGATATGATTGTGGCAAATAATCTGACAGAAGAAGGCGCAGGATTTCAGGGGGATACCAATGTGGTCACATTGATTACACCCGAAGACGAGAGACATTTACCGCTTCTCAGTAAAGAAGAAACGGCAGTGAAGATTCTGGATGCGATTATGAAGCAGTCATAATCATATCGCAGATCATCAATTTTAAAACGATAACAATAAGAAAACGATAATAATAAGAAAACTATTCTACCATTGTATTGTATCTCGAAATGAGAATAGTAACAGGAGGAGAATTATGAGTAACACAAATCAAACAAATCACAGCACATCTATGTCAAAAACAAAGGGATTAGTACAGATGGGAATTTTCTCTGCACTGATTATTGTACTTGCATTTACACCATTCGTGGGTTACATTCCACTAGGATTTACCAGAGCAACGATTATCCATATACCGGTTATTATTGGTTCTTTGATGCTTGGTCCGAAGAAAGGGGCGGCTCTCGGCGGCGTGTTTGGACTGACAAGCTTTATTAACAATACCTTTAATCCTACGGTTACTTCCTTTGTATTTACCCCATTTTACAGTCTGGGTACGTACAGTGGTGGAATCGGCAGCATTATCATTTGTTTCCTGCCACGTATTTTAATCGGTGTAGTTCCGTTTTATGTATATCACTTTATGAAAAAGATGCAGAAGAACGACGGAGTTTCTTCCCTTGGGCTGATTATGGCGGGACTTAGCGGTGCACTTACCAATACCTTGTTGGTAATGAATTTGATTTATGTATTCTTCCGGAATTCCTATGCACAGGCAAATGGTGTCACACCGGGAGCCGTATATGGATTTATTATGGGAATTATCGGAATGAATGGAATACCAGAAGCAATTGTGGCAGCAGTGATTACCTTAGTGATAGGAAAAACATTGATGCGCAAAGGTGTGATGGAGCGGTTAGGAGTATAGTGTGATATTAGCAATTGATATTGGAAATACGAATATAGTGGTTGGGTGCCTGGATGAAAGAGAAACGGTATTCATAGAGCGCCTTTCCACTATAAAAACAAAGACGGAAATAGAGTATGCTATGGATATTAAAATGCTTCTTGATATTTATAACATACAGGTTTCAAAACTAGAAGGTGCAATCATAAGCTCGGTTGTTCCACAGATTACATGGGTATTAAAGAACGCATGCTATAAGATTTTGAAGAAAGAGCCTATGGTAATAGGACCGGGAGTGAAAACCGGACTAAATATTCTGATTGACAATCCGGCACAGCTTGGAAGTGACTTGGTGGCTGATGGCGTAGGCGGTGTTACTTACTACGAACCACCTATGGTTATTTTTGATCTTGGAACGGCAAATACAGCAAGTGTGATTGATGCAAAAGGAAATTATATCGGTGGCATGATTTTTCCGGGCATTTATACTTCGTTAAATGCATTAGCAGCCAATGCGTCACAGCTTCAGGGAATCGGTCTGGAGAATCCGAAGCGTCTGATTGGGAAAAATACCATTGACTGTATGAAAAGCGGGATTATCTATTCTAATGCAGCAAGTCTGGACGGAATTATAGAACGCGTGGAAGAAGAACTTGGACAGCCGGTAACAGCGATTGCAACAGGTGGTCTTGCGAGAATCATTGTGCCTCACTGTAAAAAGACAATCCTTTTGGATGAAGACTTATTGCTGAAAGGGCTTATGGTTATTTATAACAAGAATAAATAGGCAGATATAACGAAGAGCAATAGAAACAGAATCAACAGAAACGAGTAAATGAAGGAGAAAAGGAATTGAAGTTTATTTCATGGAATGTAAACGGAATCCGTGCCTGTGTGCAGAAGGGATTTCAGGGTTTTTTTAATGAGATTGATGCGGATATTTTCTGCCTGCAGGAGACAAAGATGCAGGAGGGGCAGTTAGAGCTGGATTTACCGGGCTATTACCAGTACTGGAATTATGCAGAGAAAAAAGGGTATTCCGGAACAGCAATCTTTACCAAAGAGGAGCCGGTCAGTGTGACTTATGGAATGGGAATTCCGGAACATGATAAAGAAGGCCGCATGATTACATTGGAATTTCCGGAGTTTTATTTTATCACTGTGTATACACCGAATTCACAGAATGAACTGGCAAGGTTGGATTATCGCATGAAGTGGGAAGAAGATTTTTTGGCATATTTAAAAAA
Source organism: uncultured Bariatricus sp. (assembly GCA_934307065.1). Classification (GTDB taxonomy): domain Bacteria; phylum Bacillota; class Clostridia; order Lachnospirales; family Lachnospiraceae; genus Allocoprococcus. Next base: position 25,512 of record CAKRCD010000016.1, on the reverse strand, counting down.
GCTGGAAGAAACGAAACCGGTAATTTTCTGTGGTGACCTGAATGTTGCACATCGGGAAATTGATTTGAAAAATCCAAAGACAAACCGCAAAAATGCAGGGTTTACGGACGAGGAGAGAGGAAAGTTTTCTACGCTGATAGAAAATGGATTCATTGATACATTCCGGTATTTCTATCCGGAACAGGAAGAAATCTACTCCTGGTGGTCATATCGTTTCAAAGCGAGAGAAAAGAATGCAGGGTGGCGGATTGATTATTTCTGCGTATCTGAGTGCCTGAAAGACAGACTGGTGGATGCGAAAATTCACACAGAGGTCTTTGGATCTGATCATTGTCCTGTTGAATTGGAGATAAAGTAAGAGAAATGTATCGCAAGTGCGCCGGTGGGAGAATAGAACATGAGAGAAAAGAAAAGCCCAAGACTGATGTTGATCACATCTATGGCGATTTTTGGTACGCTTGGGTTGTTTGTGCGGAACATTCCGGTGTCTTCCGGTGAACTGGCATTATACCGGGCGATGCTTGCTGCGCTTTTACTGGCGGCATATTTTGTTGTGACAAAACAGAAAATCCCCTTTGAAAAGATAAAAAAGGAAGTACCATTGTTGCTTTTGTCAGGAATTGCAATGGGGATTAACTGGATTTTATTGTTCGAAGCATATAAATATACAACGGTATCCATTGCAACATTGAGTTATTATTTTGCGCCCGTGATTGTGACGGTCGTATGCCCAATCTTATTCCATGAAAAGCTGACTGGAAGACAGATTGTGTGTTTTGCAATGTCAACTCTTGGAATCGTAATGATTACAGGCATTGGGGATATGAGCGGAGGCAATGACTTTGTAGGGATTCTATTTGGTCTGGGCGCAGCAGTCTTTTATGTAACTGTTATTCTGCTAAATAAATTTATTAAAAATGTGGAAGGTATACATAGAACCTTTTTCAGTTTTTGTCTGCCATTCTCATTCTGATTCCGTATGTGATGATGACTGGCGGTGTGACCCTTGGAAAAATGAATACCATCGGCTGGGTAAATCTGCTGATTGTAGGTTTTATTCATACAGGAGTGACCTATTGCATGTATTTTTCATCTCTGAAGGAGCTGCCGGGTCAGAAGGCTGCCATTTTAAGTTATATCGACCCTTTGGTTGCGGTAATTATTTCCGTGACCATATTAGGAGAGAAAATGACCTTATGGCAGGTAATCGGTGGAATTCTGATATTGGGATTCACCCTTTGGAATGAAATGACACCGGCAAAAGTGGAAGAAACCGCATGATATGGGAAGCAGTATGGAAAGGTTTAAATTCAATGAAAATAATTTGGTTGATTGCTATTGTAATAATTTTATTTCTTTTATATAAGATTCGAAAATGGTTTCGGGAGATTCCGGTAAGACAAGCAGGAAAAGCAGGAGAACTTGCGGCTCGGGAGATTATCCGTGAGGTTCTCCATGAAAATGATATCCTGCTTTCGAATATTTGCATCAGTTATGAAGGCAAAGAGACGGAACTGGACAATGTTGTCATAACAGACAAAGGTGTCTTTATCATTGAAGTGAAAAATTACAGCGGGAAACTGGTTGGAAAAGAAGACGATTTTGAATGGAAAAAGTACAAACTCAGCGCAGGTGGAAATGTCTATGAAAAGAATGTCAAAAATCCGATTAAGCAGGTAAAACGACAGGTATATATTTTATCACATTATCTGAAAAGCCATGGCATTGATATCTGGGTAGAAGGCTATGCGCTGCTTTTGGAAAATAACAGTCCTGTCCATGGAGATTGTGTTCTGGAGTCAAGAAAAGAAATTGGAACAGTCATTCACAGACAGGGCAGAAATCATTTATCAAAGAGGACGATGGAAGAAGTCAGAGTCTTGCTGAAAAGATAAGTGAGGAAATAGAAAAACAAAGATTAAGTATGAAAAAGCTGTAGGAGAAGCAAATATGTTTCTTCTGTAGCTTTTTTTGTGTGCATAAATAATACATGTAAATAGTATGGCTAAATAAAAGGATATAGTTTTCTATTGAATAAATGACAAGTTTCATAACGGACAAGAAAAATGAGAAAGATTCTTGATTAGCTATTTGGTATTGACAACTAATTTTAGATACATTAAACTACTCAAAGTTAGTCATATCAAAGAATGGGGATAATATGAAGTTAAGAAAAATAATGGTATCAGTCTGTCTATGTACAGCAATATTGATGAATGGCTGTGGACAGAGTGAAAAGAATACAGAAAATGAGATACAAAATACAAATTCAAGTGGGGAAGAACAAGGAATAGGAGCAGCAGAGACAGAAGCATCGAGAGATGTTTTTGCTATGGATACTTATATGACAGTAACTGCTTATGGAGCAAATGCACAGAAAGCGGTGGACGAGGCTGAAGCGGAAATAGAAAGACTGGATGCACTTCTTTCAACAGGGAATACAGACAGTGAGATTGCAAGCTTAAATGAGAATAAAAGTGCAACTCTCTCGGAAGATGGAGGATATCTTGTAGAGCGTGCGCTGGAAATAAATAAGGAAACAGATGGAGCATTCGATATTGCCATTTATCCGGTTATGGAGGCGTGGGGATTCCCGACACAGAATTTCCGGGTACCGGTAGAAGATGAACTGTTGGAACTTTTAAAACATACAGATGCGTCAAAAATATCGTATGACAAGGACACCAGAGAGATATCATTTGAGGATTCTGAAATGAAAATTGATCTTGGTGGAATTGCAAAAGGCTATACTTCTGCGAGAATCATGGATATTTTCAAGAAGAATGGAATCGAAAGCGGTCTGGTAAACCTGGGTGGAAATGTACAGGCTCTTGGAACGAAAACAGATGGAAGTAACTGGAGAATTGCAGTACAAAGCCCGGATGATACAGAGAATTATCTGGGAGTTTTATCAATTCAGGACAAAGCGGTTATTACTTCAGGCGGTTATGAACGTTATTTTGAACAGGATGGCGTGACCTATCATCATATCATAGACCCGAAAACTGGATATCCGGCAGAGAGCGGACTTTCTTCTGTCACAATTGTAAGTGACGATGGAACGCTTGCAGACGGACTTTCAACATCGCTTTTCATTATGGGAAAAGACAAGGCGGAGAATTTTTGGAGAGAACATAGTGACAAATTTGAGGCGATACTTGTGGAAGATGATGGCACTATCTATGTGACAGAAGGCTTGAAAGACAGCTTTACAACGGAACGTAATATGGAAGTGATTACAAAATAGCTTGTAAGAAATGAGAGGTTAGAAAGATGGATATCAAAGAAACCGGTAAAAAATTAAAGCCGTTTGCGCCGGTGCTTTCGGTGGCTCTGGTTACGGCATGTGTGGCAGGCTCCTTAAGTGGATATCAGGCACCGGTTTATGCAGCACAGGAAGTTTCAAAAAGTATAAAAGAGGATACACATGAGGAAGAGAAGAAAGCAGTCGGCTCTTTTGAACTGGAAGATGGAGTGTATAAAGGAACTGGAACAGGTTTTGCAGGAGATATTACAGTTTCCGTACAGATTAAAGATAAGCAGATCGTGTCCATTGATATAATAAGTTCTTCCGATGATGAAGCATTTTTTACACGGGCTAAAGCAGTTATTGATAAAATCATAGAAGGACAGACGTTAGATGTGGATACGGTGTCAGGAGCAACTTTTAGCTCCCGGGGAATTATAAATGCGGTGAAGAATGCACTGACGGGTGAAAAAGATACCAATGAAACCGGACAGGCACAGTCCGGAGGAAGTGCGGTAACGGGAAGCTCTACCAGTGTTGCAGCAGTAGAAGAGCCGGATGGTTATAAAGATGGAATTTATTATGGTACAGGTACAGGATTTGGTGGTCCACTTAAGGTGAAGGTAAAAATCAGCGGTGGAAAGATTACATCTATCCAGATTGTGGAAAATAGTGATGGCAGCAGTTATATTTCAAAGGCATCTGCTTTGATTTCTTCCATTATTTCCAAGCAGAGTACCAATGTAGATACGGTGTCGGGGGCAACGTACAGTTCTGTCGGAATTATTCAGGCAGTACGAAACGCACTTAGTCAGGTAGCTACAAATGGAAGTTCTACAGAGGATTCTACGACAAATAATGGAAACAGTAACAGTGCTTCCGATTCTTCTGATGATAATATGTCTTCGGTGACTGGAACAGTTCCTTACAAAGAAGGAATTTATTATGGTACAGCAGAAGGCTACAGTGGGGATGTGTCAGTTGCAGTTGTCATTCAGGAGCATACGATAAAAGCGATTTTGATTACAGAACATTCGGATGATGAAGCATTTTTCAACCGTGCCATGGAAGTTGTGAAAAAAGTAATCAAGACGCAGAAGACGGATGATGTGGATGCAGTGTCAGGAGCAACTTACAGCTCAGAAGGTCTGTTAAATGCGATTAAGAATGCGCTGAAACAGGCTGAAAGAGTGACAAATGGGGAATCTATTGACGAAAAACCAGATTTAACAGAACTGAAAGCGGCCATTGAGAAAGCAGAAGGACTTGAAGAATCTGAATATACAGACATAAGCTGGGTTGTACTTTCCATCCGGCTTGCAGATGCAAAAGAAGTGCTGGAAGCAGAAACACAGGCTGAGGTTGATAAAGCAGTGGCAAAGCTGAAAACAGCGATGGCACTGCTTGTGGCGAAAGATGGAAAAGATGAGGAAAACACGGAATATATCAGTGGAAGCTATGAAGTGGTGATACCGTGTACGCCGGATGAAGATGGTGATTTTGAAACATATCATCTGAAGATGACCGTGGAAATACGTGATGACAAGATTGTAGGCATCACGGATGTATCGGGTGATGGAGATAGTAAGAATGATAGTTATATCAAGAGAGCTGCGAGTGGTACAAAAAGCATAAAAGGTGTTATCGAACAGATTTTGGAAAAAGGAATGCTGAAGGAAGATGACACGATTGATACAGTATCCCGTGCAACATGCTCGTCTAATGCGATCATAGAGGGATGCAAAGCTGCACTGGAAGCAGCAAAACGTCAGACAGGAACGGGGGCTGAGTAAGGATGAGAGAATTCTGGATAAGACTGGTAAGTATGCTGTCAGTTGTAGGAATTCTGCTGGGATACAATGCAGTACTGGATGCAAGGGCAAAAGATGAAGAAATTGCAAGATTATCTGCACAGCTTGGCGGAGATACTACCAGAGCAGAAACAGGAGCTGCTGTTACGGCATATGAGGATGGAACGTATATCGGTGAGGCGGATGGATTTGGCGGGAAAATTCAAGTAGAAGTGAAAATTGAAAAGAGCAAAATTACAGAGATAAATGTAGTCTCTGCGGAGAAAGAAGATGGAGCATATCTTTCTATGGCAAAGGATATTATTCCGAAGATAATTGATTCCCAGAGTGCAGATGTGGATACCATAAGCGGTGCTACTTTTAGTTCAACAGGAATCAAAAATGCATCCGAACAGGCTCTTGAAAAGGCGGTAAAGTAGTGTGAAGAAGATGGATATACATAATTTAACAGTAAAAGACATAAAAAAATTGCATGTATGGCTTAGGACAGTGATACAGGTTTTATATTTTCTGTTTCTTCCATCTGTATATACAGCGGCATTCGCAGGAGTGAAATACATATTTACACAAATCGGTGCAGGTGAAAAAATTGCCATGACTTCGTTTGTGACAGTATTAATCGTGATTTGTGTTTATACAATCCTTTTTGGAAGATTTTTCTGTGGATTTGCCTGTGCATTTGGTTCACTTGGAGATGGAGTGCATGCATTTTATGTGTGGGCTTGTAAAAAAATGAAAAAGAAACCATTTCAGCTTTCTGAAGCATGGACAGAAAAGCTTTGCTATCTGAAATACGTGGTTTTGGCATTGATTTCCGTTTTGTGCTTTGCCGGTGTGTATGGAAAAGCAAAAGGAACGAGTCCGTGGGATGTATTTTCTATGCTTCATGCAGGAAACTTTAAGCTTGGTGGATATGCAGCCGGTTTGGCAGTACTCTTATTTATTGTCGTTGGTATGTGCATGGAAGAGCGGTTTTTCTGTCGGAATTTCTGCCCTATGGGAGCTGTTTTTTCACTGCTCCCGGTGCTTCCATTTTTTGCACTCCACCGTGACAGAGAGAATTGCATAAAGGGATGTAAGGCATGTACAAAAAAATGTCCATCTCGTATTGGACTCCCGGAGGATGGTTCGCCACGAGTAGAGGGGGATTGCTTTCAGTGTCAGAAATGCATTGATACGTGTCCGAAAGGAAATATACATACAGGAATCAAAAGGATTCGTGGAAATGAAGTCTGGTTTACCATTTTAAGAGCAGTTATTTTACTTCTGCTTCTTAAATGGCTGGGTGTATAGAATATGAAAAAGAAAGATATGGTGCTGGGAATTGGAATCGTTGTTATTGCACTTATTATGCTGCTCATCATGCAGATGACCAGGACAGAAGAAGGAAATCGAATTCAGATTACGCTGGATGGAAAAGTGTATGGTACTTACTCGTTGGGAAAGAATCGGGTGATAGAAGTGAAAGATGGTTCCTTCTATAACAAGATTCGAATCGAAGATGGCAAAGCGTACATGGAAGAGGCAAATTGCCCGGATGGCTATTGCGAAGAGCAGGGAAAAATCAGTGGGCGTACACAGACCATTGTCTGTCTGCCGCATAAGCTTGTGGTAGAGGTTTTGGAAGCAGATAACGATACAAAGGCAAATGAGGAAGAAATTCCAGATACAATTGCAAAATAATAAGGAAAAAGTAAATGAACAGAAACGAAAAACTTACTAAAATGGCAATGCTTGTTGCAGTTGCAATGATATTCAGTTATGTGGAAAGCTTAATACCGATTAATTTCGGAATACCGGGAATGAAACTTGGAGTTGCAAATCTTGTGACCGTGACCGGACTGTATTTCCTGGAACTTCCAGAAGTATTTCTTGTAGTAGTTATGCGTATTTTATTGACAGGATTTTTGTTTGGAAATGGAATGTCCATTATCTACAGCCTTGCAGGAGGAATCTTAAGTCTTTTGATGATGGCTGTTATAAAGAGGATCAATGGATTTTCCGTGATTGGAGTCAGCATTATGGGCGGTGTGTCCCATAATATCGGTCAGATTATAGTGGCATCCATTGTGGTGGAAAACCTGAAACTGGTTTATTATCTTCCGGCACTTCTGATTGCAGGAGCAGTGACAGGATTTATAATGGGAATTTTAAGTAAGAAAATTCTTCCGATTGTACAGAAAGAAGCAGGAAGAATAGTAGAAACAAAGTAAATTTTTTTTGATTATAGGTTAGAGAGTTCTAACTTAATAATAAATATTATCAAAAACTCAAGGAGGTAACTATGGGAAAAGGAAATGTAAAGATGAAAGCCATGACGATGGCAGTCGCTATGTCTATGGTAGCTGGACTTTGTCCATCGACGGTGTTTGCGGCAAACAGTGAGGATGTAGCGAAGGTTCAGGATGGAACATATACAGGGACTGCAGAGTGTACACCGGATGAATATGGGGATTTTGAAAAATATGATCTTTCTGTAGAGGTAAAGATAGAAAATGGAGTAATCAAATCTATAGGAAATATCAAGGGAAATGGAGCAGAAGATAATAATACTTATATTACGAATGCTGCTTACGGAACGAAAAAGAATCCGACAGGTGTTGTACAGCAGATTATAGATGCCAATGGAACAGATGGAATCAATGCAGTATCAAGAGCAACTTGTTCATCTAAGGCAATTATCGATGCAACAAATGATGCATTGAAAAATGCTGACAAGAAAGAAGATACAGTCAAGACAGAGGAACTGGAGGATGTAATCAAAAAAGCAGAAGGGCTGAAAGAAAGTGATTATACATCTTCATCATGGAAGGAAATGCAGGATAAGCTTACAGCAGCAAAAGAAGCTCTCGAAGCGAAGAAATCACAGACAGCAGTAGATGCTGCAAAGGATGCATTAGTCAAAGCGGTTGATGCACTTACTAAGAACACACAAAAAGAAGTGTATGTGTTGATGAATATCCCATATGCTGATTTTTATAAAGCAGAAGGAGTGACAGGTGCAGATGCCGTTTCATCAGCAACAAAGCAGAAAACCAGAGCTTCGCTGGCGTCAGGCTCTTATCATGTAAACAGTGATGGTTCCGATATTACTGGTGTGACATTTCCGGTTAAGATTAGTGATGTATCTGCATTAAAAAAATATACACAGATTACAGATGACAGTAAGGTGGACATTACAACATCAATTAAAGGAACAGAATCAACGACAACATATAATGGAAAAGATGCATTATTTGAAAGCGCAAGCTATTCTTATTACACATTAAGTGATACACCGTCATATTATAAAGAGGCAACTGTAAATGCGGATGGAAGCCTCAGTTTTAGCAAAGTAAAGGGAGCAGAACCGAGAATTCTGAAACATGCTACAACTGAATTTTCTACTTCATCAAAATATGGTGATTATCAATTGAATATTACTGGACTTCCGGATACTATTAACACTGTATATGGTGTAGTAATTAGCACAAAAGAAGAAAGTAATTACGGTCTTCGTCATGTAGAAAATATCTGGAAGCTTAAGAAGCAGGAGCAGGAGCTCGCATGGAGCACTGGATTTGTAACAGAATCACATGGAAACAAACTTGATTCCAAAGATTATGCTGCCATGATGGGACAGACGATTAATAAAGTAACTTACTACACAGATGATGGTATTTATGAAATCCCGATGGACCAGAAAGTAGCGAAGAAATTTGATGGTGAAGTATCAGTGGCAGATATTTCTATCAAATCAGATACAACATCTGTTGTGGTAAGTGGACTTCCAAGTGATTTTGAAGAAGAATACAAAGTTAATGGAATCGATGAAGATGCATATTCTGTGGAAATTAAAACAGAAGGTAAGACTACTACAAGAACAATTAAATTCAAAAAAGCTCTTACAAAAGGTCGATATACCGTTACACTTAGCGATAAGAGTGGCACTTATGCACCGATTTCAACCACTTTTAATGCTTACACAGAGACAATGCCGGTGAAGTATAATGAAGATAATAAAGAACCGGCAGTTGTAAAGAATGACAATGTTACTGAAGAAGAATTTAAGACATATTTAGAAAAAATTAAATCTGTTACAGTGAACGGAAAGGAATATGCAGCATCTGGAAAGAGAAAAGTAAAACTAATTACAAAAGATGGAAAACTTGATCTTACACAAGATGCGTTTAAAGATGCAAAGGCAGGAGACGCATTTACTGTAACAATTGCAGAAGATGGATATCAGGCATATACATTTACTTATAAAGTAGCAGGAGAGGACAGTGAATATTCTTATGTTTATGTAGGAATGAACTGGTCAGAATACTGGGCAAATGAAGGTGTGTATGCAGCCGGAAATACCGAAGCATCTGGTGTTACTGATTCTCGTAATGAATATGATAAAGGCGCTTTTGATACTGTTACAAGAGCAACTGCAAATCATGGCTTACATAGAGGAAGTTTTCAGTGTACGGCAGTGATTAAAGATACAGATGGTAATCAATATAACCTGTCTTACTGGGACAAAAATGGAAAAGCAGTGATGACAGATGGCAGCATTTATACAAGAACTACAAATGCAGAAAAGAAGGCTGTATTTACTGCAGAAGATGGAAGCTCATTTATTCAGGCAGATTACAAAGTGACTGGTATAAAATATGTTCCTGTTAAAGTGAAAACAGCAGATTTAAGTGCATTGAAAGAAAAATATGTGGTTGTAGAAAATGGAGGCACATTGATTGGCGGATTTTCTGAAAACCAGCTTAAATCATATACAGCAATTGCAGATGTAACAGCGAATACGAATGGTCTTAAAACAGCAGAAAAGCAGAAAGATGGTTCTTTCACATTTTCAGCAAGAACAACAGGCTCTTATTCTGGATTAAAGGATACACAGCTTGAAACTGCTGATGTTACTCCAAATATTAAAGAAGGGGAAGGTGTTGGAAGCTATGGAGAATTCATACGTGTGGATTTAAATGGTAACTATGGTGGTCTTGGTTCTGCGATGCAGGCTGTCAAATGGACTTATTATGGAAATGATTCCACTTATACAACACCGGTAAGAACATTTGGAACAAAATTTGCGGCAGATAACTGGATGCACAAATCCATGGGTATTCAGCTTGGACTTACAGAATCTCTCAGATGTGAACTTCCAGAAGGAACAGATGGAACGGGTTACTGGAAATTGACTGTATATGGACTTGGCTATGCTGATTACAGTTATAACTTTGAAGTCGGAACAGAAAATATAGCGAAACCAAAAACTGCGAGTGAAGAAGATAAAAAAGCATTACAGGATAAAATTGATAAAGCAAGTGCATTGAAAGAATCTGATTATACAAAGGATAGCTGGGATAAGATGATGAGTGAACTGGAAGAATCAAAAGAACTTCTTGCGTCAGACAATCCATTACAGTCAGCAGTAAAAGAGCAGACAATTCACATGACAGAAGCAATTGAAGCACTTGTCAAATCTGATGAACAGCCGGCAAACGTAGATGCATCTTCTCTTGAAAAAGCAATTGCAGATGCAAAAGCACTGAAAGAAGCAGATTATACAGCAGACAGCTGGAAATCACTTCAGAGTGCACTTTCCGATGCGGAAAAAGCACTGGAAGCAAAAGAAAGTCAGGAAATAGTTGATAATGCAACAGACAGCCTGAATAAAGCAATCAAAGCTCTTGTTAAGAAAGCTACTGTTACGAAAAAAGACGAAACAACAAATGATAAGACAAGTGGAACGAAGAAAGGTTCTAATTCTGTACAGACTGGTGATCCGGCAAATGTACTTGGATGGCTTGGACTTGCGGTTTCCTCGCTTGGAGCAGGAGCAGGCAGCTTCGCATGGAGACGTAAAAAAAGAAAATAGTGTGTATGAATAATTCATAAGAATAATACTGCTAGAATTTGGTTAGCAGTAAGCTGTTAAAACAGGGTGCGATTCGTTTGAATCACACCTTGTTTGTCTTTCACACCATGGGTGTACCCTAATGAAGAAAATATCAACTTTATATTCTGTTCCGTAGGAAACTGAAATAAAAGTTGGAAAAGTTGCATACATAGTTAAACACCTCATGGATTCTTGAGAAAGACAGCTTTTCTCAAAAACTCAGAGGTGTTTTTTATTTAGATAAATCCCCCATCGATTCCGATAATCTGTCCGGTCATGTAGGAAGGGGCATTTGCTACCTGCCATGCAAGCTTTGCTACTTCTTCGGGTGTGCCGAATCTACCGGACGGAATTTCTTCGACCAGTTCCTTTTTATCTTCCGGTGTGAGCATACTGTTCATTTTGGTATCAATCACGCCGCATGCGAGGGCATTTACACGGATATTGCTTGGCGCCAGCTCTTTGGCCAATGCGCGGGTAAGACCGTGAAGACCGGATTTGGCTGCAGAATATGCCACCTCGCAGGAAGCCCCTACGGTTCCCCACATAGAGGAAATATTGATAATACAGCCCTCTTTTTTTGATATCATATAAGGAAGCGCCTGACGGCAGCAGTAAAAGACAGAAGAAAGGTTGGTCTGGATAAGATGATTCCATTCCTTGTCGGTCATATCAGTGAAAAGCCCTATATGGGCAATTCCGGCATTATTTACAAGAATATCAAGTCCTCCAACGGAGGAGTCAATTGTCCGGAATATCTGCCGGACATCATCGGGATTTCCAACGTCTCCGGGAACTAATGTAGAAGAAATGTGGCAGGTTTCCTGTATTTCTGTCTGAACATTCTTCAGTTCTTCTATAGAATGATGGCTATTTAAAAACACATGACAGCCTTCTCCTGCAAAATGAAGTGCAATTGCACGTCCGATTCCGCGGGAAGCGCCAGTGACAAGTACGGTTTTCTGATGCATAGAAGGTTCTCCTTTTGAAATGATTTACCAATAAGAACATTATACACGTTGGAACTTGTTATTTAAAGAGGCAAGTGTTATGATAATCACAAAGAATATAGTATAAAATACAGCACAAGATACAGAGGGATAAGAGGAGGCAGTCATGGTAGAGAGAGCCATTGCATTTGCAACGAAAGCACATGAGGGACAATTCCGGAAAGGAACTACGCGGCCATATATTGTACACCCTTTAGAGGTGGGGAGAATTGTGGCGACGATGACGGATGATGAGGAAATTATCAGTGCTGCGATTCTACATGATACAGTGGAGGATTGCGAAGGTGTTACAGTAGAACGTCTGACGAGGGAATTTTCAGACCGGGTTGCAAATCTGGTGGCGCAGGAAAGTGAAGATAAGTCCAAAAGCTGGTACGAGAGAAAAAGTGCAACGATTGAGCGGCTGCGGACTGCGGACCATGATGTGAAGCTGATTGGACTTGCCGATAAGCTTTCGAATATCAGAGGAATTCTGAAAGATTATCAGGAAACCGGTGAAGAAGTATGGCTGAAATTCCGCATGAAGGATAAAGAGATTATTGGCTGGTATTATAAGAGCATCCGGGAATCGCTGGCAAGTGAATTTGCAGATCAGGCTGCTTATGAAGAATATTGTGAATTAGTGGAAAAAACATTTGGAAAGTAGGATATAGAGGGACATGAAGAAGATTTTAATGATTGGTACAGGTGGAACAATTGCATCAAGACAGACAGAAGATGGATTGGCACCGGGACTTACACCGGAGGATATTTTATCGTATATTCCGGATGTGAAGAGTGTATGCGAAGTCCACACTATGCAGGTGTGTAACCTAGACAGTACCAATGTTACACCGGAGCACTGGAAAATGATGGTGCATGCAGTGGAGGATAACTATACAAAATATGATGGTTTTGTCATCTGCCACGGTACGGATACCCTGGCATATACTGCCTCGGCTCTTTCTTATATGATTCAGGATTCGGCAAAGCCGATTGTGGTAACGGGAGCACAGAAGCCGATTAATATGGATGTGACAGACGCAAAAACCAATCTGCTGGACAGTTTTATTTATGCCGCTGATGATGATTCCCAGAATGTAAATATCGTGTTTGACGGGAAAGTAATTGTAGGAACAAGAGCAAAGAAGGAAAGGGCAAAGAGCTACAATGCATTTTCCAGTATTAATTTCCCATATCCGGCAGTGATTCAGGATAACATGCTGGTGAGGTATCTTCCGGAAGTGTCCTGCAATGGCAAGGTAAAGTTTTATTATGATATGGAAGAAAGTGTGTATGTATTAAAACTGATACCGGGAATGAAGCCAGATGTGCTTCCATATTTGTTTGAACATTATGACTGCCTGGTAATCGAAAGCTTTGGTGTAGGCGGCATTCCGCATAACCTGGTAAAGGTGTTCTATGATGAGATGGAAAAATGGGTTGCCCAGGGGAAAATGGTCGTTATGACGACACAGGTTGCCAATGAAGGAAGCAACATGACTGTGTATGAAGTTGGCAAGAGGGTAAAACAGGATTTCAATCTGATTGAGGCGTATGATATGACACTGGAGGCCGTGATTACCAAACTGATGTGGCTGCTTGGCAGATATAAGGCAGGAAGCCCTGAGATGAGAGAGGAATTTTACCGGACGGTTAATCACGATGTTTTGTTTACAAAGCGGATTGCGGATGAAAAATAAATCTTGACTTTTAAAGTAAGGATATATGAAGAAAAGGTCTGCTGCATTTCATGCAGCAGACCTTTTTGTATACCTTTTTCTTTTATTTTGTAGCAGATATTCTAAATATCAATCACAAAATTGCCTATTAAATCCTTGATGGCTTCCATTCGGCGGTCTGTCTCATTTACGGTTTCTGCACAGAGACAAAGAGCTTGTTCAATGGAAGATATGTCTGTTCCGGAAATCAATTCCTTTTTATAATGTAGCTGATGATCCACACTTGCCCAGAAATCCATGCCCATGGTACGAATCTGAATCTCGGCACGCATAGGTACTTTTCCATCCGAAAAATACACCGGAACTTCCACAATCATATGATAGCTCCGATATCCATTTTCCTTCGGATTCTTAATGTAATCCTTTATCTTTAATACAGTGATGTCATCTTGCGAAGTGATGAGCTGTGCCACTGCATAAATATCACTGATAAATGGGCATACAACACGGACACCGGCAACATCATCCAGATTTTCTACAATACTTTCTGCGGTAAACGGAAAGCCGCGCCGTTTTAATTTTCCATGAATACTGGATGGACTTTTTACACGCGATTTAATCGAAGAAATAGGATTTCTTTGGTTTGTAACGGAAAATTCATCATTCAGCACCTGAAGCTTCGTTTCAATCTGCCGAATCGCACAACGGTATTTCATCATTAAGGAATTAAATGTACTATTGTTGCGGATGAAGTCCTCCGGACTTCCTGCCTTAAGCCATTGGGCTTCCAGTGTAGATGATGAAGTCTCCTCTATCATTATACTCATTAATATAACCTCTTTTTACTTACAATAATGAATTACAATAAGCAACTCTTATTAGCATTGTAACATATATCCGGTAAAAATGGTATATTTAGATTATTAAATTGAATGAAATCCCTTTCCGATAATTTCACTTGTATTGGAAATTAAAATAAAAGCGGAAGGGTCATTCTTCTTAATAAAATTGCGGAGCTGAATTGCCTGATGGCGGTTCAGTGCGGTAAATACAATGTATTTTTGTGCACCGGTAAATGCTCCATGTGCGTCGCAGATTGTAGCACTTCGGTTTAAATCGTGTACAATAAAGTGGCAGATTTCATCCGGCTTGTTACAGACCACGTTAAAGTATTTGGAAAGGTTAATACTTTCGATAAAGTTGTCCACTAACAGAGAACGAACGGTTAATCCAAGAAAAGAATAAAGTCCGGTTTTTATGTCAAAGACAAAGAATGCCGCCACTGTGATTAATACATCACTTATCATCAAAGCAGGTCCTATATTCGTACTGGAATACTTCTTTAAAACCATAGCCAGAATATCTGTACCGCCGCTGGAAGAACCGATATTAAATAAAATTGCAGAGCCGAGTGCCGGAAGTGCAATAGCATAGACCAGTTCCAACATAGGTTCTTCGGTAAATGGTTTTGTCATCGGCATAACACGCTCTAGTACAGATAAGGTTACGGAAAGTAAAATACTGCAATATGCAGTTTTTGCAACAAATGTTTTTCCCAAAGCAAATGCACCTACCACAAGCAGTATCATGTTGATGATAAAAGAAAAATCACTAGCGGAGATGCGTGTTACCTTTGCTATGATAACGGCAAGACCAGTTACTCCACCAAAGGAAAAGTTATTTGTAAATTTGAAAAAATAGATTCCGACAGCCATAATTAATGTGGCACTTGTCATTAAAATAAAGTGCATAAATTTTGATTCTGATTGAAACATTTCTGATACCAATTTCCTCTCATTTGTAATAAAATCACTCCATCTGCATTGTACCTTGCCGCTATTTTGAAGTCAACTTTTTTAAAGGGAAAACTGCAAATAGCAAGAGATTTGGTGAAAATTGGATAAAAGTATGAGATGGAAATTGTGCGGATATACTAATCGGAAAGGGAGGTTACAAAAATGGATTCGTTTTTGCCGATTACAGATATTTACGCACGAGAAATTCTGGATTCCAGAGGAAACCCTACCGTGGAAGTAGAAGTTGCAGCAGGAGAACACTGTCATGGACTGGCACAAGTTCCGTCGGGAATATCTACGGGCAGCTATGAGGCAGCCGAATTGCGGGATGGGGAAAAACGTTATCATGGCATGGGGGTAAAAAAAGCGGTTTCTGTCGTGAATGATAAAATCGTAAGAGAAATAATAAACATGAATGTTTTTGAACAAAAAGAAATAGATGACATGCTTTGTAAGTTGGATGGGGACAATAGAAAACGCACATTTGGAGCAAATACACTCCTTGGAGTGTCGCTTGCGGCAGCGCGATGTGGTGCAAATGCAGCCGGATTGTCCCTTTATCGTTATCTGGGAGGTGTCCGGGAATACACACTTCCTGTTCCAATGATGAATCTGATTAACGGGGGAAGACATGCAGATAATCCTCTGGATTTTCAAGAATTTCTGATTCTTCCCATAGGGATGAAACGGTTTGAGGATGCCCTTCGGTGTGGAACAGAAGTATATCATACTCTAAAACAGATATTGGAACAGGATGGAAAGACAACAGCGGTTGGTGATGAGGGTGGTTTTGCTCCGCAGCTTAAAAGTACAGAAGAAGCACTCGGTTATTTGGTTTGTGCCACCGAGAAAGCAGGCTATGAGCCGGGGAAACAGGTTGTTTTTGGAATTGATGTAGCAGCGAATGGACTTTATAATCTGGAATCCGGTCTTTATAAACTGGCAGGAGAGGACAGAAAATTTTCTTCGGAAGCAATGATTGATTATTATGAAGAGCTGTGTGAAAAATTTCCGGTTCGGTCTATCGAAGATGGTCTGTGGGAGGATGACTGGTCCGGGTGGGAGAAAATGACAAAGAGACTTGGAAACAGGATTCAGATTGTCGGGGACGATTTTTTTGTCACAGACAAAATCAGACTGGAGAAAGGGATTGCAGAGAAGTGTGCAAATGCTGTGTTGATTAAACCAAATCAGAGAGGAACCTTATCTGAGACCATTGAAACCATTCATACGGCACACAAAGCCGGTTATGAAGTTATTGTTTCACATCGCTCCGGGGAGACGGAAGATACAGCAATTTCCGATATGGCAGTGGCATTTGGATGTGGACAGATAAAAGCGGGTGCGCCATGCCGCTCAGAACGGGTGGCGAAATATAATCGTTTACTAAAAATAGAAGAAGAACTCGGGAAAAATGCGTTATAAGCTATAGAGTTATATATGAGATTGCCATTTATTGACACGAAAAAACCATGGTGCTATAATCAGACAAACATAGTGCTGATACAAGGAGGACATGGTAATGAAGCTTGGATTTATAGGTTGTGGGAATATGGCAGGAGCCATCATTGGCGGTATTTTGAAAAATCATGTTTGTAGTGCAGAAGAAATCATAGGGTCGGCTCTTACGGAGTCCGGAAGAAAGAAAGCAGAACAGACTTACGGTATTCGGATGACGTCAGATAACAGACAGGTGGCGCAAGAATCGGAGATTGTTTTTCTGGCAGTGAAACCGCAATATTATGAAGAAGTATTGAATGAAATAAAGGAAAATATAAGTAAAAGCAAGATTTTTGTTTCCATTGCACCTGGAAAAACTCTGGAATGGATGGAATCAATTTTAGGAGAAGATGTGAAAATTGTTCGTACCATGCCGAACACACCGGCACTGGTGGGAGAAGGAATGACTGCTGTTTGTGTCAATTCCAATGTTACCGGGCAGGAACTGGATACGGTAAAACAGATTCTGACAGCCTGCGGGCAGGTGGAAATAATTTCCGAAAAACTGATGGATGTAGTAGTGGGAGTGAGCGGAAGTTCTCCTGCTTATGTGTTTATGTTTATAGAAGCAATGGCAGATGCGGCAGTGGCGGATGGTATGCCGAGGGCGCAGGCATACCGTTTTGCTGCGCAGTCTGTTCTTGGAAGTGCAAAGATGGTATTAGATACAGGAATACATCCGGGCGAGCTGAAGGATATGGTATGCTCGCCGGGGGGAACCACCATCCAGGCGGTCCGTGTGTTAGAGGAAAAAGGTCTGCGAAGTGCAGTATTTGAAGCCACAGATACTTGTATTAAAAAGGCCGGTGGAATGTAAGATTCTGAAATTGGGACGTATGAACCGGAAATGTAAAAATTTCATAAAGCTATTTACGAACGGAGAAAGTTTCGTTAGAATAGAGAAAGATAACGAAATGTAAAGGAGAAATGTGACATGGCAAATCCAGTTGTAACATTTGAAATGGAAAATGGAGATGTGATGAAGGTGGAGTTATATCCGGAAATCGCACCTAATACAGTAAATAATTTTATTTCTTTAGTAAATAAAGGATATTATGATGGATTGATTTTCCATCGTGTTATCCGTGGATTTATGATTCAGGGCGGATGTCCGGACGGAACAGGAATGGGTGGTCCGGGTTATACGATCAAAGGAGAATTTCTTCAGAATGGTTTCCCAAACACCTTGAAGCATGAACCGGGTGTAATTTCTATGGCGCGTGCTATGCATCCGGATTCAGCTGGCTCCCAGTTCTTTATCATGCATCAGAATTCACCGCATCTGGACGGTGCATATGCTGCCTTTGGTAAGATTATTGAAGGCATGGATGTGGTCAATAAGATTGCAGAGACTGCAACAGATTACAGAGACAGACCACTGGAAGACCAGAAGATGAAGAAAGTGGTTGTGGAAACGTTTGGAGAGACTTATCCAGAACCGGAACATGTCTAAAACGGCTTCGTAATGAATGACCGGATTCATAAATATTTAAGAAGCAATGCTTTGCGTAAAAAGAATGTGCTGCGGCACATTCTTTTTTGCATCATGGATATGACAAAAAGGGTCCTATCAAGTTTTGTTGTATATATGTGAAGTTTTTTTTCATGTACGTTACTTGCACCAGACCTTTATATGAAGTATAATGTGTAATCAGTGGAAAAGTTGAAAAAAGATACGAATTAAGGATAGCAGTGATGATTAAGACAGACAAATTAGTTTTTGAATATGAAAAACACGATGAAGAAGGACGTGTGATTGGTACAAGCCGTGCAATTGATGAGCTGGATTTGAATATAGAAGCCGGTCAGTTTATTGCAATTCTGGGGCATAACGGTTCGGGTAAATCTACGTTGGCAAAGCATATGAATGCCATATTGGTTCCCACAGAAGGAACGATGTGGGTTGATGGAAAAGATACCTCTCTGGAAGAAAATGTCTGGGATGTGCGCCAGAGTGCCGGCATGGTTTTCCAGAATCCGGATAATCAGATTATCGGCTGTGTGGTGGAAGAAGATGTAGGATTTGGACCGGAGAATCTTGGGGTTCCCACGGAAGAAATCTGGCAGAGAGTGGAAGAAAGCCTGAAAAACGTAGGAATGCTTGAGTATCGCACCCATTCGCCGAATAAGCTTTCCGGGGGACAGAAGCAGAGGGTAGCAATTGCAGGTGTCATGGCAATGCGCCCGAAATGTATTGTGCTGGATGAACCAACAGCTATGTTGGATCCGAACGGCAGAAAAGAAGTGCTCCGAAGTGTACAGGAGCTTAGAAAACGAGAGAATATTACGGTTATTCTAATCACACATTATATGGAAGAAGTGGTAGATGCAGACCGTGTGATCGTGATGGAGCATGGACATATTGTGATGCAGGGAACACCGCGGGAAATATTCTCCCGGGTGGATGAATTAAAGAACTACCGTCTGGATGTGCCGCAGGTAACGATTCTTGCGGATGAACTCCGGAAAAGAGGTGTAGACCTTCCGGCAGGAATTTTGAAGAAAGAAGAATTGGTGGATTTATTATGTCGATAAAACTGGAACATGTGAACTACATTTATGGACAAGGAACTGCATATGAGAAGCAGGCTCTGAAAGATATCAATCTGGAAATACCGCATGGACAGTTTGTGGGAGTGATCGGGCATACCGGATCTGGAAAATCAACCCTGATTCAGCATTT
The DNA here is from genome assembly GCA_934307065.1 of uncultured Bariatricus sp. Taxonomy (GTDB): domain Bacteria; phylum Bacillota; class Clostridia; order Lachnospirales; family Lachnospiraceae; genus Allocoprococcus. Next base: position 5,926 of record CAKRCD010000016.1, on the reverse strand, counting down.
GAACGGGCTGATGAAAGCAACAAGCGGGGGAGTTTATTTTAATGGGGAAAATATTTACGCAGAAAAATATAATTTAAAAGCACTCCGCAGTCAGGTGGGACTGGTGTTCCAGTATCCGGAGCATCAGTTGTTTGAGATTGATGTAATGAGTGATGTGTGTTTTGGACCAAAGAATCAAGGATGTTCGGAAGAAGAATGTAAACAGAGAGCGATTGAGGCTCTGCAGCTTGTTGGGCTGAAAGAAGAATTCTATCATAATTCGCCATTTGATTTGTCGGGCGGACAGAAACGTAGAGTAGCCATTGCCGGTGTGCTTGCCATGAAACCGAAGGTGTTGATTTTGGATGAGCCGACTGCCGGATTGGATCCGAAGGGTAGAGATGAAATTCTGGACCAGATTGCATATCTACATAAATCCTGTGATATGACAGTAATTCTGGTGTCTCACAGCATGGAAGACATTGCAAAATATGTTGATCGTATTATTGTAATGAACCATGGAAGTATGCTTTTTGATGATGTGCCGAAGAAAGTATTTGAACATTATAAAGAATTGGAGCAGGTGGGACTTTCTGCACCTCAGGTCACTTATATTATGCATGAACTGCGTGAAAGAGGCTTGGAAGTTCCGGTAAATATTACAACAATAGAAGAAGCAACCGATGCGATTGTAGCTGCGCTTGCGAAGAAAAATGAGAAAAGAGGACAATAACATGATTCGAGACATTACGATAGGACAGTATTATCCCTCAAACAGCAAGATTCATCAGTTGGACCCTCGTGTTAAGATTGTTTGTACGTTGTTGTACCTGATTTCTTTATTTACATTCAAAAATATTTTAGGATATTTACTGGCAACGATATTTTTAATAGCAGTTATAAAAGTTTCCAAGGTGCCGTTCAAGTTTATTGTCAAAGGATTAAAACCGATTATGGTGCTGTTGATGATCACGGTGTTGTTTAACTTGTTTCTGACTCCCGGTGGACAGGTGTTGCTGAAAGTGGGATTTCTGAAAGTGACGGAAAAGGGACTTACCAGTGCAATATATATGGCACTGCGACTGGTTTATCTGATTATGGGGTCATCCCTTATGACACTTACGACTACACCAAATTCACTGACAGATGGAATGGAAAGCCTGATGCGCCCGTTAAATAAAATCCATGTGCCTGTACATGAAATTGCCATGATGATGTCTATTGCGCTCCGGTTCATTCCGATTTTACTGGAAGAAACAGACAAGATTATGAAAGCACAAATTGCCAGAGGGGCAGATTTGGAAAGCGGGAATCTGATTCAGAAAGCAAAAGCTATGATTCCGATTCTTGTACCGCTTTTCGTGTCTGCATTCCGGAGGGCAAATGACCTTGCCATGGCAATGGAAGCCAGATGTTACCGGGGCGGTGAAGGAAGAACCAAGATGAAACCGCTTATTTACCGGAAACAGGATTATACAGCGTATGGTCTGATGATCTGCTACGTGGTTGTGACCTTTGTGGTCGGAAGATATATTCCATTTAAAATCTGGATTTTCTAAAAGCAGATTCTGGGGAGAAGCATGAGAAGAATAAAATTAATTGTTGCATATGACGGAACAAATTACTGCGGCTGGCAGATTCAGCCAAACGGAATAACTGTGGAAGCGGTATTAAATAAAGCAATTTGTAAACTTACCAGTGAACAAATTGCAGTGATTGGAGCAAGTAGAACCGATTCCGGTGTCCATGCACTTGGAAATGTGGCTGTATTTGATACGGAGAGCCGGATTCCGGCAGAACGCTTTTCCTATGCACTCAATCAAAGACTTCCGGATGATATTGTGGTTGTATCGTCGGAAGAAGTTCCGGGAAATTGGCATCCAAGGTATCAGAACAGCAGAAAGGTTTACGAATACCATATTTGCAATAACAAAGTGCCGATTCCGACCAAACGATTATATCAGAGCTTTGTCAGTTTTGATTTGGATGTAGATAGAATGAAAAAAGGGGCAGTGTATTTACTCGGTGAACATGACTTCGCAGCATTTTGTTGCATCCGCACCAATGCAAAATCGACGGTGCGCACCATTTATCAATTGGACATTCAGAAAAATGGTGATGACATTATCATTCATATAGAAGGAAATGGTTTCCTGTATAACATGGTGCGTATTATTGCTGGTGTGCTGATCCGGGTAGGCCGGGGATATTATGAACCAGAAAAAGTGAAGGAGCTTCTGGAAGGAAAAGAGCGGACCAAAGAAGCAATTACGGCACCGCCTCAGGGACTTTGCCTTGTTGAAATCCAGTATGAATCTGAACAGCAGAGGCTATTACCATAAAATGCGCAGATATCTGATTTCGGACTTGACAAATATTATGCGGATAGTCTAGTATAGATACCAATCGAAGATTTAAAAGCAGTGAAGGGAAGAAGTAACATCTGGAAAGGCTCAGACAGAAAGTAACCGGTTGATGAGAGGTGCAGGAAGAACCAGAGGCGAATACATCCTGGAGCTTTGCACCGAACAGGAAAGGTTGTAATCAGAAAGTACAACCTGACATAAGTAGGCTGCAACGGAGTGGCGAACGTTATCCTGCTATGCGAATTGCTAATGAGGTCAGCAGTGAATGGCTGATGAATTAAGGTGGTACCACGAGAATCTCGACCCTCGTCCTTATCAATAGATAAGGTCGAGGGTTTTTTGATATATTTTTTTGATATGTTTCTAAATACAGGAGGAAAGAACATGGGAATTTATGAAGAACTTCAGGCGCGTGGCCTGATTGCACAGGTAACAGACGAACCACTTATTCGTGATTTGGTAAACAACGGAAAGGCAACATTTTACATCGGATTTGACCCGACAGCAGACAGTCTTCATGTAGGACATTTCATGGCACTCTGCCTGATGAAGAGACTGCAGGAAGCAGGAAATAAACCAATTGCATTGATTGGCGGTGGAACTGCAATGATTGGGGACCCATCAGGAAGAACGGATATGCGTAAAATGATGACTCCGGAAACTATTCAGCACAACTGCGATTGCTTTAAGAAACAGATGAGCCGTTTTATTGATTTCTCAGATGGAAAAGCCTTAATGGTAAATAATGCTGACTGGCTTCTTGACCTTAATTATGTTGACGTGCTGCGTGAAGTAGGAGCACATTTCAGCGTAAACCGTATGCTGACAGCAGAATGTTACAAGCAGAGAATGGAAAAAGGTCTTAGCTTCCTTGAATTTAACTATATGATTATGCAGAGCTACGATTTCTATATGTTATACCAGAAATATGGGTGTAATCTTCAGTTTGGCGGAGATGACCAGTGGAGCAATATGCTTGGTGGAACTGAACTGATTCGTCGTAAACTTGGAAAAGATGCAAGTGCAATGACCATTACCCTGCTTCTGAATTCAGAAGGAAAGAAAATGGGTAAAACACAGTCCGGTGCAGTCTGGCTTGACCCGGAAAAAACTTCTCCATTTGAATTTTACCAGTATTGGAGAAATGTGGCGGATGCGGATGTGCTGAAATGCCTGCGTATGCTTACATTCCTTCCGCTGGAGCAGATTGATGAAATGGATAAATGGGAAGGTGCCCAGCTAAATACTGCAAAAGAAATCCTCGCATACGAACTGACAAAACTTGTTCACGGGGAAGAAGAAGCAGAAAAATCACAAAAGAGTGCAAAAGAACTTTTCAGTGCAGGAAATGCTGCAAATATGCCAACCGCAGAACTGGCAGAAGAAGATTTTATAGACGGTAATATCGATATTCTTACCCTGCTTGTAAAGAGTACACTTGTTCCATCGAAATCCGAAGGACGCCGTGCAGTACAGCAGGGTGGTGTGGCTGTTGATGGTGAAAAAGTAGAAGACATTGCGGCGACATTTGCTAAAGCTGACTTCGAGGGCGAAGGAAAAGTTTTGAGAAGGGGTAAGAAGAACTTCAGAAAAATCGTTTTAAAATAATTGCGGATTGCGGGAATTTAAAAATTATCATAATCGGGAGATGAGGCTATGAGTTTTAAAGAAATCAAACCAGAAGAAATGAAAGATAATCCTTTCGATCTGATTGGCAGACAGTGGATGCTGATCAGTGCGGGAAATGAAGAAAAATGCAACACTATGACAGCAAGCTGGGGCGGTCTCGGTGTAATCTGGGGCGAACCAACGGCAACAGCTTATATCAGGCAGACGCGCTATACAAAAGAATTTGTAGATAACAGTGATTATTTTACTTTGTCTGTTTTTGATTTTAATAAAGAAACGAGAAAGGCACTGTCTCTTTGCGGAAAAGTATCGGGAAGAGATACAGACAAAATCAAAGATGCCGGACTTACTCCATATTACGTGGATGGAACCGTAGGATTTGAAGAAGCAAAAATGATTCTGGTTTGCAAAAAGGTTTATGCACAGTACATGGGACCGGAGAATTTTATCTGTAAAGAAAATATTGAAAAATGGTATGGCGATCATGATTTTCATACCATGTATTTAGGTCAGATTGTAAAAGTGCTTGTAAAAGAGGGCGAGGCATCATGCTAGACAATAAAACGGTAATTTTGGCATCTGCGTCTCCGAGAAGAACAGAACTTCTCACACAGGCAGGGATTGAACACTGTATCATGCCTGCTTTGTGTGAAGAAAAAACTACCGCAACGAAGCCGGATGAGTATGTAATGGAGCTTGCCGAAGGAAAAGCAGTGGATGTGGCGACACGTTATAAGGAAGAACATCCGGATGAAAAATTTCTGGTAATCGGTTCTGATACCGTGGTATCCGTAGATGGAAACATATTAGGAAAGCCAAAAACAGAGGAGGAAGCATTTTCCATGCTTTCTTCTCTGCAAAACCATACCCATCAGGTCTATACAGGAGTAGCTGTTATAGAATGTGAATTACAAAAAGAAACAAAAAAGGTCTTTTGTGAACAAAGTGATGTAGAAGTTTATCCAATGACAAGAGGAGAAATCCTTTCTTATATTAAAACAGGAGATTGTATGGATAAGGCAGGAGCCTATGGAATCCAGGGACATTTTGCTGTTTACATCAAAGGAATCCATGGAGATTATAATAATATTGTAGGTCTGCCGATAGCCAGATTGTATCAGGAGCTGAAGAATGAATCATAATGAAGATACATGGGACCGTTTATTAAAGATAAAAACTACCGGAAGGGATGATTCGGAGGCAGACCCGTATCATTATCCCTATGAACCGACGCCCTATACGGTGCTGGAACGAATGGCAAACAGTGGATATATAGGGAAAAGAAATGTACTGATTGATTACGGCTGCGGAAAAGGACGAGTAGACTTCTTTTTATCTTACCAGCTTCGCTGTAAAACGATTGGTGTGGAGTATGATAAGCGCCTGTATGAAATAGGTTTGCGGAATAAGAAAGCAGCAGTTTCCGGGAGAACTATCGAATTTGTACTTGCAAATGCAGAAAATTATGAGGTTCCAATCGAGGCGGACTGTTTCTATTTCTTCAATCCATTTTCCATTGAAATCTTAAAACATGTGATGGGAAGAATTTTGGTATCGTATTATCAGAAGGTAAGGGAAATGAAATTGTTCTTTTATTATCCTTCGGATGAATATGTTTCGTATTTGATGCAGGTGGAAGAACTGGAATTCGAAGATGAGATTTCGTGTAAAGACTTGTTTGATGGTATGAATCCGAGAGAACGGGTATTGATATTCGTTACACAGAAAATATGAGAACACTATATTGTCGGAATATTCTGAATTGAATAAATAATAAAAACAGTATTGACAATTCCAGAAGGAAGTGGTAAGATACCATTTGTCGTCAGGACAGCCACTTGAGTGTGAGCGATGATGACAAAAAGATTTTAGATGAAAATAAAAAAACTGTTGACAAAGCGAAACGCTTATGATATTATAAATAAGCTGTCGCTGAGACAGAAACAACGAAC
>CAKRCD010000015.1 GCA_934307065.1 uncultured Bariatricus sp. | reverse complement strand
AAAAATGGAGTAAATCAGAAGATAAATAGCGAAAAACAGCGTAAAACCAACATTTTCAAGTAGATATAAATATTGTGCAGAAATAAAAAGCACAGATATAATTGAATATTTAGACAACTGAATAGGTCCATATACTTAGAACTTTGCTTGAGTATGTGGACTTATTTTAGTATCTTAAATTTGCAGATAAATAAATTTGATATAAAGCTATTGGTTAAATTCGTTTATATGGGAAATGTTTAAGACCTATTATGAAGGTGGCGATATAAAATGAAAATTTGTGAAGATTTACTGAAAACAGCACGAGAGAACAATTTACAATTGACATTACTATCAAAAGAACAAGCTATCAAAATAAAAAAAGATATAGAAAACAAATACTTAAAAGCAGACAATAATAGAAGCTTTATGTGGGAAAACCTAAAAGAAAGCGTAGTAATAAGCGATACGAATGGATGGGAGAAACTATCTGATTACGTAAAACAAAATAGTTGTATAATGCTTTTTGATGAGAGTGATGAAGCAATTAGCATAAGAAATGGAAATGAATTACATACTTTAATATGTGAGATGTATGGATTTGAGTTTTATATAACGAATAGTATAACAGATTATTTACTATGCTTTAATCATCATGACTGCATTGTTGGCAGTGGTGAGGCTTGTGAATGGTTAGAGAGTTTAGAAAATAGAAATGAATAAGAGCTATTTCTTTTTATCATACATTATGGCTATCTATGTATGAAAAAGCCGCAAAAATTACCAGCACAAGAGTTAAGGCTTCAAACAAAATGGGGGAGAACAATGAGATTTGAAGAACGCAAAGTAACCGATAAAACCGGACAGGGAATCATCTTGAGAAGTGCAGAAAAAAAGGATGCACAGGATTTGATACGCTATTTAAAAGTGACCACTGCCGAAACTCCTTATTTAATCAGAGAGCCGGATGAGGTAACCTTATCGGTGGAACAGGAAGAAGCATTTATTCAGAATATGATAGAATCAGAACGGGAACTTATGCTGATTGCAACCGTGGATGGAAAGCATGTTGGAAATTGTTCCCTTATGAGCATTGGTTCTTATAAGCGGTATCGCCATAGATGTGAAATTGCCATTGCCTTATATCAGGAATATTGCGGCAGAGGAGTCGGAAAAATTATGATGGAGACTGTATTAGAAGTTGCAAAAGAACTTGGATATGAACAGGCAGAATTAGAGGTAATCGCAGATAATAAAGGTGCCATTGCACTGTATGAAAAACTTGGGTTTAAGACCTATGGATGTTTCCCTGACAACATGAAATATGAAGACGGTACCTATGTAGATGCAAAATGGATGATGAAAAAGCTGATCGTCTAGGCTGCATGGGAAAATGGACCTTCTAATCTACAAACTCTTTACAAGGGCTGCAAAATAGAATATAGTAACGGTGATTAGATTATCCTAACTTTTGTGGGAAAGATAGAGATATAGAGCTTGAAAGAGCAGGATTGTAAGGGGGAAAAGAAAATGCAGGAAAAGAACTGGGAAAGATTCCGGTTGTAAGAAATATTTCGAATAAGATTCTGATTATGGAGATTTAGAGATAATTATTTTACATAAAGGACTATGAGAAATACGCTCCCGCGTAAATTTAGAGGGCAGAGATTGCAATTCGCAAACTCTGCCCTTTGTTGTTTAGAGAATGTTTTATTTATCTAATGTAGAAATGATTTGCTGAATGACAGAAACATCTTCTTCTAAGTCATCAGCAATTTCTTCAATGGATTTATTTTTGTCAAGTTTTTTCTTTACCTTTTCTATTAGTAATTTTTCTCTTTCTAGTTTGGCACCTTCAATCCGGCCTTGGGCCAGTCCTTCTTCCCTTGCATCTGCTCGTTCCATACGTATATGTTTTTCAACGTCATATTCATAGATACTCATATGCTTTGCCTCCGCTCGATTTTTCTTTAAAAATTCTGCAAGGATTCCTTCTTCAATGCATTCGGTAATGGCTCTTTCCACCGCCTCTTCAATTGGCATTTCTTTCGCATATTTCCTTACCCGACTGGTGTATTCGGTATAATCACTTAAAGATTTACATACTTTTTTAAGCGGTTCGTTATAGCCGGGATTGATATTCAGTAAGATTGCTTCCAGTTCCAGACTCGGATTTTCATCTTCTATCTGATACATAGCGGAAAGCTTTAATATTTCCCGTTCCGGGCGTTCTTCTTCTCCATTATAGAAAATGATGAATTTCGGCGTTGGAATATGAATCACCTTTTCCCCATATAAGTTATCATTCCTGGTAATGGCAGAATAGAGGTCTGACATATAGAAAAGATACCGTAATGGTAAATTCGGACTAAAAGTTGACTGATGTTCATAAAGCGACAACTGCATATCAATTACGAAAGAAATATCATTGTGCATTGCCATGTAAATAGCATTTTTCAGAGTGTTAATCTCCAGTTGTTCGGGGTCCTTGTAATTGGTTCCATTTACTGCATTATATAAATCTAGTAATTCCGTCTTATCACTGTACAGCATTTCGAAAATCCTTGCTTTATAAGTGCGGTTGACTGTTAATGTGTTTGGTAATGTCTGTTTTGTTGTTTTCTTGTTGTTGTCCTGTTCTGTCTGATTTTTCATAGGCATGTCTCCTTCTTAAGTTTGTAGGGGCAGGAGACTCTATGCGATAGAAAAGGAGATACAAACATAAAATATGTTTCGATAACACATCCATAACACTTATTTAGAATCTCGCTGCTTGTTTCAGAGTATAAAAGCATTGAGATTTCTAACAACTGCCGTATTAAAAAAGAAAATACAGTAGCTGACCTTGATTTTGAAATGCAAAAGATATGTTTGCTAATATGGATTTATAGAAATATAATGCTTTGTGATTATCTTAGCACAAGAAAAATAGGGTTGTCTATGATAAAATTCTAAAAAATGAATGAACTAAAGGTGGTAATTGAATTTAAGAATAGAAGATTAGATGAAAGCGTGCTATACTGAAGAGAATATATTTTTGGAGGTAACAGGATATGGCAATTCAATCTATTGACGCAGAGGACGATCAGTTTGCATATCGCTATGATACACAACTATTAATTGACAGACGAGATGTTGATCTGGATGAGGATGAAATCGCGGATTATATTACAGAACACTTCGAAGGAAACAGCCTGATTGCAGCAGGTGATGAGGATTTGGTAAAAATTCATTTCCACACCAATGAGCCGTGGAAAATTCTGGAATACTGCAATACGGTTGGAGAAATCTATGATATTGTAGTAGAAGATATGATTCGGCAGACGAACGGACTACAGGGATAAGGATTATAAAAGGACCGTCATTTATGGATATCAGGGTATTACGTTATTTTTTGACAGTGGCAAAGGAGCAGAGCTTCACCAAGGGAGCAGAACAATTACATATCACGCAGCCTACCTTATCCAGACAGCTTGCGGCACTGGAGGAGGAACTGGGAACGCCATTATTCATCCGTTCTGGCAGAAATATTACTTTGACGGATGAGGGAGTCCTGCTGAAACGAAGGGCATTGGAAATCATTGATCTGGAAGAACGGACCATTGATGAAATCCGGGGAACGGAAGAATTGATTGATGGAACAATTACCATTGGATGCGGTGAGTTTGCGGCAGTGGAGACGTTGGCGCAAATCTGCAGAAGCTACAAAGAGAAATATTCTCTGGTGCAGATTGCCATTCACACGGCAACGGCGGATACCATTTATGAAATGATGAGCAAAGGTCTGGTGGATATTGGTCTGTTCTTAGAGCCGGTGAGTACGGAAGGTCTGGATTATATTCGGATTACCGGAAGCGACCACTGGGTGGTCGGAATGCGCCCGGATGACCCTATGGCATCGAAGGCATACATTGAGAAGAAGGATTTGCTTGACAAGCCGCTGATTCTGCCGGAGCGGCATGGGATTCAGAGCGAGCTGGCGAACTGGTTTGGCAAGGATTTCAACAGGCTTCAAATAGCATTTACCAGTAATCTGGGAACCAATGCCAGTGTCATGGCATTTCACGGACTTGGTTATCCCGTGTCCATTGAAGGTGCTGCGAAATACTGGCGGGAAGATTTACTTGTACAGAGAAGGCTGTCACCGGAGATATCTGCAAACACGGTCATTGCATGGCGCGGAAACATTCCATATGCCCTTGCGGTAAATAAATTTATCGAAGAAATTCATGCTTTTGAGGCATAGAAAATGATGAAATATAAGCATTTGACATACTGAATAAAGAAAAATAAAATGGATGTATAAGGAACTACAAGAACCTTGTACATCCATTTTGACAATTAAAGGAGGTTATGACAAATGGGAAAGAAATTAGTAGCATTTTTTAGTGCAAGTGGAACAACAAAGAAAGTAGCAGAGATGATTGCAGCAGAGGCAGGTGCAGATTTGTACGAAATCACACCAAAAGAATTATATACAAGAGCAGATTTGGACTGGATGAATAAGAAATCCAGAAGCAGTATTGAAATGAGTGACAAGAAGATTCGCCCGGAAATCGTGGATACACCGGTGGATATCAGTGCCTATGATGAGATTATCTTAGGATTCCCGATTTGGTGGTACGTCGCACCTACGGTTGTAAATACATTTCTGGAAGCACATGATTTCAGTGGAAAGAAGATTGTCTTATTTGCAACTTCAGGCGGAAGTGGATTTGGAAATACAGTCAGTGAACTGCAGCCATCTGCACCGGGCGCAGTGATTACAGAAGGAAAACTTTTGAACAGAGCATCAAAGCAGGCAGTCAGCGACTGGGTAAAGACACTGTAGAAAATGGAGACAGCATAAAATGGAGACAGCATAAAATGGGAAAGATTGTACAGACAGCAGGAAGAAATGCACTTGGTGAATTTGCACCGGAATTTGCACATTTTAATGATGATGTATTATTTGGAGAAAACTGGAATAATCAGGATATTGATGTGAAAACAAGAAGTATCATTACCGCAGTTGCATTAATGTCCTCAGGTATTACCGATTCGTCCCTGCGTTTTCATTTACAAAACGCAAAAGACCATGGTGTTACGCAGAAGGAAATTGCTGCGATTATTACACACGTAGCCTTTTATGTAGGATGGCCGAAGGGATGGGCAGTATTTAACCTTGCAAAAGAAGTATGGCAGATGAATGAAGGGGATTTCCCTTATGAAGACGAGGCAATGAGAGCGCATGCGAAATCCATGGTATTTCCAATCGGAGAACCAAACGATGCCTTTGCAGAATACTTTGTAGGACAGAGTTATCTTGCACCGGTTTCCACCAGTCAGGTTGGTGTGTTTAATGTCACTTTTGAGCCGGGATGTCGTAATAATTGGCATATCCATCATGCAAAACAAGGCGGCGGACAGATTCTGGTATGCGTAGCAGGACGCGGATATTATCAGGAAGAAGGCAAGGAAGCCATTGAAATGAAGCCGGGTGACTGCATTAACATTCCACCGGAAGTAAAACACTGGCATGGCGCAGCGCCGGATGAGTGGTTTTCACATCTGGCCATTGAAGTTCCGGGCGAAGAATGCGCCAATGAATGGTGTGAGGCAGTTACCGACGAACAGTATGGATGTCTGAAATAGGAGGCTGCTATGGAATATACCAAATTGGGAAATACAGACATAGAGGTTTCTAAGCTTTGCGTGGGCTGCATGAGCTTTGGAAAAGCAGGAACTATGCATGACTGGACTCTGGATGACGCAGCAGGTGCATTTTCCGTGAAACTGGCGGACAAAGATATACAAGTATCTGGAAGAAAAATATGTATCGCATCCTATTGTGGGCGCAATTAAAGCAAACCCAAAGCCGGGGGTAATGCTGTTAGACGAAAAGAAAAAATAGTAAAGAAATAAGTACAGCCGGAGATTTCTCCACTGTACTTATTTCATGTTACAAAGTTCTATTTTCCTAATTTCTCGGAGAGATGTCTTGCAACATAAACTCCGCTTGCGGATGCGTGGGAGAGGGAGTGAGTCACACCGCTTCCGTCACCGATAATGTATAAACCATCGTATTTACATTCGAGATTATCATTTAATTCCACTTCCATGTTGTAGAATTTTACTTCCACACCATAAAGTAAGGTATCGTCATTTGCAGTACCTGGTGCGATTTTATCAAGGGCATAAATCATTTCAATGATTCCATCTAAGATACGTTTTGGAAGCACCAGACTCAAATCTCCCGGAGTTGCAGAAAGAGTAGGAGTGACAAGGCCTTCTTCGATTCTGCTTTCTGTACTTCTGCGGCCTCTTACCAGATCGCCGAAACGCTGAACAATGACACCGCCGCCGAGCATATTGGAAAGTCTTGCGATGCTTTCACCATATCCATTACTGTCTTTAAATGGTTCTGAAAAATGCTTTGCAACCAAGAGGGCAAAGTTGGTGTTTTCGGTCTGCATTTCTGCGCCTTCATAGCTATGGCCATTTACCGTGACAATGCCGTTGGTGTTTTCATTTACCACAATGCCATGTGGATTCATACAGAAGGTACGAACGTTGTCTTCGAACTGCTGGGTACGGTAAACGATTTTGCTCTCGTATAATTCGTCCGTGAGGTGCGAGAAAATCACGGCAGGAAGTTCCACGCGCACACCAATATCTACACGATTCGATTTGGTTGGAATGTCCAGTTCGCGACAGACCTGTTCCATCCATTTGCTTCCACTGCGGCCAACTGATACGATACAATTTGTGCAGCTGAAGTCACCATTTTCCGTATGAATATAATAAGTATCGCCAGAGTGTGTCACAGAAAGGACAGGAGTATCAAAATAGAAATCTGCTTTTTCTTTTAAATCAGCATATATATTTTCAAGGACGACGTAGTTGATATCTGTACCAAGATGACGGACAGACGCGTCCAGAAGCTTCAGCTTATTCTGCATACAGATCTTTTTGAATTTTGTTCCGGAAGTTGAGTAGAGCTTTGTGCCCTCCCCGCCATATGCCATGTTGATGGTATCTACATATTTCATCAAATCAATGGCCTGTTTCTTGCCGATATGTTCGTAAAGTGTACCGCCAAAATCATTTGTGATATTGTATTTTCCATCTGAGAAAGCACCGGCTCCACCGAAACCGCTCATAATAGAACAGCTTTTACAGTGAATACAGGTTTTCACTTTCTCTCCGTCAATTGGACATTTTCTTCTGGCTAATTCATGACCGGCTTCAAATACTCCGACAGAAAGCTCCGGCTGTTCTTTTGCCAGTTCGTAGGTAGCGAAAATGCCACCAGGACCGGCACCGATTACAATAACGTCATAATGCTTCATGCAACATCCTCCTGAATTATTATTTTTTGACATAAAGATACCGCAAAAGTCAGCGTATCTAAAAGAAAGATTATAGATAACTATTTGCGGCAGTCAGTAGAAACATTCATCCATATCATGAATTTATATAATCCTCAGCTATCATAGCAAAATATAGGAAGAAAATCAACGAGAACGCCAATTTTCAACGAAAAAATTGTGAAAAAGTGCCTTTGAAATGAACAAAAATTAAGTTTAAAATACAAGGTACAGGAGGTGTGTAGTGATGTACCAGACAGGAGATTATATTGTGAAACTGGCAAACGGTGTATGCAAAATAGAAGATATTGTTCATCCGGATTTTGTTAATGATAAGAAGAAACTATATTATTTGTTGGTACCATTATCTGACGAGAAGTCCAGATTATATGTACCAATAGATAAGGTGGATGAAACAGTCAGAATGGTTATGACGAAAGAAGAAGCAGAAGCATTGCTAAAAAAGATTCCTGAAATAAATGAAGCTTGGATAAAAAATGATAAGGAACGAGAACAAAATTATAAAAATGCGATACAGAGTAATAATCCGGAAAAACTGGTAGGAATTATTAAATTAATTTATCAACGGAAAAAAAGTAGACAGGAACAAGGAAAAAGAAGTACTGTAATTGATGGAAAATATTTTGATATTGCAGAAAATCTCCTGTATTCGGAACTGGAGCTTGTCATGAAAAAGAGCAAAAAGGAAATTGTTGAAATAATTAAAATATATTGTGAAAAATCTGTTGACAGAGAGGAACAGATGTGATAAGCTATACCAGGTGTTAAAAAGAAAGAAGAGTATCCACTCTCACCTTAGCGCAATTGGGCGACTTGGGTTTGATAATGAAAGAATGTTGGGAGTATTTCAATATTTTATGTTATTCAAGTGGATAGTCTTTGACTATTCACTTATTTTATTATGGAGGTGTACAACTATTAGCGAATTAATGATCAACGAACAAATCCGCGACAAAGAAGTGCGTGTGGTTAGTGAGAACGGGGAACAATTAGGAATTATGTCGGCCAGAGATGCTATGAAACTGGCACAGGAAGCGGAACTGGATCTTGTGAAGATTGCTCCGACTGCAAAGCCGCCTGTATGTAAGATTGTAGATTATGGAAAGTTCCGCTACGAGCAGGCACGTAAAGAGAAAGAAGCAAAGAAGAAACAGAAGACCGTTGAAGTTAAAGAAGTACGTTTGTCACCAAACATTGATACAAATGACTTGAATACGAAGATGAACAATGCGAAGAAGTTTATCACAAAAGGAAACAAAGTAAAAGTTTCCCTTCGATTCAGAGGAAGAGAAATGGCTCATATGCAGCAGAGTAAACATATTCTGGATGATTTTGCGGATATGTTAAAAGATGTAGCTGTTGTGGAAAAGCCGGCAAAACTGGAAGGCAGAAGCCTGAGCATGGTTTTAACTGAAAAACGTTAAAAATACACATATTTATTTTAAGGAGGAAATTATCATGCCAAAAATTAAAACAAATAGAGCAGCTGCAAAGCGCTTCAAAAAAACAGCAACAGGTTTATTAAAAAGAAATAAAGCTTATAAGAGCCATATCTTAACAAAGAAGTCTACTAAGAGAAAAAGAAATCTCAGACAGTCAACTATCACAGATGCTACAAATGTAAAGAACATGAAGAAGGTATTACCATATCTCTAAGATATGATTCAGATAGAAGGAGGATTTAGGAAATGGCAAGAATTAAAGGCGGAATGAACGCTAAGAAGAAACACAATAGAACATTAAAGTTAGCAAAAGGATACAGAGGAGCACGCTCTAAACAGTACAGAGTTGCAAAACAGTCTGTAATGAGAGCTCTTACATCTGCATACGCAGGAAGAAAGCAGAAAAAACGTCAGATGCGTCAGTTATGGATTGCACGTATCAATGCTGCTGCAAGAATGAACGGATTATCATACAGCAAGTTAATGCATGGATTAAAAGTTGCTGGTGTTGATATGAACAGAAAGATGCTTGCTGAAATGGCAGTTAATGATGCTGCAGGATTTGCTGCAGTAGCAGAAGTTGCTAAGAAAGCACTTGCATAATCAGTTACTTAAATAAGATATTTACTCAAATTTCGTTGAGAGTAGAGGGAGGCTTCATGAATCATTTCATGGAGCCTTTTGTGTTCCGCAAAACTATTATTTTAAAACCATTCTTTTTAGGACCATCCTTTTTCGTAGGCTTTCGTTTGAAATGCCAGAGGAATCATGCTATAATGGGCGGTAACGGCATTGGCAGTGCAATGACTTAAGTTCAGATGTATTGCCATTGGTCTGGATAAGATAAATGAATCGAGGAAATGGAAAATGAAAATGGATATAATTACGATTGGAAAGTTTACCATACATGGTTATGGCTTGATGATAGCTATCGGAGTACTTGCCTGTATTGCACTTGCAGTGAGCAGAGCAAAGAAGAATCATTTAAAAGAAGAGGCAGTGATGGATATTGCTATTTATGGTCTGGTAGCCGGATTTATTGGTGCAAAGCTATTGTTCGTTATTGTGGAGTTCAAATCTTTTCTGAAGAATCCGTTAGGTCTGTTAGGAAGCGAAGGTTTTGTGGTATATGGCGGAATTATCTTTGGAGTTTTGGCTGCAATCATTTATTGCAAATGGAAAAATTACAAATTTCTGGAATACTTTGACCTCTGCGCACCATCCATAGCGTTAGCACAGGGATTTGGAAGAATCGGTTGCTTTCTGGCCGGATGCTGTTATGGCAGAGAGACCACTTCTTTCTTAGGAGTTACATTTCCAGAAGGATGTTTTGCACCGGCAGGTATAAAATTGCTTCCGACACAGCTTTTCTCGTCAGCGGGAGATTTCCTGATTACGGGAATTCTGTTATGGTATTATAAGCGAAATAAAGTGACAGGAAATGTGGGTGCGCTTTATATGCTTCTTTATGGAATTGGCCGCTTCTTAATTGAATTTTTGCGCTCAGATGACCGGGGCGGTTTTGGAATCTTTTCCACATCCCAGTGGATTTCCTTTGTCATTGTGGCAGGTGCGTTATTACTGTTTTGGAAAAATAAACAGAATGCAGACAAAAACAAAGAAAAACAGGCAGAAAAGAGCGAGTAATATCGCTCTTTTCGTTTCTGCTGGTTTGAAAAAATGAGTCAGTTAGAAAAGTATTATTAATAAAAATCAATTTGATCGATATAAATAGCTGGGATTTTTATGGTACACCATGCCGTGCATAATTTATCTATCGAAAACGGAGAAAAAAGTTTTGACAGGAGGATAAATTATGTGGGCAACAATTTTAGGAACACTTATTTTTTATGAAATCGGATGTGTATTAGAAGAAAGTCGAAAAAGAAAATAATGATGAAATAGCGATTGATGACTGAGGAGGAGAAAAAAGATGCGGGAAGTTGAATTTAAAATGGAACGTCCGGGACAGGTAGAAGTAGGACAGACGGTGGAAATCAACGAATATTTAAGTGCCAATTATTATTATATCATTAAGCCGGCCGTGGCAATGAGTGGATGTTATAAAGTGAATGAACGGATCAAGAACACAAGCGGTGTGGTAAAAGAGATTAGAAAGACGGAAAAAGGGCATTATGTAGTTGTAGAATTTGATGAGTAGAGGTAAAAATTCATAAGTTACTTGAAATACGTAAAAATACGTGTTATTATACTACCGTGATAAGGAAAGGGGATACAAAAGATGCCAATGACTCCCAGAGAAATGATAAAGTACCTATCAAGAAATGGTTTTCAGGTAATTAGTCAAAATGGTTCACACGTGAAAATGAAGAATGAAGAAACTGGAAAAGTGGTAATCATTCCTTATCATTCTAAAGATTTGAAGAAGGGAATGGAGCAAGCTATACTTAAGCAGGCTGGGTTGAAATAACATTGCTAGTAAAGTGGAGGTATTATGTATGAATAAAATTTTTTATCCTGCAATTTTTCATAAGGCAGAAGAAGGTGGTTTTTGGGTAACGTTCCCAGATATCCCGGAGTGTATGACACAAGGCGATGACATGGAAGAAGCGTATGAAATGTCAGTAGAAGCCTTAGGATTAGCTATTACAAGCAGAGAAGAAGAAAAAGAATGTATTCCAGTAGCTTCGCAACCGGATGAAATTGAGGCGGGAGATGGATTTTTAGTTGTAATTGAATTTGATATGTATGAATATAAAAAGAAACATAATGCTAAAGCAATTAAAAAAACATTAAGTATCCCGGCGTGGTTAAATGAAGAAGCGATTCAGAAAGGTTTAAATTTTTCGCAGATATTACAAGAAGCACTTATGGTAAAGCTTGGAATCACAAGGTAAAATATTGAGATTGGTTTATAGAGAGTCGTAATGAGGAACCCCTCATTATGATTCTCTTTTTTATCTAAGAATATATTTTATGAAACAAACCATATTTCATGCATATATTATAGTAATATCGGTTTATATAAAACGGGGAAAAGGCGGTCGGAGAAATGGAACAGATTCTAAATTATGTGAAGCCAGAACTGCTAATAGTGGCATTTGTATTATATTTTCTTGGAATTGCTGTCAAGAAGTCGGAGTATATGAAGGACAAATATATTCCACTCCTTTTGGGAGTGGTTGGAATGGTTATATGCGGCATTTATGTAGTGGCGACATGCAGTCTTGCGGGTGTTCAGGATATTGCCATGGCATTTTTTACGGCAATTGTACAGGGGATTCTTGTGGCAGGATTAAGTACCTATGTGAATCAAGTGGTGAAACAATTGAGTAAAGAGGAGTAAACGGATAGTTGATAAACCTGAGTATAGAAAAATTGTGGATATAAAAAGTATGGAAATAGAAAGGGGATTTCCATGGCAAGCTATAATATGCATGCAGGCCATTCGTTGATAAGCAGAGGTGCATCCGGACTATTGGATGAGGTAAATGAGAACAGAAAAGTAAAAGAAAAAGTGATTGCTTACTTAAGAGCCGAAGGACATACAGTCTATGATTGTACGGATGATAATGGTAAAACACAGTCGCAGAATCAGGCGGCTATCGTTGCAAAATGTAATGCACATACGGTGGATTTGGATGTTTCCATTTATCTGAACGCAGGAGGCGGAACTGGATGTGAGGTGGAAAATTATGATGGACGCACGAAAGAAGTGTCGGATAGAATCAGTGCAAATATTTCCGAAGCACTTGGTATTCGAAACAGAGGGACAAAATATATGCAGGAGTTGTATGTTCTTCGGAAAACCAAAAGTCGTGTGATTTTAATAGAGTGTTGTTTTGTAGATAATGCCACGGATAAGGCGGCGTGGGATGTGGATAAATGCGCAAAAGCCATTGCAGAAGGAATTCTGGGAAGAAATATAGGAAAACTGCCGGATTCTAACTCAGAAAAATCTTCCGAACAAGGAACTGCAACAGCACCAGCAATGGGAAAAATCAGTGTGGTACATCAGGTAATGGCGAAATCCAATGGCTGGCTTTGCGCGGACCGGAGCGGAGATTGAACTATGGGTATAAAAAACTTTTAGCGGAAGATGGGGTGAGGCGGAAAAAGAAAACGCTTCGGTGAATCGTTTTCCCGCCGAACCGACCGAGCAACAGCTTTGCTGTTGTGAGACCTTGGGCCCTGGGTTCCAGGGTCCTTCCGCATTAAAAAAGGTCCAACCTTTCGGTTGAACCTTTTTGATGCGGAAGATGGGACTTGAACCCACACGACTGCAATAGTCACAAGATCCTTAGTCTTGCTCGTCTGCCAGTTCCGACACTTCCGCTTACGAATGATTTGCTCACTCGCTTGACAAGTGTTATAATACACTATAGGATGATGAAAGTCAACAAAAAAGTAAAAAAAATATATATTCGCAATATTATTAAAAAAACAAAAAATAGATAGAATATTTCAAAAATACCATTTATCGTGCGGGTTTGCAAATACATGAATATAGTTTTGCCTGTCACAGAAGGAGGCTCATATGACAATAAGGGAACAGATGGAACAGCGTGAGAGAGAGTGCCTGAGTCCGTATGCGACTCTGAGTATCAATACGAGAGGCAGAGAGACACCGGAGGAGCAATGCGATATCCGTCCGGTCTTTCAGCGTGACAGGGACAGAATTCTACATAGTAAAGCATTCCGCAGGCTGAAGCAGAAAACACAGGTATTTCTGTTGCCGAAGGGGGATCATTACCGGACCCGTCTTACTCATACTCTTGAGGTATCACAGAATGCCAGAACCATAGCCAAGGCATTACGTTTAAATGAAGATTTGGCAGAGGCCATCAGTCTTGGACATGATTTGGGGCATACACCATTTGGACATGCAGGAGAACGGGCACTGAATGATGTGTGCCCTGGTGGATTCCGTCATAATGAGCAGAGCGTACGTGTAGTGCAATTTCTGGAGAAGGATGGCAGGGGCTTAAATCTGACATGGGAAGTGCGGGATGGAATTCTGAACCATCAGACAGCGGGACATCCATCGACCTTGGAAGGACAGATTGTCAGGCTGTCAGATAAGATTGCGTATATTAATCATGATATTGATGATGCAATTCGTGGCGGGATTATTTCAGAAGAAGATATCCCGAAGGAACTGCGTAATACCCTTGGAAAGAATGTCCGGGAAAGATTAAACCGTCTGATTCACGATGTGATTACAAACAGTATGGACCAGCCGTCTATCCGTATGTCGGATGAAATCAGTCAGGCAATGGCTGAATTGCGAAAATATATGTTTGCCAATGTATATCAGAATCCGCAGGCAAAGGGGGAAGAAGGCAAGGCAGTGCAGATGGTAGAAAAATTATATTTATACTATGAGGACCGTATTGAGTTGCTGCCGGAGCATAACCGGAAACGAATTGAACTAGGTGATTCCGAAGAACAGGCGGTGTGCGATTATATTGCAGGAATGACCGATACATATGCAGTGAAAAAATTTGAGGATATTTTTGTTCCGAAAGCATGGAAATTTTGATGAAAATAAAGTAGTATAATCGAGTGGAAGATAATATTTGGAAAGAATGGACAGATAGCTGTCAGAGAGTCAGGAAGGCATAGAAAAGAATGTATTATTCAGATGAAATCATAGAAGAAGTAAGAAGTAGAAATGACATTGTGGATGTCATTTCCCAGTATGTGAGATTGCAGAAAAAGGGCAGCTCTTATTTTGGACTTTGCCCGTTTCACAATGAAAAATCTCCTTCTTTTTCCGTGAGCCGGGACAAGCAGATGTATTATTGTTTTGGCTGCGGTGCAGGAGGAAATGTATTTACCTTTATTATGGAATATGAAAACTATACATTTCTTGAGGCATTGCGGTTTCTTGCAGAACGTGCAGGCATTGAACTCCCAGAAGAAGAATATTCCAAAGAAGCGAAGGAACGGGCAGATTTACGGGTAACCTTACTGGAGATGAATAAGCTGGCTGCAAAATATTTTTATGCGCAGCTCAAGTCACCGGGCGGCAAGGTGGGATATGAGTATTTGCGGAAACGACAGCTCAGCGAGGAAACAATTACCGCTTTTGGACTCGGGTATTCCAATAAATACAGTGATGATTTGTATAAATATCTGAAGACCAAGGGATATTCGGACGAACTGATTGTAAAAGCCGGTCTTGCCAATGTAGACGAGAAGCAGGGAATCTATGACAAATTCTGGAATCGTGTCATGTTTCCGATTATGGATGCCAATAACCGGGTTATTGGATTCGGTGGCCGTGTGATGGGGGACGGCAAACCGAAATACCTGAATTCACCGGAAACACTGATATTTGATAAGAGCCGGAATCTGTATGGACTGCACAGGGCACGGACTTCACGAAAATCTTATTTCCTCATCTGTGAAGGATATATGGATGTGATTTCGCTGCATCAGGCAGGATTTACCAATGCAGTCGCTTCTCTTGGAACTGCACTCACTTCAGGACATGCATCTTTGATTAAACGCTATGTGAATGAAGTATATCTGACGTATGACAGTGATGAGGCAGGAACGAAAGCTGCACTCAGGGCAGTTCCGATTTTGAAAGAAGCGGGAATTACGGCAAAGGTAATCCGAATGGAGCCGTATAAAGATCCGGACGAATTTATTAAGAATCTTGGAGCAGAGGCCTTTGAGGAGCGGATTGCCAAGGCAAGAAATGGATTCATGTTCCGTCTGGAAATGCTGGAGAAGGACTATGATATGAACTCGCCGGAAGGAAAGACTGATTTCCTGAAGGTGGCTGCAAGATGGCTTACAGAGTTTGAAGAAGAAATCGAACGGACGAACTATATAGAGGCAGTGGCGAGAACTTATCGGATCAGTGCAGAGGAACTTCGGAAACTGGTGGTAAAAACGGCAGTGCAGGCAGGAATGGCAACACCCGCATCCCGACCGAGTACAGCGATTTCAAGAGAGAATCACAAAGAGGACGGAAACCTTACTTCCCAGAAGATTCTGCTCACATGGCTGATAGACCATGAAGAATTATTTGGACAGATTTGTAAATACATTACACCGGAAGATTTTACAAAAGATTTATACAAGAAAGTGGCAGAACTGTTATTTGAGCAGTATGAGAAAGGTGAGGTAAATCCGGCTCAAATTATGAATTATTTTACGGAGGAGGAAGAACATAGAGAAGCAGCTTCCTTATTCCATACCCGGATCCGGGAACTGACCACGAAACAGGAAGAGGAGAAAGCAATCAAGGAAACAATCATCCGTGTAAAGACTTATAGCATTGATGAGGCAACACGTAATTTGTCACCGACTGATATTCAGGGGCTGCAAAGGCTGATGGAAGCAAAGAAAGCGTTGCAGGACTTACGGAAACTGCATATTTCCATTGATTAGGGACAAAATATAAACAAGCAATGAGAGAAAGGATACTACATGGAAGCAACAAAGGTAGTAACATTGGAAGAAAAATTAAAAGAATTAGAAGCGCTTGCGAAAACAAAGAAAAATATTTTAGAACTGCAGGAAGTGGAAAGTTTTCTGAAAGATATGGAACTTTCTCCCGAGATGATGGAAAAAGTATATGATTATCTGGAACAAAAGGAAATTGATGTTTTGCAGACTGGGAACACACTGGAAGAAGTGGAAGAGGATGATGATATAGACATCGATTTATCTGAGGAAGAAGAAATTGATTTAGAAAAAATAGATTTGTCTGTACCGGAAGGAATCAGTACAGAGGACCCGGTACGCATGTATCTGAAGGAAATCGGGAAGGTTCCGCTTCTTACTTCGGATGAAGAAGTGGAACTGGCAAGACGGATGGCAGATGGAGACGAAGAAGCAAAGAAACGTCTGACAGAGGCTAATCTGCGTCTTGTGGTCAGTATTGCAAAGCGTTATGTGGGACGCGGCATGCAGTTTCTGGATTTGATTCAGGAAGGAAATCTGGGGCTGATCAAGGCAGTAGAGAAGTTCGACTATGAAAAAGGCTTTAAGTTCAGCACCTATGCCACCTGGTGGATCCGTCAGGCAATTACCCGTGCGCTGGCAGACCAGGCAAGAACCATCCGTATTCCAGTTCATATGGTGGAGACGATTAACAAAGTAAGCCGCACATCCCGTCAGCTTCTTCAGGAACTTGGCAGAGAACCACAGCCGGAAGAAATTGCAAAAGAAATGAAAATGCCGGTAGAACGTGTGCGGGAGATTATGAAGATTTCCCAGGAACCGGTTTCTCTGGAAACCCCAATCGGGGAAGAAGATGACAGTCATCTGGGAGATTTTATTCAGGATGACCATGTGATGGTTCCGGTTGACGCAGCGACCCAGACCTTATTAAGAGAACAGCTTGATGAGGCTATGGATACACTGACTGACCGAGAACAGAAGGTGCTCCGCCTGCGGTTCGGACTGGATGACGGACGCGCAAGAACACTGGAAGAAGTGGGAAAAGAATTTGATGTGACGAGAGAGCGGATCCGTCAGATTGAGGCGAAAGCACTCCGGAAGCTGCGTCATCCGAGCAGAAGCAGAAAATTAAAGGACTATTTGGAATAATGAAGATAGAGTTATCGAAACGATTACAGGCGGTGGCAGATTTAGTGTCACCGGGCATGAGACTGGCTGATATCGGGACAGACCATGCCTACATACCAATTTATTTAATGGAAAATGAAAAAATTCCGCAGGCAATTGCAATGGATATTAATAAAGGACCATTGGAACGTGCGGAAGAACATATTAAGGCACACGGACTGGAACATCAGATTCAGACCCGCCTGTCAGACGGCATGGCAAAATTACAGGCAGGAGAAGCAGACTGCGCAGTGATAGCCGGTATGGGTGGTGCCCTGATGATAAAGATTCTGGAAGAAGGCCGCAAGACGGCTCTTCAGTTACAGGAACTGGTTCTTCAGCCCCAGTCAGAACTGGAAAAGTTCAGAATGTATCTGTTGGAAAATGGTTATAGAGTTTTGGCAGAGGACATGGTTTACGAAGATGGAAAATATTATCCTATGATGAAGGTAAAGCCGGGAGAAATGACAGGGGAAAGCTGGAAACCGGAAGAACTGGAATATGGGAAATATCTGCTTGCCACAGCTCATCCTGTACTAAAGCAGTTTCTGGAGCGTGAAATCCAGATTTGTCACGGAGTTCTGGAATCTTTAGCAAAACAGGACACGGAACGGGCAAAGGAACGCCGGAGAGAAGTGGAAGCACAGATTCAGCATGTGCAGCATATTTTAGAAACATATTTCGCATAGCAGATGATGAAAATGGCAGGTTATACAGGGCAGATTACATAAATAGCAGATTGTATAAATGGCGGATGATAGAAGAAGAGAGGAAGATACAATGATTTGTAGTGATATCATTCAGAAGATAGAAGAGAGGTATCCCACACGTTATGCCTTGGAATGGGATAACGTAGGGCTTCTCGCCGGGAGAATGGATAAGGAAATAAAGAAAATCTATATTGCATTGGATGCCACAGATGAAGTCATAGATGAGGCGGTAACATGGGGCGCAGATATGCTTCTGACCCACCATCCGATGATTTTCAAGCCGGTAAAACGGGTAACAGACCAGGATTTTATCGGTCGCAGATTAATGAAAATGATTCAGAATGACCTTTCCTATTATGCCATGCACACTAACTATGATGTGAAAGGAATGGCAGCACTTTCCGCTGAATATCTTGATATGGAAGATATGGAAGTGTTGGATGTAACCAGTGTGGAAAATGGAATAGAAGAGGGAATCGGCAGAGTGGGAAGCCTGAAGTGTGAGATGACACTGGTCCAGTGTTGTGAGTTTGTGAAGGAAAAATTAATGCTTCCCAATGTAAAAGTGTTTGGTAATCTTGGAACAAAGGTAAAGCGGATTGCTGTTTCCCCGGGCTCTGGAAAGAGTGTGATTTCCGATGCACTTGCAAAACAGGCGGATGTGCTGGTCACCGGAGATGTAGACCATCACGAAGGAATCGATGCCGTAGCACAGGGACTGACTGTGATTGACGCAGGACATTACGGAACAGAGTACATTTATGTAGGAGATATGCGTAAATTCTGTCAAGTGCATTTTCCACAAATCGAAATAAAGACTGCACCGGTAAAACACCCATTTCAGGTGTTGTAAATTTAATGTGTGAAAAGGTGGTAGATAAATATGAATGAAATGCTTCGTGTAATCATAGATGGAAAGGTCATGGAATATCCAAAAGGCACTCCTTATCTGGAGATTGCGAAGGAGAAC
Source organism: uncultured Bariatricus sp. (assembly GCA_934307065.1). Lineage (GTDB taxonomy): Bacteria > Bacillota > Clostridia > Lachnospirales > Lachnospiraceae > Allocoprococcus. The sequence goes on along the minus strand of CAKRCD010000015.1, from coordinate 28,091 downwards.
CAGGGTGCTTATCCGCATGATATTATACTTGTATTTGTAAATGGAAAACTTCAGGAATTACATAAGCGTTTAAAGACCGACAGTGAATTGAGATTCGTGACTACAGGAACAGAGATTGGAAATCTTACTTACAAAAGAGGAATCAGTTTTCTGTTAGTGAAAGCAATTTATGATGTTATCGGACACGAGAAAATTCAGAAAGTCATGGCACGATTTTCCGTTAGCAGAGGGTATTATTTTACCATAGCAGGGAATGTAAATCTGGATGAAGAACTGCTTGAGAAAATAGAAGCCCGTATGCATGAACTGGCAGAAATGAATCTGCCGATTATGAAACAGAAGATTCATACAGATGAAGCAATTCAGAGATTCCGGCAGTATGGAATGTATGATAAAGAAAAATTGTTTCATTATCGCCGGGTTTCTGCTGTAAACGTGTATAGTATCAATGAATTTGAAGATTATTATTATGGATATATGGCACCGTCTACCGGCTATTTGAAATATTTTAAGCTGTACCTGTATGATGAAGGCCTGGTGGTGCAGATGCCGGTTCCGGAAAATCCGGTAGAAGTGCCGGAGTTCAAGCCAAGCAAGAAACTATTCCAGGTACTCAAAGAGTCCACCACGGAAGGCGGAAGAATGGGGATTGAAACCGTGGCAGACTTGAATGGTGTTGTGGTGTACCATGACCCACAGGAACTGATTCTTGTCCAGGAAGCCCTTCAGGAGAAGAAGATTGCACAGATAGCCAATCAGATAGCCAGTCAGCCGGAGAAGAAATTCGTGCTCATAGCAGGTCCGTCCTCTTCGGGAAAGACAACATTTTCCCATCGCCTGGCGATTCAGCTCCGTGTAAATGGACTGGTTCCGCATGCACTGGCAGTGGATAATTATTTTGTAGACCGGGAATTTGCACCGAGAGATGAAGATGGAAAGTTAGATTTTGAGTGCATTGACTGCGTGGACATGAAGAAGTTAAACGAAGATTTGGAAGCGTTGCTTGCAGGAAAGCGGGTAGAAATTCCAAGATTCAATTTCAAGACCGGGAAGCGGGAATACAAAGGCGATTTCATGGAGCTTGGAGAGAATGACATTCTCCTATTGGAAGGAATCCATTGCCTGAATGACCGTCTGACTTACGGACTTCCACGGGAGCATAAGTTTAAGATTTATATCAGTGCGCTGACTCAGTTAAATGTAGATGAGCACAATCGGATTTCTTCTACGGATGGCAGATTGCTTCGCCGTATGGTCAGAGACGCAAGAACCAGAGGCGCTTCGGCAAAACAGACCATTGCCATGTGGGATTCTGTACGCAGAGGTGAGGAGAAAAATATTTTCCCATATCAGGAAGAAGCGGATGTTATGTTTAACTCCGCACTCCTGTATGAGCTTGCAGTGCTGAAACCATATGTAGAGCCTCTTTTGTTTGGAATCGAGAAAGACTGCGAAGAATATGTAGAAGCGAAACGTCTGCTCAAATTTCTGGATTATTTTGTGGGAATGGGAAATGCGGATATTCCTGCAAATTCCCTGCTTCGGGAATTCATAGGAGGCGGCTGCTTCGATATTTAGATTTGCATATCTGGTTTCATATTTAGCCTCATATCATCCGGGAGAGGTGCAGTAAATTGCAATTCTTTTCCGGTAATTGGATGTGTGAAGGTCAGACGGTAGGAATGTAATGCCTGTCTGTGAATCACAGAATAATCCGGATTATACAAGAAATCGCCCGGAAGCGGGTGGTCGATATATTTCATATGAACACGTATCTGATGGGTGCGCCCTGTATCAAGCTTTAACGATACAAGGGAGTACCCATTTTTATATTCTAATCGTCTGTAATGTGTGCGTGCAAATTCACCGGTTTCAAAATTCACTTCCCGCTCAATAGTAGAGCCGTCCACTCTTGCAATGGGTGCTTCAATGACACCGGAATCAGGAACAAGCCCGGCAGCAAGGGCAAGATATTCACGATGAATTTCTCTTTTTGCTACCATAGAGGAAAGCAGAGAAGCACTGTAAGCATGCCTTGCCAATATTAAAAGCCCGGTGGTATCCCGGTCCAGTCGGTTGATGCAACGATAAGTGAAAGGTTCGCCTTTCTGCTGAAAATAATAAGCACAGGCATTTGCCAGAGTATTGTCATAATTTCCCTGGGAAGGGTGGATTGGCATATCTGAAGCCTTGTTAATGACAAGCAGATCCTCATCCTCATAGATAATATCCAGAGGAAGGGGTGTTGGTACAATATTTTCCGAAGAAGCTTCTTCCGTGAGAAGAATGGTGACTGTATCGCCAGAAGCGAGTGGTTCATAGACTCTCGCCCAGACTCCATTCTTCTGAATACCGTTTTCTGTTTCCTTTAAATGCCGGATGACTGTAGAAGAATATCCATGAGCTTTTAGAAGTTCATGGATATTGTTGTATGCATCCGATTCTGTGATGTTATATTGAAATGTTCGCTGCCACATAATATTCTACTTTCTGTTTTTATTATTTTACTCTGCTTTATCATTTATAGAATGTGGTTAATGAATCCATTTTTGCAGACATATTCGTAAAAAGTAAATCTACGATAGTAAGTGCTGCCATGGCTTCTACCACGACTACTGCTCTTGGAACGATTACAGGGTCATGCCGTCCGGTGATGGTAAGGGAAACTAGATTTCCATCCTTATCTACGGTTTCCTGTTCTCTGGAAATAGAAGGAGTAGGCTTGATAGCGGTGCGGAAAACAAGAGGTGCACCATCACTCATTCCGCCCAGAGTTCCACCGGAATGGTTGGATTTCTTTACGATTTTTCCATCTGTTACTGTAAAAACATCATTATTTTCACTGCCTTTTGCCTGCGCAGCAGCAAAGCCGTCACCGATTTCAAAGCCTTTTACTGCTCCGATAGAAAGCATGGCTTTTGCAAGATTGGCGTCCAGTTTGTCAAAGACGGTATCGCCAATGCCGACAGGAAGTCCGGTAACTCTGCATTCGATGATTCCACCGGAAGAGTCCTGCTCTTTGATACAGGATTCCAGATAAGCGGAAGCTTTCTCTGCATAAGCGGTATTTGGCATATTGAGAGCGTTTTGTGTAATTTCTTCATAATGATAGTCTGCTTCCGGAATCGAAATCGGGCCAATGGATTTGGTATAAGCAAGAATCTGGATTCCTAATGTTTCCAGAATCTTTGCAGCAACTGCTCCGGCAGCCACACGCCCTGCTGTTTCCCGTCCGGAAGAACGACCGCCGCCACGGTAATCACGGAAGCCATATTTCTCATCGAAGGTAAAATCTGCATGACCGGGACGGTAGCAGTTCATAATATTACTATAATCATGGGAACGCTGGTCCTGATTGCGGATTAGAATAGAAATCGGAGTTCCTGTTGTTTTACCCTCAAAAACACCGGAAAGAATCTCCGCTTCGTCACTTTCCTTCCGCATGGTTGTAAACTGGCTTTGTCCGGGTTTACGTCTGTCTAAATATGTTTGGATATCAGATTCTGATAAGGGTAATCCGGCAGGGCAGCCATCGATTACAACACCGATGCCCTTTCCGTGGGATTCTCCCCAGGTAGATATCTGAAATAATTTTCCGAAAATAGAACCTGCCATTTAAATGTTGTCCTTTCTATGGTTAGTGTGTTGGCGATGATACCACCGGATTTCTCCGCATTGACATGCTCTCGAAATCCCTTGAACGGTATGATGATACCGTCGGATTTCTCCGTACTGATGTACTCTCGAAATCCCTTGAATGGTATGATGATACCGTCGGATTTCTCCGTACTGATGTACTCTCGAAATCCCTTGAATGGTATGATGATACCGCCGGATTTCTCCGTACTGATGTACTCTCGAAATCCCTTGAATGGTATGATGATACTGCCGGATTTCTCCGCATTAACATGCTCTCGAAATCCTTTAAACATTCGAAATCCGCCCTGCCGGGCTACTTTCTCATGTTTGGGCAGGTTATAAGGTACTGCATTTTCAGGTAAACCTGAAATGCAGCACTTTTAACCTTGGTATCATCATGATACTACACGGACACTTTCGGGACAAGTGAAAAAATTGTCGAAAAGTGACATTTATATTGCAAATAAGAGTCTGTTCGTATTACAATAATAGATATGAGTATTCAGAATATAAATATATTTATAACAGGGAGTTAAGATAAAATGACGAAGAGGAAGCAGAAAATGGAAGAAAAGGATATCAGTCAGTCCTCGGAAGAAATCATGGAAGAAACATTGCTGGATATTGCAAATGAGCTGAAAGCAGGGTCGGAAGAGAATTCAGAAGAAAGTTGTGAGATTAGTGAAGAATTGGAAGATATGGAGGCTGATGAAGAAAACAAAAAGGATGATTCAGCTAAGGAAACGTTTTCCCCAGATAAGAAGGCTGATGAGGAAACTAAAGTGGAAGAAGACACTGCGAAAAGTGTCAAAGACGTTTCAGAAAAGCCGGAAGAAGATGATTTGTCTGCCGAAGATGGCGAAGAGATAGAATCTGAATTAAGTGCCGAAGATGGTGAAGAACTGGAAATGTCATTAGATACAGAAGACGGCGAAGAACTGGAGCCATCGCTGGACGCGGAAGATGGGGAAGAACTGGAACCATCACTGGATATAATGGACGGAGAAGAACTCGTGGAGGATGAGGCAGACTTTTCGGAAGATGAAATAGATGAAGAAAAGCTTGCAAAGAAGAAAAAGAGACATAAGGTGCTAGGAATTATCGGAGGGTCGGTTCTTGGAGTAATTCTGGCAGTGTATTTTGGATTTGCAATCTTTTTCTCCAGTCATTTTTATTTCCATACTACCATTAACGGAGTGGATTATTCCCTTCAGACAGTTGCAAAGGTAGAAGATACTATGACCAAGGAAGTAGGAGATTATAAGCTGACTTTGAAAGAGTCAGATGGCGATGTGGATGTGATTGATGGCAAGGAAATAGATTTAAGCTATAAGAAAGGCGAAGAATTAAATACCTTGCTGAAGAATCAGAATGTATTCTTGTGGCCAAGAAGTCTGTGGGAGAGTTTTGATATTCAGGCACCGGTTGGTGTGAATTATGACGAAACGAAGCTGGATAATCTGCTTAATGCACTGGATTGTATGCAGGAGGAGAATCAGGTAGCTCCGGCCTCTGCTGTTCCAGAATTTAACGGACAGAAATTTGTTGTGAAAGCAGAAGAAATTGGAAGTTTGTTAGATGTAGATGCATTTAAGGCAAAAGTGGCAGAGTATATTGCCGGATTTCAGAGTACTCTGGATATGGTGGCAGAAGATTGCTATGTAAAAGCAGCGTATTTTTCCGATTCACCGGAAGTACTTGCAGCATGCAAGACAATGAACGAGTATTTAGGAGCTTCGGTTACTTACACCTTTGGTGAGAATACAGAAGTTGTAGATGCATCTGTGATTTCCCAGTGGCTGACTACGGATGAAAACATGAATGTGACCTATAATGAAGAAGGAGTATCCCAGTATGTTGCAGGATTGGCAGAAAAGTACGATACTTACCGGAAGCAGAGAACATTTACATCCGGAAGCGGTAATACGGTAAATGTAGAAGGTGGCGATTATGGCTGGAAAATTGATCAGGCAGCAGAAATTGCAGCATTAGAGACAAATATCAGTAATAAAGAAGTGGTAACAAAAGAACCGGTTTATAAGCAGACAGCGGCTTCCCATGGAGCGGCAGACTGGGGAGATACTTATGTGGAAGTAGACTTGACCAATCAGTATATGTACTTGTTTGTAAATGGAAGTGTAGTGACAAGTTCACCGATTGTAACCGGAAAGCCAAGTGAGGGAAGTGCAACACCTCAGGGTGTGTACAGTATTCGTTATTGTAAGCGGAATGCGGTTCTGCGTGGACCAAAGAAGGCGGACGGAAACTATGAGTGGGAATCACCGGTTGCTTTCTGGATGCCGTTTAATGGTGGAATCGGACTTCATGATGCCACTTGGCAGTCCGCTTTTGGAGGGAACAGATATCTGACCCATGGCTCCCATGGATGTGTCAATCTGCCATACAACATTGCGGAGACGGTATTTAACAATGTATCGGCAGGAACACCGGTTGTGTGCCACTACTAAGAGATTATTGTGACTAATATATTGGCAGAAGTCAGACATCAATAAAAAGATATCATTAAAAAAGTTGGAGAAAATAGAATGTACGAATTAATCAAAAGAGATGGGCTGGCGAAGCGTGGACGTCTTCACACAGTCCATGGAGTCATTGAAACTCCGGTATTTATGAATGTAGGAACGGTCGCGGCTATCAAGGGTGCCGTGTCTACAGAAGATTTGGAAGGAATTAAGACGCAGGTCGAGCTTTCCAATACCTACCATTTGCATGTGCGACCGGGAGATAAGGTAATCAAGCAGCTTGGCGGTCTGCACAAATTTATGTCATGGAATAAACCAATTCTGACGGATTCAGGCGGATTTCAGGTGTTTTCGCTGGCAGGACTCCGAAAAATCAAAGAAGAAGGAGTGTATTTCAATTCGCACATCGATGGCAGAAAGATTTTCATGGGACCGGAAGAAAGTATGCAGATTCAGTCCAATCTGGCCTCCACCATTGCCATGGCATTTGATGAGTGCCCTTCCAGTGTGGCTGACCGGAAATATATCCAGAACTCGGTAGATCGGACAGTGCGCTGGCTTGCAAGATGCAAAGAAGAGATGGCAAGACTGAATTCGCTGGACGATACGATTAACAAGAAACAGATGTTATTCGGAATCAATCAGGGTGCTATTTATGAGGATATCCGTATTGCCCAGGCACAGCAGATTGCAGAAATGGATTTGGACGGCTATGCAGTGGGAGGACTTGCGGTTGGAGAAACCCATGAGGAGATGTATCAGATTTTAGATGCGGTAGTTCCGTATTTACCGGTAAACAAACCGACCTATCTTATGGGAGTAGGAACACCGGCAAATATTCTGGAAGCAGTCGACAGAGGTGTGGATTTCTTTGACTGCGTATATCCGAGCCGTAACGGAAGACACGGACACGTTTATACAAAGCATGGGAAATTAAATCTGTTTAATGCGAAATATGAACTGGATGAGCGCCCGATTGAAGAAGGCTGCCAGTGCCCGGCTTGCCGCAGATATTCCAGAGCTTATATCCGACATTTGCTGAAGGCGAAAGAAATGCTTGGTATGCGTCTTTGCGTCCTGCATAATCTGTATTATTACAATACACTGATGGAAGAAATCAGAGATGCTATTGATGCAGGAAGATATAAAGAGTTTAAGAAAGAAACCTTAAACAGAATGGAAGAAAAAGAAGAATAAAAGTGTATAAGTGTAAAATTATTTGAAATTCCCTTGCTGAAATGCATAGGATTGTGTATAGTAGATATAGTTTTTATTACAATTAGGAGGAAACAGAAAATGGATATGGTTCAGTTAGTTATCATCTACGCTGTAGTTTTAGGTGGTTTGTGGTTCCTGCTTATGAGACCACAGAAGAAAGAACAGAAGAGAATTCAGCTGATGCTTTCGGAAATGCAGGTAGGAGATACTGTTCTTACAACAAGCGGTTTTTATGGCGTTCTCATCGATGTAGGTGAGCAGGATGTAATTGTAGAATTTGGCAGCAACAAGAACTGTCGTATTCCGATGCAGAAATCAGCAATCATGCAGGTAGAAAAGCCAGCTTCTAACTCATAAGAGAAGAAAAGTAATAGGAATTTAAAGACCGTGTATATAAGGCAGTAGAACCTTGTATACACGGTTTTTGCTATTTCACACTTTTGCGAGGTAAAGGGTTGAAATCAGAAGAAAAATACGATATTATAAACCATAATAGAAAATCAACATAAAATGTATGATGAATGTAGGATGGCATAGAAGGAAGGAAATAAACGATGAAATTGAACATTGGTGTAATTAAAGGCGACGGCATCGGACCGGAAGTTGTGACAGAGGCAATGAAGGTGCTGGACAAGGCAGGGGAGGTCTACGGATTTGAATGTGCTTACGAACAGTTACTGATGGGAGGAGCTTCGATTGATGTTCACGGAGTACCACTAACGGATGCGACTGTAGAAAGAGCCAAAATGAATGACGCAGTTCTGATGGGTTCCATCGGTGGAGACACAAACACTTCGCCATGGTACAAATTAGAGCCATCTAAGAGACCGGAAGCAGGACTTCTGAGAATCAGAAAAGAGCTGGGATTATTTGCAAACCTGCGACCGGCGGTGCTTTATGAAGAATTATCGGATGCTTGTCCGTTAAAGCCGGAACTGACAGAAGGTGGATTTGACCTTTTGATCATGAGAGAGCTGACCGGTGGACTGTATTTCGGAGAGAGAAAGACGGTTGAAGAAAATGGTGTCCGTACTGCTTATGATTCACTTACATATAATGAAAATGAAATCCGCAGAATCGCAATCCGCGCATTTGACATTGCAAGAAAGAGAAGAAAGAAAGTAACCAGTATTGATAAGGCAAATGTATTGGATTCTTCCAGATTGTGGAGAAAAGTTGTGGAAGAAGTTGCGGCAGATTACCCGGATGTTACATTAGAACATATGCTGGTTGATAACTGCGCAATGCAGCTTGTAAAGAATCCAAAACAGTTTGATGTGGTTCTGACAGAGAACATGTTCGGTGATATTTTATCAGATGAGGCAAGTATGGTAACCGGTTCCATCGGAATGCTTGCAAGTGCTAGTTTAAATGAGACAAAATTCGGTCTATATGAGCCAAGCGGCGGTTCTGCACCGGATATTGCCGGACAGGGCATTGCAAATCCGATTGCAACGATTCTGTCAGCAGCCATGATGCTTCGTTACAGTTTTGATTTGGATGCGGCAGCAGACGCTATAGAGGCAGCCATTTCCAAGGTATTAAAAGATGGGTATCGCACAGGAGATATCATGTCAGAAGGTTGTACAAAGGTAAATACAGCACAGATGGGTGACCTTATTTGTGAGAGAATACAGTAAGAAAATAGAATAGAGGAGGCGTGAGAAAATGAAAAGTGATAACGTAAAGAAGGGGATGCAGCAGGCACCGCATCGCTCGTTATTTAACGCATTGGGACTTACAAAAGAAGAATTGGAAAAACCATTGGTAGGAATTGTCAGCTCTTACAATGAGATTGTTCCGGGACATATGAATCTGGATAAGATTGTAAATGCAGTAAAGATGGGAGTTGCCATGGCAGGCGGAACCCCTATTGTATTTCCTGCGATTGCAGTGTGTGATGGAATTGCCATGGGACATATCGGAATGAAGTATTCTCTGGTTACCAGAGATTTGATTGCGGATTCTACAGAGGCAATGGCACTGGCACATCAGTTTGACGCACTGGTTATGGTTCCAAACTGTGATAAGAATGTACCGGGACTTCTGATGGCAGCAGCCAGAATCAATGTACCGACCATCTTTGTCAGCGGTGGACCAATGCTGGCAGGTCATGTAAATGGCAAGAAACGAAGTCTTTCCAGTATGTTTGAGGCAGTAGGAGCCTATGCAGCAGGAACTATGACCGAATGTGAAGTCTGCGAATATGAAAATAAAGTATGTCCGACCTGCGGTTCTTGTTCTGGAATGTATACCGCAAACAGTATGAACTGCCTGACCGAAGTACTTGGTATGGGACTCCCTGGAAATGGTACCATTCCGGCTGTTTATTCAGAGCGTATCCGTCTGGCAAAGCATGCCGGTATGCAGGTAATGGAGCTTTACAGAAGAAATATCCGTCCAAGAGATATTATGACAGAAGATGCAATCTTAAATGCACTGACTGTAGATATGGCACTTGGATGTTCTACCAACAGTATGTTACATCTTCCGGCAATCGCCCATGAAATCGGCATGGACTTTGAGATTGATTTTGCAAATGGAATCAGTGAAAAGACACCAAACCTTTGCCATCTGGCACCGGCCGGTCCGACTTACATGGAAGATTTGAATGAGGCTGGTGGTGTGCCGGCAGTCATGAGTGAGTTAAATAAGCGTGGGCTTCTTCATACGGAATGCATGACCGTTACCGGAAAGACTTTAGGAGAAAATATCGAGGGCTGCGAGAACTTAAATCCGGAAGTTATCCGTCCAATCGACAACCCATATAGTGAGACAGGTGGTCTTGCTGTATTAAAGGGAAATATTGCACCGGACGGTAGCGTGGTAAAACGTTCTGCAGTTGTTCCGGAAATGTTAGTACATGAAGGACCTGCAAGAGTCTTTGAGTGTGAAGAAGATGCCATTGATGCAATCAAGAGTGGTAAAATCGTGGCTGGTGATGTAGTGGTTATCCGCTATGAAGGACCAAAGGGCGGCCCGGGTATGAGAGAGATGCTGAATCCGACTTCTGCCATTGCAGGAATGGGACTTGGTTCTTCCGTAGCATTGATTACAGATGGACGATTTAGTGGAGCATCCAGAGGAGCTTCCATCGGACATGTGTCCCCGGAAGCAGCAGTGGGCGGACCAATTGCTTTAATCGAAGAAGGCGATATTATCCAGATAGATATTCCGAATCTTACACTGAATGCAAAAATTTCAGATGAAGAACTGGCAGCAAGAAAGGCGAAATGGCAGCCGAGAGAACCGAAGGTTACCACAGGATATCTGGCAAGATACGCAGCCATGGTAACATCCGGAAACAGAGGCGCTATTCTGGAAGTAAAATAGAGAGCGAGGAAAACACGAATGCAGTTAAATGGAGCAGAAATACTGATAGAATGTTTGAAAGAACAGGGTGTCGATACCGTGTTCGGCTATCCGGGAGGAACCATTTTAAATGTATATGACGAGTTGTATAAGCATAGTGATGAGATTACGCATATCCTGACTTCCCATGAACAGGGAGCTTCCCATGCAGCAGACGGCTATGCCCGCGCTACTGGAAAAGTCGGTGTATGTTTTGCTACAAGCGGTCCCGGTTCCACCAATCTGGTAACAGGAATTGCAACCGCATTTATGGATTCCATTCCAATCGTGGCAATCACCTGTAACGTAGGTGTACCGTTAATCGGTAAAGACAGTTTTCAGGAAATTGATATTACCGGAATTACTATGCCGATTACGAAATACAATTTTATGGTAAAAGATGTCAATAAGCTGGCAGAGACTATCCGTAAAGCCTTTGTGATTGCACAGTCGGGAAGACCTGGCCCTGTACTTGTGGATATTCCAAAAGATGTGACTGCAAAGATGGCAGAATATGAGCCGGTTTCTATTGAGCTGGTGGATAAATGCAAAGAAGTTGTCTCAGAACAGGAAATTGATAAAGCAATCGAGATGATCATGGAGTCAGAGAAGCCTTATATTTTCGTAGGTGGCGGCGCAATTTCTTCCGGTGCAAACGAAGAAATTGAAGAGTTTGTAGGAAGAGTGCACGCTCCGGTCTGTGATTCCCTGATGGGAAAAGGTGCTTATCCGGGAACCAGTGATTTGTATACGGGAATGCTTGGAATGCATGGAACCAAAACTTCAAATTACGGAGTCAGTGAATGCGATTTGTTAATCGTAATTGGTTCCCGTTTCTCGGATCGTGTCATCGGAAATGCATCGAAATTTGCAGAAAATGCAAAGATTATCCAGATAGATATAGATGCGGCTGAAATTAACAAGAATATTATGGTGGACCTGGGACTGGTTGGAGACATCAAGGCAGTTCTGGGTGAAATCAATGGAAAGCTGATGCAGCAGCATCATGATAAATGGGTAGAAAAGATTCAGAATTATAAGAAACAGTACCCAATGACTTATTCGAAAGAATCTTTGACCGGACCATTTGTCATTGAAGAAATTTACCGTCAGACAAATGGAGAGGCTCTGATGACAACCGAAGTAGGGCAGCATCAGATGTGGACGGCACAGTATTACAAATTTAAAGAACCAAGACAGTTACTTACATCCGGTGGTCTTGGAACCATGGGATATGGTCTTGGAGCTGCGATTGGAGCCAAGATGGGATGTCCGGATAAAACGGTTATCAATATTGCCGGAGATGGATGTTTCCGTATGAATATGAATGAGATTGCCACAGCAGCACGTTACAATATTCCGATTATCCAGGTAGTACTGAACAATCATGTACTTGGGATGGTTCGACAGTGGCAGACACTTTTCTATGGACAGCGCTACTCTGCAACCGTGCTGAACGACGGAGTGGATTTCGTGAAGCTGGCAGAAGCAATGGGGGCAACAGCCTACCGTGCAACAACAAAGGAAAATTTTTCTGAAATCTTTGAAAAGGCATTACAGTGTGAAGGACCGGTTTTGATTGACTGTCAGATTGACAGTGATGACAAAGTATGGCCGATGGTGGCTCCGGGAGCACCGATCAGTGATGCTTTTGATGAAAAAGATTTGGAAAAACAATAAAACAATACCAAAAAGAAAATAAAAATGAGAAAGGGGAATGTTTATGGAACGCGTGTACAACTTTTCAGCAGGACCGGCCGTATTGCCGGAAGAGGTACTAAAAGAAGCAGCAGAAGAAATGTTAAACTACAGAGGTACGGGAATGTCCGTTATGGAGATGAGTCATCGCTCCAAAGCTTTTGAGACGATCATCACAGAAGCTGAGCAGGATTTACGTGAGCTCATGAACATTCCTGACAACTATAAGGTGCTGTTCTTACAGGGCGGTGCAAGCCAGCAGTTTGCCATGATTCCGATGAATCTGATGAAAAACAAAGTGGCAGACTATATCATTACAGGACAGTGGGCAAAAAAAGCTGCGGCAGAAGCAGAAAAATATGGAAAAGTAAATCGGATTGCCTCCTCAGCAGATAAGACCTTTTCCTACATACCGGACTGCTCAAACCTTCCGGTTTCAGAAGATGCAGATTATGTATATATCTGCGAAAACAATACCATTTACGGAACCAAATATAAGGAACTTCCGAATACCAAGGGCAAGACTCTTGTGGCAGATGTTTCTTCCTGCTTCCTGTCAGAACCGGTAGATGTGACCAAATATGGTATTATATATGGTGGAGTCCAGAAAAATATCGGCCCTGCAGGAACCGTCATTGTGATCATTCGGGAAGATTTGATTACAGAAGATGTGCTCCCGGGCACACCGACCATGCTGCAGTATAAGACCCATGCAGACGCAAAATCTCTTTACAATACACCACCGGCTTATGGTATTTACATTTGCGGTAAAGTGTTTAAATGGCTGAAAAAAATGGGTGGTCTGGAAGTAATGAAGGAGCGCAATGAGAAGAAAGCGAAACTTCTTTATGATTTCTTAGATGAGAGTAAATTGTTTAAAGGAACAGTGGAGAAAAAAGACCGTTCTTTGATGAATGTACCTTTTGTGACCGGAGATGAAGAACTGGATGCCAAATTTGTAAAAGAGGCAAAGGCAGCAGGACTGGAAAACCTGAAGGGGCACAGAACTGTTGGTGGTATGCGCGCAAGTATTTACAATGCCATGCCTTATGAAGGTGTGGAAGCACTGGTAGCATTTATGAAGAACTTCGAGGAGGAAAATGTGTAATGGGATATGAATATTATTGCCTGAACCCAATTGCACAGATTGGATTAAATGGCTTAGGACAGAATTTTACAAAGACAGAAGAAATCAAGGACGCAGATGCTATTCTGGTAAGAAGTGCCGGAATGCATGAGATGGAGTTTGATGCAACACTGAAAGCAATCGGAAGAGCCGGGGCGGGAGTTAATAATATTCCGCTGGATAAATGTGCGGAAAAAGGAATTGTGGTTTTCAATACACCGGGAGCCAATGCAAACGGTGTAAAGGAACTGGTGCTTGCAGGATTGTTTCTGGCATCCCGCGATATTGTAGGCGGTATTGACTGGGTAAAAGCAAATCAAGACGACGAAAACATTGCGAAGTCTGCGGAAAAGGCAAAGAAAGCATTTGCCGGATGTGAGATTACAGGCAAAAAGCTTGGTGTTATCGGACTTGGAGCGATTGGTGCCCTGGTTGCGAACGCAGCGCTTCAGCTTGGAATGGAAGTCTATGGGTATGACCCATATATATCTGTAGAGGCGGCATGGAAACTTTCAAAGGATGTTTACCATGCAAAGAGTGTGGAAGAAATTTACAAAGAATGCGACTATATTACCATTCATGTACCGGCTATGGATTCTACAAAAGGAATGATTGATGAAACAGCAATCGGTATGATGAAAGATAAGGTAGTGCTTCTGAATTTCTCAAGAGATGTGCTGGTAAAGAGCGAAGCAGTGATTCCGGCACTTAAAAGCGGAAAAGTGAAACGTTATGTGACAGATTTCGCGACTCCTGAGATTGTGAAGGCACCAAATACCATTGTGATTCCACATCTTGGTGCATCCACCGCAGAAGCAGAAGACAATTGCGCAGTGATGGCAGCGAAAGAAATCCGTGATTATCTGGAAAACGGAAACATTCATAATTCCGTGAATTATCCAAATTGTGAGATGGGAATCCGTGAAAAAGTCCGGATTACCGTTCTTCATAAAAATATGGTGAATATGATTGGACAGTTTACTGCAATTTTGACGAAGGAACATGTGAATATTGCAAATATGATCAACAAGAGCAGAGGCGAATATGCTTACACTATGATTGATGTAGATTCCGATGTGACTGCAGAAATCGAACAGGAGTTAAGTGGAGTGGAAGGTGTATGCCGTGTGCGTATAATCAAATAGAGAGTCAATAGAAAAGGATTTTCCGGTATGGAGAATCCTTTTTAGGTTGATACATGCTTTTGCAAAAAGTTACCAGATACTTTTTGTAGAAGATATTACAAATATTTACAGAAATGACATAATATTTAATAAGTACTCGTGTTGAATATCAAGGTCAGTTATCTTATAATGAATGTAAATATAGTGAAAGAAGATACACAGAAGATGAATATAGAGCAAAAGATACATAATTGGAAGCTAAGACGCCAAAGAGCAAGACGTTTAAGAAACACAGATCAGAAAAGAAGATGGAAGAAAAGAACAAAGAGACATATTTCTGTATGGGGGATAGGTGGAATCTTTGTTGCAGTGCTGCTTCTCATTCTGGTTGGAACGAGAGCAACAGCTTTATTTAAAGATAAAGTGGTAGAGATTGATCTGATTGTCCAGGATGCGCAGATGTATGTGGGAGAAGAAAAACCAGTATTTACTGCAAAGGTAAGCTGCAAAGGTGATACCTCCGTTATATTGGATGAGGAGACCGATTATACCATTCAGGATTTAATAGA
The DNA here is from genome assembly GCA_934307065.1 of uncultured Bariatricus sp. Classification (GTDB taxonomy): domain Bacteria; phylum Bacillota; class Clostridia; order Lachnospirales; family Lachnospiraceae; genus Allocoprococcus. Next base: position 12,883 of record CAKRCD010000015.1, on the reverse strand, counting down.
TGAGTTACAGAATGGATCAGGGTATACGTTGGAATCAGATGGCGATGGAACAGAAGTGGGTGAATATCCGATTTCTGCGGTTCTGACCAGTGCCGTGTCGACACCGCTGAATACAGACTGGCTGGATAAAGTAGCAGTTCATACAGAAAATGGGACCTTTACAGTGAAAGAAATCGATAAGGAACATGAAGAAGAATTAGAACAGGCTGCTGAGGAGGCTTATAATCAGCCAATGATTGCCCTGACTTTTGATGATGGACCGGGTAAATATACCTCAACGCTTTTGGATACTTTAGAACAGTATGGAGCCCATGCAACATTCTTTATGGTAGGAAAGAATGTACCGAAGTATCCGGATGAAGTAAAGCGGATGTTGGAGGTTGGATGTGAGCTTGGTAACCATTCCTATGACCATGCGCAGCTTACCAAGATTACTCCGGAGGAAATCCAAGGGCAGGTCAATAATACGAATGGTGAAATAGAAAATGCTGCAGGAAGTCCGGCAACCCTGCTTCGTCCGCCATATGGTGCAGTGGATGATAACGTGAAACAGAATGTAGGTATGCCGATGATTCTATGGTCAGTGGATACACTGGACTGGAAAACAAAGGATGCAAATGCAACCATAGAGAATGTGCTGACGAATGCAGAAGATGGAGATATTATTCTTATGCATGACATCCACGAGCAGAGCGTGGAGGCAGCAATTCAATTGATTCCTGCACTGCAGGAGAAGGGCTATAAGCTTGTAACAGTCAGTGAGATGGCAAAAGCCCGTGGGGTAAAGCTGGAAAACGGAGAAAAGTATTTCGGCTTCTGGAAAAAGACAGAGTAATAAAAAAAGACAGAGCAATTTCGGAATTGTAGTTTGCCACAGAAATTCCAATACTTATTACAAACAGAAACAGAAAGAGAAGAAAATGGGATACGAGATTACAGGACATACAAGACTTACAGGACTTCTTGGAAGTCCTGTGGCACACAGCATTTCACCAATGATGCATAATGAAGCATTCAAACAGTTGGGGTTAGATTACGCTTATCTTGCATTTGATGTAGGGACAGAGAATCTGGAGACAGCAGTAGAAGGTTTAAAAGTGCTCGGAGTCAGGGGTTTTAATCTGACAATGCCAAATAAGAATAAGATGTGCGGGTTGGCAGACGAATTATCAACAGCTTCCAGAATTGGCGGGACAGTGAATACCATCGTCAATGAAAATGGTGTATTAAAGGGGTATACCACGGACGGAATCGGATTTATGCGTGCAGTGCAAGAGGATGGAAAAGATATCATCGGCAGGAAGATGACACTTCTAGGAGCAGGCGGAGCATCGGCGGCTATTATGGTGCAGGCGGCACTTGACGGAGTGGCTGAAATTGCCATATTCAACAGACGCAGTGCCTTTTTTACAAGGGCAGAGCGTATTATTCAGATATTGAAAGAAGAAACAAGATGTAATTTACATTTACATGATTTTTCAGACCCGGATCTTCTGAAAAGGGAAATTGAGGAAAGTACAATTCTGGTAAATGGAACTTCGGTTGGAATGGCACCACAGATGGACAGTTGTATCATTACGGATGACAGTGTTTTCCGGAAAGACCTTTATGTGTTTGATGCCATTTATAATCCGAAAGAAACGTTACTTCTGAAAAAAGCAAAGGCGGCAGGGTGTGAGACACAGAATGGTCTGAATATGCTGCTTTATCAAGGAGCGGCATCTTTTGAACTCTGGACAGGGCAGAAGATGCCGGTTGATGCAATTAAACAGAAATATTTCCATTGATAAGGTCATTGACAATTTAAAAAAAGTGAGTTATCATATAGCACAAGTTAACTAAGTCTACTGTTGAAATGCGATGAAGAGAAATAGTAGGTATAACGAGAGGTCACAGAGAGTCCTCGTCTGGTGGAAGAGGATACAAGTAGTTATATTGAATTCGTCTTGGAGTAGAGTGCTGAACATCATAATTTATTATGAGTAGGCATCTCCGGAAGCAGCCGTTATCTGCAAGGGTATAACCATTTGGCGTACCTGCTGAGGCAGTCACTGCGAAGTGTCTGCGAATTGAGGTGGAACCACGAAGTATAGATTTCTTTCGTCCTCTGCGTGATGCAGAGGTTTTTTTGTATTTATTTTTATATTCAATAGTAGCAGAAAGGATTTCAATTATGATTATTGTATTAAAACCAAAGACAAGTGAGGAAAATGTAAAACGAGTGGAGAATATGGTCCGTGCTAAAGGACTGGAAGTACATACCGTCATAGGTAAGGATTTGACGATTATCGGATGTATCGGTGATACCGTGAAGGTAGATCCAAGATTGTTTGAAGTAGATAAGAGTGTCGAGAAGGTTATGCATGTGCAGGAACCGTATAAACTGGCAAATCGTGCATTCCATCCGGAAGACACTATTGTAGATGTGGCAGGCGTGAAAGTCGGTGGCGGACATATGGCTATGATAGCAGGCCCTTGCTCTGTAGAGACAGAAGAACAGGTTGTTGAAGTTGCCAAGGCTGTCAAAGAGGCTGGAGCCAATATTTTAAGAGGCGGAGCATTCAAGCCAAGAACCAGCCCATATTCTTTCCAGGGACTTGGTGTCCAGGGACTGGAATATCTCTGTAAGGCAAGAGAAGTGACGGGACTACCAATCTGTACAGAGCTGATGTCATCTGAATATTTAGAATTATTTGATGAGAAAGTGGATTTGATTCAGATTGGTGCAAGAAATATGCAGAACTTCGACCTTCTGAAGAAGCTGGGTCAGACAAAGAAACCAATCCTGCTTAAGAGAGGATTGAATGCTACTTTCGAAGAATGGGTAATGTCAGCAGAGTACATCATGGCAGCCGGAAATCCAAATGTCATTTTCTGTGAAAGAGGAATCCGTACATTCGAAACTTATACAAGAAATACGTTGGACCTTCAGGCAATTCCGGTTATGAAGCAGCGCAGCCACCTTCCAATCATTGTGGATCCAAGTCATGCAGGAGGAAAATGGTGGTTAGTAGAACCAATGGCAAAGGCAGCAGTGGCAGCAGGTGTGGACGGACTGATGATTGAAGTACATAACAATCCGGAATATGCACTCTGTGATGGCGGTCAGTCATTGAAACCGGAAAAATACAGTAACCTGATGAAAGAAGTTGTTCAAATTGCAAAGGTAATAGGAAAAGATATCTAGGTGAATGGTATGAAAATGATTGTGAATTTAAAAGAACACAGCTATCCGATTTATATAGAAAGAGGAATGCTAGGTCAGGCAGCAGAACGGATTTCTGAGATTTATCAGGGAAAAAAGATTATGATTATCTCGGATGACCGGGTTTATTCTTATTACGGAGAACGGTTGAAACAGATTCTGTCGGCAAAGTTTGAGTGTTATGATATTGTGATTCCACACGGTGAACCATCTAAGAGCATTCATACATTGCCGGGATTGTACAGCCAACTTCTAAAAGCAAAGATGTCCAGAACCGATTTGATTGTTGCCTTAGGAGGTGGAGTTGTAGGAGATCTGGCCGGATTTGTAGCAGCTACTTATTTAAGAGGAATCAAGTTTGTTCAGATTCCTACTTCTATTCTGGCGCAGGTAGATTCTTCCGTTGGCGGGAAAGTAGCAGTTGACCTTCCGGAAGGAAAAAATCTAGTGGGTGCATTTTATCAGCCGCAGATGGTTCTTATTGACCCGGATGTATTGGATACCCTTCCGGAAAGATATGTGATTGATGGGATGGGCGAAGTGATTAAATACGGCTGTATCAAGAATGCAGCACTATTTGATGAATTAGAAGCGTGTAGTTCTTATGAAAAACTGAAAGAACGGATGACAGAAGTAATTGCTGCCTGCGTGGATATCAAGCGAATCGTTGTAGAAGAAGATGAGTTTGACTTCGGTGAAAGAATTCTATTGAATTTTGGACATACATTGGCACATGCCATTGAGCAGTATTACCACTATGAAAGAGAGAGCCATGGGGAGGCCGTTGCAATCGGAATGTATCAGATTACCAAGATTGCGGAAGAAAAGGGTCTGACAAAGGCCGGAAGCGCAGAACGGATTTGCAAAGTCCTTAAGTCCTATGGACTTCCTACAGAAGCCAATATTCCAATGTGTGAACTGACAGAAGCCATGAAGCTTGACAAAAAGAATCTGAATAATCAGTTGAAGGTAGTTCTGCTGCACGAAATCGGGCGTTCCTATGTATATCCAACCGATGTAAGCTTTTTCAGAGAAAAAGAAATGTGCTAAAAATGAGAAAAAGAAATATGTAAAAAAGAGTATTTGCTTTGGGAATGATTCGAAGCAAATACTCTTTTTGTTAAATTTTTTATTTATGATATTTTTCAAGTAAATCGTGGATACGGTCCGTCGGCACCAACACGTCACTGATTGGAGTATCGTGATTCATAGAGTCAATAATCAGTGCAAGGAACTTGCTCATATCTGCTTTGATGAAATATGGTTTTGTTTCCAGTTCCGGTGGGAGATAAGTAAGGTTCGTTGTAATCACTCTGTCGAGATACCCTTTATTATAGAATTCGTCAAACTTATCCAGACCATCGGTAAAAAGACCAAATGTAGTACAGATGAATACCTTTTCAGCACCACGTTCTTTTAACTGCTTGGAAGTATCTAACATACTTCCACCGGAAGAAATCATATCATCCATGATGATGACGGTTTTACCGTGAAGGTCATCTCCTAAATATTCATGTGCAACAATCGGATTCTTACCACCGACAATCTTAGAGTAGTCACGTCTCTTATAGAACATACCCATATCGACACCAAGGACGTTAGCCAGATAAACAGCTCGTCCCATGGCACCTTCGTCCGGACTGATGATGGTTAAATGTTCTTTATCTATCTTTAAATCCGGTTCGGCACGAAGCAGTGCTTTCATAAACTGATACGGCGGGTTGAAGCTGTCAAATCCATGAAGCGGAATGGCATTCTGAACACGAGGGTCATGTGCATCAAAGGTAATGATGTTGGCTACACCCATGTCCACCAGTTCCTGAAGGGCAAATGCACAGTCTAAGGATTCACGTTTGGTACGCTTGTGCTGCCTGCTTTCATATAAGAAAGGCATAATTACATTAACACGGTGTGCCTTCCCGGTTGCTGCGGAAATAATACGCTTCAAATCTTGATAATGATCATCCGGTGACATGTGATTTACCATACCGCTTACCTTGTAAGTAAGGCTGTAGTTGCAGACATCCACCATGACAAACAAGTCTTTTCCACGAACACTTTCATTGATAACACCCTTTGCTTCTCCAGAACCAAAACGTGGACAAGAAATATCTGTCAGATAAGAGTCGCATTCATAGGTGGAATATAGGTTGCGGTCTAAGTCATTTAAAGAATTTTGACGAAAAGATACGATATATTCGTCTACTTTTTTTGCTAAGTCTTCACAGCTCTTTAATGCTGCGATTTTAAGCGGAGCTACAGGAAGTTTGCGCTCCATGTTCTGAATATCATTCATAGGTGCCTCCCGAAAATCAGTTGTCATTTGCAACTGTTTCTATAGTTTATCTGATTCATTTATACCATTATTTCCGGGTAAAGGCAAGAAAGGCAAGGTAAAAAATTGCATTTTTACAAAAAATCGGGTATCATAGATATCATAGTGCCGTAATGTGCTTAGAATGGGAGATTACGTTTCATGAAACAGGAACATAGAGTAAAAGAAGTGGAAGAAGGCAGTATTGCGTGGGAACTTGGTGTAGAGCCCGGAGATGTTCTGCTTCAGATTAATAAACATATAATAGAAGATGTATTTGATTATCATTATTATGTGAATGATGAAGAATTATTAGTCTTAATCCGTAAACCCAACGGAGAAGAATGGGAACTGGAAATAGAAAAAGAATATGAAGATGATCTGGGAATTACATTTGAAAGTGGTTTGATGGATGAATATCGTTCCTGCAGAAATAAGTGCATGTTCTGCTTTATTGACCAAATGCCGCCGGGAATGCGTGAGACCCTTTATTTCAAGGATGATGACTCCAGACTGTCCTTCTTGCAGGGCAATTATATCACGCTTACCAACATGAGCGACCATGATGTAGAGCGAATTGTACAGTACCATCTGGAGCCGATCAATGTATCGATTCATACAACAAATCCAGAGTTGCGGTGCAAGATGCTGCACAATCGTTTTGCCGGAGATGCCTTGAAGAAGATTCAGACCCTGTATGAGGGTGGAATTACCATGAATGGACAGATTGTGCTCTGTAAAGGAATCAACGACGGAGAAGAATTAGAGAGAAGTATCCGTGATATGGTAAAATGGATGCCGAACCTGCAAAGTGTTTCCGTGGTACCGGTAGGGATGACAAAATACCGGGAAGGTTTGTATCCGCTGGAGCCATTTCAGAAGGAGGATGCAAGAGAGGTTCTTGGAATCATCCATAAATGGCAGGACAAGATTTACCAAGAATGCGGCACCCATTTCATTCATGCGGGAGATGAGTGGTATCTGCTGGCAGATATGGAGGTACCGGAGGAAGAACGGTATGATGGCTATCTTCAGCTGGAAAATGGAGTCGGCATGATGCGTCTGCTGTTAAATGAGTTTGAAGAAGGTTTTCAGATGCTTACGGGAGATGACAGGGAACGGCATGCATCTTTAGCGACAGGCAAGCTTGCTTATCCATTTATCAAGAGAATGGCAGAGCGGCTGTCGGAGAAATATCCGAATCTGGACATGCATGTTTACTGTATCCGCAATGATTTCTTTGGGGAAACCATTACCGTGGCAGGATTGATCACGGGACAGGATTTGAAAGCCCAGCTTACAGGGCAGCAATTAGGAGACAGACTCCTGCTCCCGGTCAGCATGTTCCGTAATGAGGAGGATGTCTTTTTGGATGATATGACCATTTCCCAGTTAGAGGAAGCTTTACAAGTACGAATAGATGTTGTAAAATCAAGCGGACAAGATTTGATTGATGCGATATTACAGATGGAGGAATAGAAGATGAGTAAACCAGTAGTAGCGATTGTAGGACGCCCGAATGTGGGTAAATCCACGCTGTTTAATGCACTGGCAGGAGAGAAAATAGCGATTGTAAAAGATACACCGGGTGTGACGAGAGACCGTATTTACGCAGAAGTCACATGGCTGGATAAAGAATTTACCCTGATCGATACAGGCGGTATTGAGCCGGAGAGCAGAGATGTGATTTTATCCCAGATGAGAGAACAGGCACAGATTGCCATTGACACGGCAGATGTGATTTTATTTATGACAGATGTAAAGCAGGGACTTGTGGATGCGGATTCCAAGGTGGCAGATATGCTCCGCCGTTCCCATAAACCAGTGATTCTAGTGGTAAATAAAGTGGATAACTTTAATAAAATGATGCCGGATGTGTATGAATTTTATAATCTGGGAATCGGAGACCCGATGCCGATTTCCGCAGCAGAGCGAATCGGAATCGGTGATATGTTAGATAAGGTGATGGAATATTTCCCGGAAGGAGCAGGGCAGGAAGAAGAGGATGACCGTCCAAGAGTAGCCATTGTTGGAAAGCCAAATGTTGGAAAATCTTCTATTATCAATAAACTGACGGGAGAAGCCCGTGTGATCGTGTCAGATGTGGCAGGAACTACAAGAGATGCCATTGATACCACGATTAAACATAATGGAACAGAATATGTATTTATCGATACAGCCGGACTTCGCAGAAAGAACAAGATTAAGGAAGAACTGGAGCGTTACAGTATTATCCGTACCGTAACAGCAGTTGACCGCGCAGATGTGGTGCTTGTTGTCATTGATGCAACCGAGGGCGTGACGGAGCAGGATGCCAAGATTGCAGGAATTGCCCATGAGCGTGGAAAAGGTGTTATCATTGTGGTAAATAAATGGGATGCCATTGAAAAGAATGATAAAACAGTCAAAGAATTTGAACATCAGATTCGTCTGATTCTGTCCTTTATGCCTTATGCGGAGATTATGTATGTGTCTGCAGTTACAGGGCAGAGACTTCCAAAGCTTTTTGATATGATTGACATGGTAATCGAAAATCAGACCCTGCGTGTGGCTACCGGTGTGTTAAATGAAATCATGACTGAGGCCGTTGCAATGCAGCAGCCGCCTTCAGATAAGGGAAAACGGCTGAAGCTTTACTATATTACACAGGTTGCGGTTAAACCGCCTACCTTTGTTATCTTTGTAAATGACAAAGAACTGATGCATTTTTCTTACACACGTTATCTGGAAAATAAGATTCGTGAAGCATTTGGTTTTAAGGGTACATCCTTAAGATTCTTTATACGTGAAAGAAAGGAAAAGGATCAGTAAAATGGAACGAGTCATTTGTTTGGCGATTGGATATCTGTTCGGGTTATTCCAGACGGGATATATTTATGGAAAATTCCATCACTTTGATATCCGGAAGCATGGAAGCGGCAATGCAGGGACAACCAATGCACTCCGCACCATGGGGGTAAAGGCAGGAGCAATTACGCTGATTGGTGACTGTTTTAAATGTGTATTTGCGGTACTTCTTGTGCGTGCAATTTTCGCATCGAAGACAGATATGCTGCCACTCCTCTCCATGTATGCAGCTTTCGGGGCAGTACTGGGACATAATTATCCTTTTTATATGAATTTCAAAGGTGGAAAAGGCATTGCTGTGACTGCCGGAATTATTATTATTACCGATTTAAGGCTGACAGCCGTGTGCCTGCTGGCATTTATCCTGATTGTGGGACTGACAAGATACGTATCGCTTGGTTCTCTGGTAGTATCCGTATTATTTCTGATTGGTCTGGTAATCAAAGGACAGATGGGACTGTTTTATGTATCCCATGCTTATTTAGTGGAAATGTATGTAATCGGAGTTCTCTTTGTAATTTCAGCTTTTGTGCGTCATAAGGACAATATTGTGCGTTTGATGAATGGAACAGAGAACAAAATCAGCTTCGACAAGAAAGAGGGAAAATGATATGGCAAAAATAGGTGTAATGGGTGCCGGAAGCTGGGGCACAGCATTGGCACTTCTGTTAAATAGAAATGGACATGAAGTTACCATTTGGTCTATTGATAAGAATGAAGTAGAAATGCTCCGTACAAAACGGGAACATGTGGATAAGCTTCCGGGTGTGATGATACCGGAGTGTATTCAGATTACCAATAACATTTCCGAGGGGATTCTTGGAATGAATATGATTGTGATGGCTGTTCCTTCCGTATTTACACGAGGCACAGCAAAGAAGATGTGTCCTTACGTGGCGGAAGGGCAATTACTGGTCAATGTATCCAAGGGGATTGAAGAGACAACCTTAATGACTATGACAGACCAGATTGAGGAAGAAATTCCGCAGGCAAAGGTCGCAGTTCTTTCGGGACCGAGCCATGCAGAGGAGGTAAGCCGTGGTCTTCCTACGACAGTAGTGGCAGGTGCGAGAGACAAAGAAACGGCAGAATATATCCAGAGCATTTTCATGAGCAATGTGTTCCGTGTGTATACAAGTCCGGATATGCTTGGTATCGAGCTTGGTGGTTCCTTGAAAAACGTGATTGCACTTGCGGCAGGAGTTGCAGATGGCTTAGGCTATGGAGATAATACGAAGGCAGCCCTGATTACCAGAGGGATTGCAGAAATCACAAGACTTGGTGTAAAGATGGGCGGAAAGGCAGAAACCTTCTCCGGTCTTACCGGAATCGGAGATTTGATTGTTACCTGTGCCAGTGTACACAGCAGAAACCGGAAAGCCGGTTATCTGATGGGACAGGGCAGAACCATGGAAGAAGCTATGAAAGAAGTTAATATGGTAGTGGAAGGTGTTTACTCTGCAAAGGCAGCGAAAGCTTTGGCGGAAAAGTATCAAGTTTCCATGCCGATTGTAGAAGAAGTAAACCGTGTTTTATTCGCGAATAAGAAAGTCGAAGAAGCAGTGCAGGATTTAATGCTCCGGGATGGCAAGCTCGAGCATTCCGATTTACCTTGGGAATAACAAGAAATAAAATTGACATGAGAAGAGGTTCGAAAGAACCTCTTTTTTAGTTGCCAAGTATACGGCAAAATGGTTTGGTGAATTTTTTGGTTCTAGGAAGAACGGTTCCTTCATAAACTGTATCAGCAGTTAAAGGGGGAAAAGCAAGTGAATACATTTGACTTATATAAGGACATAGAGACCAGGACCGGTGGTGAAATTTACATAGGTGTGGTCGGACCGGTGCGGACGGGAAAGTCTACTTTTATCAAGCGGTTTATGGATGTGCTGGTACTGCCGAATATGGAGGATGAGCATGCGAAAATGCAGGCCCGGGATGAACTTCCACAGTCTGCGTCAGGCAAAACAATTATGACAACAGAGCCGAAATTTGTACCGAAAGAGGGGGCACAGATTACCGTGGCAGACGATATCCATGTGAAAGTTCGTCTGATCGACTGCGTAGGTTATATGGTGGAAGGAGCAACAGGCCATATTGAAAATGATACTGAGCGTCAAGTAAAAACACCATGGTTTGACTATGAGATTCCGTTTACCAAAGCGGCAGGAATCGGAACAAGAAAAGTCATTCATGACCATTCTACCATCGGAATTGTGGTAACTACAGATGGAAGTATCGGGGAACTGCCAAGAGAAAATTACAAGCCTGCGGAGGCGAAGACCATACAAGAACTGCAAAGCATCGGGAAGCCGTTTATCGTGCTGGTAAATTCCAAGAAACCTTATGGGGAGGAAGCAAAAAAGACGGCAGAGGAAATAAGTGGTACTTATAGTGTCATAGCAATGCCTGTCAATTGTGAACAGTTAAAAGAAGAAGACATTCATCATATCATGGAACAGATGCTGAAAGCATTTCCGGTTTCGGAAGTCCGTTTTTTTATTCCGAAATGGGCGGAAATGCTGCCATCCGGGCATAAGATAAAAGAAGCGCTTCTGCAATATGCAAAAAATGTCATGGAACATACCAACGAAATCGGAGATCTGCCTAAGAGTGTGGTAAAGCCTGAAAGCGATTACATTGCAGATGTGAGAGTAGGTGAAATCGCTATGGATAAGGGAAATGTAGATTTGGAAATCCGTATACCAGACCCTTATTACTATGAAATGCTCAGCGAAATGACCGGAATGGAAATGAAGAGTCAGTACGATTTAGTCCGGACAGTGCAGCGGTTTTCCAAGCTTTGTAAAGAGTATGAGGCCATGAAGGATGCCATTGACTCCGTGAAAGCCAGAGGTTATGGAGTGGTCAGTCCTCAGCGTGATGAAATCAAAATAGCAGATCCGGTAATCATCCGTCAGGGTAATAAATTCGGTGTAAAAATCCATTCCGAAGCTCCGTCGATCCATATGATAAAAGCAAATATTGAGACCGAAATTGCTCCAATTGTAGGAAATGAGAAGCAGGCAGAAGATCTGATTCAGTATATTGAAAATGCGGCAAAATCACCGGAAGGGGTATGGTCTACCAGTATTTTCGGAAAATCTATTGAAGAATTGGTAATGGATGGAATGCGGAATAAAATAATGATGATAAATGATGAAAGCCAGGCGAAGCTTCAGGATACCATGCAGAAGATTGTAAATGACAGCAATGGCGGAATGGTCTGCATCATCATTTGACACATGGATTTAAGGGTGGGACTGTTAATTGAGAATCCTCTAATTAGAGGTACACATGGGAAGCAGAATGTGCTATACTGTACAAGAGTATAGGAGTCAAAAGTACACGAGAAGAAAAGGGGAGTTTATATGAGAGCGATTATTATTCCGGTTGATACGTTGATTTATCAAAAACTAAAGGAAGATACTTGTTCGCAGATTGTAAAGAGGATGCTCGGTCAGGTGGGATTCCGTACCGAGATGATTCAGCCTGTACCAAATGACCGGGAAGTGGTTCGTCAGGTGCTTGCACGTCTTGCGGATACGAATGCGGCGGATTTGGTACTTACAATAGGGGGAATTGGCTGCAGGGAGGAGGACTGGACTCCGGAAGCTACAAAGAGTATTGTTGATAAAGAAATTCCGGGGATGGCAGAATCTATGCGGATGTATATGACAAGAACCAGAAAACGTGCTATGCTGACGCGAGGAACGGCAGGTATCCGGAAGAAGACTTTAATCGTCAATCTGCCGGGAAGTCCACGGATTATCAAGGAATGTCTGGAATATATTTTCCCGGAAGTGGTTTATGCGACAGAAGTGGTACTCGGCGAGCATGACGATATCAAAGAGTAGAAAAAATAAGAATAGACATAAAGTAAAGGAACAGATATGAAAGTCAGGATTTATACAGATGGAGCCGCAAGAGGAAATCCGGATGGTCCGGGCGGTTATGGAGCGGTTCTGGAATATGTAGATTCCAAGGGAGAACTGCACAAGAAAGAACTGTCACAAGGGTATAAGAAGACCACCAATAACCGGATGGAACTAATGGCCGTGATTGCCGGACTGGAAGCCCTTAACCGCCCTTGTGAAGTAGAGTTATATTCCGATTCCCAGTACGTTGTCAATGCCTTTAATCAGCATTGGATTGAAGGGTGGCTTAAGAAAGGCTGGAAACGTGGAAAAAACGAGCCGGTAAAAAATGTGGACTTGTGGAAACGGCTTCTACAGGCAAAAGAGCCGCATCAGGTTCAGTTTATCTGGGTCAAAGGTCATGATGGACATCCTCAGAATGAAAGGTGCGATTCTCTTGCCACAAGTGCGGCAGATGGAGATAACCTGATTGTGGATGAGGGGATTTAAAAAATCCGGTTTACAAATTTAATGAAATATGATACAGTGTATCAGGCAAGTAAGACAAATGTTCGCGGCTGCAGGTGCCGAAAGGCCGCAGGTGAGGAAAGTCCGGGCTTCATAGGGCAGGATGCCGGATAACGTCCGGTGGAGGTGACT
>CAKRCD010000014.1 GCA_934307065.1 uncultured Bariatricus sp. | reverse complement strand
CTTTGACGTACTCAAATGCCTCAACCCCGCATAAACACTAGGTTTATTTATCCAAGCTCTTCATTGTCGGGAACAGTAACACGTCTCTGATTGCTGCGCTGTCTGTCAGGAGCATACACATTCTGTCAATGCCGAATCCGATACCACCTGTCGGCGGCATACCAATTTCCAATGCATTCAAGAAATCTTCGTCTGTGGTGTTGGCTTCTTCGTCACCCTGAGCAAGAAGTTCTTCCTGTGCTTTGAAACGTTCTCTCTGATCGATTGGATCATTTAATTCGGAATAAGCATTTGCCATTTCCCAACCGTTCATGAAAAATTCGAAACGTTCTACATAATCTGGATTCTCTGGTTTTCTCTTTGTAAGAGGAGAGATTTCTACCGGATGATCCATGATAAATGTAGGCTGAATCAGATGTTCCTCTACAAATTCTTCGAAGAAGAGGTTCAGGATATCGCCTTTCTTATGGCGTGCTTCATATTCAATATGATGTTCTTCTGCCAGCTTCTGTGCATCTTCCAGTGTTGTAACTTCATTCCAGTCAACACCTGCGTATTTCTTAACAGCATCTACCATAGTAAGTCTTGTAAATGGCTTTCCAAGATCCATCTCTACACCGTTATATGTGATAACGGTTGTTCCAAGTACTTCCTGTGCAACGTGACGATACATATTTTCCGTCAGATCCATCATTCCGTTGTAGTCAGTATATGCCTGATATAATTCCATTAAGGTAAATTCCGGGTTATGTCTTGTATCAAGACCTTCGTTACGGAATACACGTCCGATTTCATACACACGTTCCATTCCACCTACGATAAGTCTCTTTAAGTATAATTCCAAAGAAATACGAAGCTTAAAATCTTCATCCAGTGCATTGAAATGTGTCATAAATGGTCTTGCTGCTGCTCCACCTGCATTGGACACAAGCATTGGTGTCTCAACTTCCATAAATCCCTGTCCATCCAGGTATCTGCGGATAGAACTGAGAATCTTAGAACGTTTGATAAATGTATCCTTTACTTCCGGATTCATGATCAGATCCACATATCTCTGACGATAACGTATGTCTGTGTCTGTCAGACCATGGAACTTCTCTGGAAGCACTTGTAAGCTCTTTGAAAGAAGCGTTACTGAAGAAGCATGAATGGAAATTTCGCCCGTCTTTGTCTTGAATACTTCACCGGCAAGTCCTACAATGTCACCGATATCCATCTTCTTGAATGCTTTATATTCGTCTTCCCCAATGCTATCTCTTGCAACATAGGACTGAATATTTCCCTGTAAATCAAGAATATTGCAGAAAGAAGCTTTTCCCATGATACGTTTTGACATGATACGTCCGGCAAGTACAACCTGCTTGCCTTCCAGTTCTTCAAAATGTTCCTTTACTTCTTTGCTGTGATGTGTGACATCAAACTTTGTAATCTGAAATGGATCCTGTCCATTTGCCTGTAACTCTGCCAGTTTGTCACGACGGACCTGTCTCAAATGATTAATATCCTGTTCCTGACCGTTATTCTGCTGTGCTCCCATAGCGCTCTCTCCTTTTCTTCTAAATGGCACGCACCGTCCTAAATAGAACGGTTAATCTTCAATACTTTATATTCAATAATACCTGCTTCCGTCTCAACTTCAACTGTATCTCCAGCCTTCTTACCAATTAAAGCCTTTCCTACCGGTGATTCATTGGAAATTTTTCCGGCAAGGCTGTTTGCTTCTGTTGAACCTACAATCTTAAATTCAATTTCTTCTTCAAATTCGCAGTCATAAACATCAACTGTACATCCTACGTTAATGACATCTGTTCCGACTTCATCTTCATCTACTACTTCCACGTTCTTGAGAATTTTTTCCAATTCGTCGATACGTGCTTCAATGTCTCTCTGTTCATCTTTTGCAGCATCATATTCTGCATTTTCAGATAAGTCTCCCTGTTCTCTGGCTTCTTTTATCTTTCCTGCTACTTCTTTTCTCTTTACAACTTTCAATAATTCCAGTTCATCTTCAAGCTGTTTTAAACCTGTATAAGTAAGTAACGTCTTCTTTGCTTCCATTTTACTTCTCCTCTTTTTCTATTCATCATTTCATAAAATGACACAATAAAGATACTTTCACAATTCCAATATTATACCTAATCCACAGATATGTGTCAATAACTTTACAAGCGTTCTTTCAAAAGTTCTTCCAGTTCTTCGTAACTTTCTACTTTATTAATATCATCTCTGAGTCTTGCTGAGCCTTCCAATCCTTTTGTGTACCATGCCACATGCTTTCTCATTTCCCGGATTCCGAGATAGTCGCCTTTCAATGCAATCTGCAGTCTTGCATGACGAAGCATGGTTTTCCGTATCTGCTCTTTGGATGGCCGCTTTGGAATCTGTCCGGTTCTTTCGTATTCTAAGAGTTCTCTGAAAATCCACGGATTTCCCTGTGCACCTCTTCCTATCATCACACCATCACAGCCAGTCTGTTCCATCATGGCAATGGCGCGTTTTCCGCTTGTCACATCTCCATTTCCAATGACAGGAATGTGCACTGCCTCTTTTACCTGGCGGATGATGTCCCAGTCTGCTTCGCCTGAATAGTACTGTTCTCTGGTTCTGCCATGGACCGCAACCGCTGCCCCTCCGGCATCTTCTATAATCCGTGCAATTTCCACTGCATTTACCGACTCATCGTTAAAACCTTTTCTTATCTTTACCGTAACCGGCTTCTGAATTGCTCGTGCTGTCTTGTACACAATATCATATACAAGTCTCGGCTGATTCATGAGTGCAGAACCCTCACCGTTTCTGACAACTTTTGGCACCGGGCATCCCATATTGATATCTAATATCTGAAACGGCAATTCTTCAATACGTTTTGCCTGTTCACTGATAATATCAGGGTCTGCTCCAAATAATTGCAAAGACACAGGGCATTCTCTCGGATCAATTTCCAGAAGAGCTTTTGTATTCTTGTTATTATACTGTAGTGCCTTTGCACTAATCATTTCCATACACAGAAGTCCTGCACCCTGTTCCTTGCACAGCAAGCGAAATGGCAGGTCTGTTACTCCTGCCATCGGTGCTAACACATATGGATTTTCTAATTCTATGTTTCCAATCTTCAGTGTCTTTCCCATTATCCTACCTCTAAGATTCCTCTGCCGGGAACAATTCTTCCTCTGGAATTTCTAAAAAGAAAATCTTATAAAATAATTCCAGTTGCCTGAGCAGCTCCTGCTTCTCTGGGTCATTCTGAATTTGTTTAATCTTAAGCTGACTTCCGATATCATCAAACATAGGGTCTCCTTCTTCGGATGTCACTTCCAGCTTCAAATTTCCATCCTCATCAAAAACCAGTGTCAGAATCCCGCCCACATCGTTTACATAGAGGACACAGAGAATCTTCAGCTCATCCTGAATATACTCCGGTAAATTTGCAAAATCCGGATTCAGATAATACTTTTCTTCATAAGAGTTTGCCCCACATAATACTATTTTATCCTGATACATTTTCTTCTCCTCTTATACATATCCGTAAATGCCACGCACAGAGACTTCTCCTGCAAATACCGTCTCTCTGGTGCCATCTTCTTTTTCCACCATTAGTTCTCCCAGATGATTAATTCCATGAGCAACAGCCTGATATTCATTTCCCGGTTCCAGTACACGGACCTGATTCTCCCTGTTTACCAGAATCTGATTATAGCTCTCCTGAACCGGTGACAAATCTCCGGCTCTTGCAAAGGCTTCATAGTCTTTCTCGAAGCGCTCCAGAATGCGTGCAAGAAGTATAGCTCTATCTATTACTTTTCCGGTCTCCAGTTTCAGGGAAGTAGCACTTTGGGTCAACTCCTGCGGAATTTCTTCATTATTCACATTAATGCCAACTCCGATTACCACATAATCAATGCTGCTCTCTTTCATTGTCATTTCCGTGAGGATCCCACATATTTTTTTCCTATTTAATACAATATCGTTTGGCCACTTAATTCTTGCATCCAGTCCTTCGCTCTCTCTTAACACTTTCGCGACACTATATGCCATCAGAAGTGTAAGCATCGGTGCTTTCTGTACATCGAATTCTGGTCGCAATAAAATACTCACATAAATATTGGTGCCGGAAGGTGACAGCCATGTTCTGCCTCGTCTTCCCTTGCCCCCATTTTGCTGGTCAGCAACTACCGTGGTTCCATGCGGTGCGCCTTCTTTTCCAAGTTCCATCACCCTGTCATTGGTAGAACCAATCTCATCATAGTACCAGAGATTCCTTCCTGCCCAGTTACCTTTTAATTCTTTTTCAATTGTTTCTTTATTCATGATTTATCCATGACTTTCCAATGAAATTTATTTTTCTGCAAATGCACCTAACGTAGCAGCCATCACTGCTTTGATTGTATGCATTCTGTTTTCTGCTTCATCAAATACCACAGACTGTGCAGATTCAAATACCTCATCTGTAACTTCCAGTTCCGTGAGTCCGAAGCGTTCTCCCATTTCTTTTCCGATGGTAGTATCTAAATCGTGGAATGCCGGCAGACAGTGAAGGAAGATTGCCTGACTTCCTGCATTATCCATAACTTCTTTTGTCACTTTATACGGAGATAATTCGCGGATTCTTTCTTCCCAGATTTCGTCCGGCTCTCCCATAGAAACCCATACGTCCGTGTAAATAACGTCTGCGCCTTTTGTTCCTTCTTCTACATTTTCAGTGAATGTGAGTGTTGCTCCTGATTGTTTTGCATATTCCAGGCATTCATCTATCAATTCTTGATTCGGGAAATATTTTTTAGGTGCGCATGCAACGAAATGCATTCCCATCTTTGCACATAAAATCATCAGCGAATTACCCATATTATAACGGGCATCTCCCATGTATACGAGTTTCACGCCCTGTACCCGTCCTAAATGTTCTTTGATTGTCAGCAAATCTGCCAGCATCTGTGTTGGATGATATTCATTTGTAAGTCCATTCCATACCGGAACCCCGGCATATTTTGCCAATTCATCTACGATATCCTGTCCATAACCACGGTATTCAATTCCATCAAACATTCTGCCAAGTACCCGCGCTGTATCTTTGATACTCTCTTTCTTTCCAATCTGGGAAGCCTTCGGGTCCAGATAGGTGCATCCCATTCCAAGGTCATGAGCCGCCACTTCAAATGCACATCTGGTTCTTGTACTGGTTTTTTCAAAAATAAGTGCCACATTCTTTCCATGGAGCACATCTACAGGAATTCCCTGTTTCTTCTTTTCTTTCAAGTCAGCTGCAAGATCAACAAAATAAGTAATCTCTTCTGGTGTGAAATCTTTCAGTGTTAAAAAGTGTTTTCCTGCTAAATTCATCTTATATCCTTCTTTCTGTGTTCTATCAAATCTCTGATTCCGTTTTCAAAATGTTGTTTTATTATCATAGCACTCTTTTATGCATTATTCAAGAATAAATATGCATTAATCACACCCTGTTCTTCCTGATTCCTGCCACATAACATACAACCATTTATTTTCTTCTCTGTCTTGCTGCCTCAAACATCAGTACCGCCGAAGCAATCGCTGCATTTAAAGATTCTACCTCGCCACACATAGGAATTTTGATATAAATTTCTGCTGCATCTGCCACTTCAGCTCGCAGCCCATTTCCTTCATTTCCAATCAAAAATGCAGTTCCCTGACTATAATCTTCTTCCTCATAACTATGCTTTCCCTGTAGATGGGCTGCATAAGTATGAATTCCACGATCTTTTAATTCCTTTATCACTTTCTCCAGATGTTCGGTATATAAGAACGGCATCCGGTAAATCGACCCCATTGTAGAACGGATGACTTTCGGATTATAAATATCCACACAATCACTACTCATAAGAACTCCGGTAACACCTGCTGCCTCTCCGGCACGCAGAATGGTCCCTAAATTCCCCGGATCCTGCAGATTATCCAGTACCATGAGAAGTGGTTTCACTCCGTTTTTTTCTTCTAATATCTGTTCCATTGAATACTGCATCTGATCCATTACTACAAGAACACCCTGCGGAGTTTTGGTGTCTGAAACATGTGCATACACGGAATCTGATAAGATTTCCAGTTTCTTACTCCATTTATCTAACTGAAGTTCCTCTTTCTTCTTATAATAAAAGCTTTCAGAGACATACACTTCTTTCACTTTTTCTTCCGGGGCTTCCGCATACATGCGAATTCCCTCTACGATATAGACAGCATCCGCCTCACGGACTTTCCGCTTCTTCTGCCATGCCAGCAGTTGCTTTACTCTGACATTACTGCTGCTTGTAATCATAACTTTTTCCTCAACTCTCATTCATTTATCCAACTCTACATCTTGAACCGGTATCCGACTCCCCAGATGGTTTCAATATACTGTGGATTGGATGTGTCATATTCAATCTTCTCGCGAATTTTCTTAATATGAACTGTTACGGTTGCAATGTCTCCAATGGACTCCATATCCCAGATTTCGCGAAACAATTCATCTTTGGTATACACATGGTTCGGGTGACTTGCAAGGAAGGTAAGCAAATCAAACTCTTTGGTTGTGAAGTTCTTCTCTTCTCCATTTACCCATACTCTCCTTGCCGTGGTGTCAATCTTAAGACCACGGATCTCAATAATTTTATTTTCTTCTACTGCACTTCCTATCAGGCGCTCATATCTTGCCAGATGTGCTTTTACTCTTGCTACCAGCTCACTTGGGCTAAATGGCTTTGTCATATAATCATCTGCTCCAAGTCCCAGTCCACGGATTTTATCGATGTCATCCTTCTTTGCGGAAACCATAATAATCGGTGTATTCTTTTCCTCACGTACTTTTCTGCAAATCTCGAATCCATCTACCCCCGGAAGCATCAAGTCCAAAATTACCAGATTAAAATCATCGGACAAGGCGAGTTCCAATCCTTTCACACCGTCATTTGCCACCTGGACTTCGAACCCACTCAGTTCTAAATAATCTTTTTCCAAATCTGCAATTGCTTCTTCATCTTCTACAATTAATATCTTACTCATTTACAGGTACCTCCTGATATTTTCTTATGACAAAATACATTACTGTGCCGATTCCTTCCCGGCTTGTAGCCCAAATCTTGCCACCGTGGTCCTCTATAATTTTCTTTACAATAGAAAGTCCGATTCCGCTTCCACCCTTGGATGAATTTCTTGAAGCATCCGTTCGGTAGAAACGCTCAAAGATATGCGGCAAATCTTTTGCAGCAATCCCCTTTCCGTTATCTTCCAGCTCTACCTGGATAAAATCACCTACGTCTTTCACCCGAAGATTAATCTTGCGTTTGTCACGTTCCGTATACTTCAGTGAATTGCTGATAATGTTGTTAATCACTCGTTTCAACTGCTCTGGATCTGCAATAATCATCTGGTCGGAATCTACATAATTAAAATAACCAAATTCTACATTCTTTGCCTCTAATTCCATCGCCAAATCTTCTGCGCAGTCATCAAAATATGCATTTACAGATATTGGCGCAAAGTTATACGGAATACGGTTGGTATCAATTTTGGAATAAAAAGTCAGCTCATTGATCAGCAGATTCATTTCATTTGCTTTATTGTAAATGGTTCCCAGGTACTTATCCATTTTCTCCGGGGTATCCGCAACTCCGTCGCGGATTCCTTCCACATATCCCTTGATCGCAGTGATTGGAGTCTTCAAATCATGGGAGATATTACTAATTAATTCTTTACTCTCCCTGTCGGACTGAATCTTTTCTTCTGCATTCTCCTTCAGTCTGGCCCGCATATCCTCGAAAGCCTGAATGAGCTGACCCAGCTCATCCTTGCCTTCCGGCTTAAGTTCAAAGTCCAAATCTCCGGACTGGACACGCTTGGCAGCTTCCTGCAGACGGTTAATCTGCCGAATCATGCTTCCATAAACCCATAAAACCAGTACCATTGCAGTCAGAATCAAAATACAGATGATAGACACACCCATATGTAACAAAAACTGACGGACCTCCGGCATCTCCTTCAAAAAATTCAAAGAGCGGGAAAAGTTCTTGTATTCATTTCCTGTCAGCCCATATGTTTTCTCAATCAGCTTAATCCGATACTGTGCAATCCCCCAAATAAATATGGAACTTAAGACAAGCGGAAGCGTCATGATTACAATAAATGAAATCAATAAACGGTTCTTTAATTTCATAAGGATTCCTCCTTTTGTTTTCCATTATTCTAGTGTCTTTCACTTCTACCTCATAGAATAACACAAAAACGGACGCTTCACATCAAAGCGTCCGTAAATTTTTCTAAAAATTCTATAAATACTGTTTCAGTACTTCTGCTTTATCCAGTCTCTCCCATGGCAGATTTAAGTCATTACGTCCAAAATGTCCGTAAGCTGCTGTCTGTTTGTAAATCGGTCTTCTTAAATCCAGCATTTTAATAATTCCTGCCGGTCTTAAATCGAAGTTTTCACGGATGATATCTACCAGCTTGTGGTCTGCTAATTTGCCTGTTCCAAATGTATCTACCATAATAGAGGTAGGTTGTGCTACTCCGATTGCATAAGAAAGCTGGATTTCACATTTCTTTGCAAGTCCTGCTGCTACAATGTTCTTTGCAACATAACGGGCTGCATAGGCTGCAGAGCGGTCTACCTTTGTGCAGTCTTTTCCTGAGAAAGCTCCACCTCCGTGACGAGCCATTCCGCCGTAAGTATCTACAATAATCTTACGTCCGGTAAGTCCACTGTCCCCGTGAGGTCCACCAATCACAAAACGACCTGTCGGGTTGATAAAGAATTTTGTGTTTTCATCTACCATTTCAGCAGGAAGAATTTCATCAAAGATGTATTTCTTTACATCTGCATGAATCTGTTCCTGTGTCACATCCGGGTCATGCTGTGTAGAAAGTACAACTGCATCAAGACGGGCAGGTACTCCATTTTCATCATATTCTACGGTAACCTGTGTCTTTCCATCCGGACGAAGGTAGGAAAGTGTTCCATTCTTTCTAACTTCTGTCAGACGACGTGCAAGCTTGTGTGCAAGTGCGATTGGATATGGCATATATTCTTCTGTCTCGTCAGAAGCATATCCGAACATCATTCCCTGGTCTCCGGCACCGATTGCTTCTAACTCTTCATCTGTCATCTTATTTTCTTTGGCTTCTAATGCTTTATCTACTCCAAGTGCAATATCTGCTGACTGCTCATCGATTGCAACCATAACACCACAGGTATCTGCGTCAAATCCATATTTTCCTCTTGTGTAGCCGATTTCTCTGACCGTATCACGTACTATTTTCTGAATATCTACATAGCCTTTTGTTGTGATTTCTCCCATTACAAGTACAAGACCTGTAGTAGTTGATGTCTCGCAGGCTACACGGCTCATTGGGTCCTGTTCCATAAGTGCGTCCAGGATTGCGTCTGAAATCTGGTCGCACATCTTATCTGGATGTCCTTCGGTTACTGATTCTGATGTAAATAATAATCTCTCCATGTTTTTTCCTTTCTGTATTCTTTCTCTGCGGGATTGAGAAGAGAATAGGAAACTATTTCCTATGAACTAAAAAAGGTCAATCCCAAAGGATTGACCTGATATTCTATCTAATCAATCCTCTTATTGTTCGATTGCTCGCTCAGGTTGGCACCTTCCTTTACCGGGGTTGCCGTGGCTTCGCAGGTCCTTTGTACCTCCACCACTCTGAATAAGAGAAAGTTAATCTTTTATTTGTTACGGATGATATCATAGCACTTTCTATATATGATGTCAACCTACATTTTACCACTTTTGCCGCACTTTTGTCGCTATTGATTATTCTTTCTTGATTAGCTCACTTTTAATTTGAATTTCTGAATATCTCTTTCACTGGATACTTTTTCGATTACTGCGCCAAGCCCTTTCAGCTTCTCTTCAAAACGCTCATAACCTCTCTGGATATATACAATATCATCTACCAGTGTGATTCCTTCTGCAGCAAGACCTGCAATTACAAGAGCTGCACCTGCACGAAGATCCGGTGCACTTACCTGCGCTCCTGAAAACTTCGATACACCTTCAATGGTTGCTGAATTTCCTTCAATCTTTACATTGGCTCCCATTC
Source organism: uncultured Bariatricus sp. (assembly GCA_934307065.1). GTDB lineage: Bacteria > Bacillota > Clostridia > Lachnospirales > Lachnospiraceae > Allocoprococcus. The sequence continues at coordinate 38,585 of CAKRCD010000014.1, read as the reverse complement.
TTGCCAGCTCATCCAGATATTTAAAACGATTTTCAAAGATACTTTCTGTAATTGTGCTTGTCCCTTTGCAAAGAGCAAGTGTGACGCCAATCTGTGGCTGCATATCCGTCGGGAAACCCGGATATGGCAAGGTCTTCACATGCGTATTATGCAATGCACCTTTAGACACTACACGAACCGCATCATCAAGTTCTTCCACTTCACACCCGATTTCTAAAAGCTTCGCAATGGTTGCCTCCAGATGTTTTGGAATGACATTTAACACTGTAACGTCTCCACGGGTTGCCGCTGCCGCAAACATAAACGTACCGGCTTCAATCTGATCCGGAATGATGGAATAAGTTGTTCCGTGAAGTCTGGATACTCCGCGAATTTTAATCATGTCTGTTCCTGCACCACGGATATTTGCTCCCATACTGTTCAGAAAATTGGCAACATCTACAACGTGTGGTTCTTTTGCCACATTTTCCATAATCGTCATTCCGTCAGCCATCACAGCTGCCATCATTACGTTGATGGTCGCCCCTACACTCACAACATCAAAATAAATATGCTTTCCTGTCAGATGTTCTGCTTCAGCAATAATCTTGCCATGTTCAATATCTACATATGCACCAAGTGCACGGAATCCTTTCAAATGTTGGTCAATTGGACGGCTTCCGATATTACAGCCTCCCGGGAGTGCCACTTCTGCTCTTTTATATTTTCCAAGAAGGGCTCCGAGTAGATAATAGGATGCTCTGATTTTCTTGATATAATCATACTCAATATCAAAATTGCCAATTCCGCTGCCATTTATCTTCACTGTATGCGGATTGATTCTCTTCACATCAGCTCCAATACCTTCAATTGCTTCTAACAAAACATTGATATCATTTACATCGGGTAAGTTGTCAATCGTAACTGTCTCATCTGTCATAATGGATGCAGCAAGAATCGGAAGGGCTGCATTCTTTGCTCCCCCGATTTCCACTTCACCAACTAATGGATTGCCACCCTTAATAATATACTGTTCCATAATACACCTCTGTTACCGGTTTCTAATTTATATTATTCTTCAAAGAAAGAACCTCATACACAATGCACTAAACGAATTTTCGTATTCTGGTTCTAACGATATTTTCATTTTTAAGTGAATACTAAGCTTTAAAATAGATACTAATCCGTGGAATATTATAACATACAGGTATTGTGATTGTAAAACCTTTTCTGCTATTTAGGAAATACTTTGTTAAATATTTGTAAGATTTTGATACATTTCACATTAAATTCCTAATATTTCTTGAACTTTTCCAATAGTCCCTTCCAAATCCAATCCTTCTTCGCTTACTGTAATATCCGCATATTTTTCAAATAAGCTTGTTCTCTCCTCATACAAATCTTTCAGCGACTGCCCTTCCCGCAAGGTAACTCCTCGCTTTCTCGGGTCATCAATACGCTCAGCAATCGTCTGATAGGAAGTTTGTAAATAGATGACGGTTCCTATTTCTTTGTAATGACGCATAGCCTCTTCACAGTATACAACACTTCCGCCCGGCGATATTACAGCACGTTCCGCATCCAGGTCCCGATTGACTTGATTTTCGATTTTCAGGAATCCATCTATTCCCTGCTCAGCAATAATTTCGCAAAGCAGGCGTTTTTCCTGCTTCTGAATCAATAAATCTGTGTCAATAAACTCGTACCCCATTCTTTTTGCAATAACAACTCCTACTGTACTTTTTCCCACGGCAGGCATTCCTATAAAAATAATATTTTTCATCTGTGCTTTTTCGTTCATTTGTATTCCATTCCTTTACCATACGATTCTTTTCTGTCTTCTCCGTCTGTCTGCTCTCCGTCTTAATACTTCCTGGTATAAAAGAACTTCAGCCAAATCCCGGGTTCTGTCATCATCCCATTTCCCCTGTTCCTGCTTCTTGACCTGTTCCTGAATTCGTCTGCTCATCAAGCGCAGTTGCAATTTATCCGGATATTCATCATACATCATACTTTCTTCGTATTCAAAGCGGTCGCATTCTTCTTCTACATACGGAATCATTATTTTGGCCAAATCGGGATACATACTTCTTACATATTCGTAATCTCTTCGGTTTCGTCTTTCTTCATCAAATAAATCTGGTGACGGATACATCATATAATAAGGTAGTTTCGTTTCCACGATTCACACCCCTTGCATTCAATTATGCTTTATTATATGTGAAATTGCAAGCGTTGTTACTAAAAAAGGTCCACCGGACCATTTTGTCGTATGCCTGGAAACTAAAAAAAGAACCACCGCATTGGGCGAATCTTCTCCCAACACGATGGTTCTTAAAATCTTTTATTCGATTGTTTCGATACGAGCTACAGCACGTTTCAGTGAAGCTTCCGCACGTTTCAAATCAATTCCTTCCTGCTTTGCAGCAAGTCGTTCTTTGGCACGTTCATAGGATGCTTTTGCACGGTCAAGATCAATCTCTTCCGGCCACTGAGCACTTTCTGCAAGTACTGTCACTTTTTCTTTTAAGATTTCTATAAATCCTCCGATAACCGCAGCTTTCTTCTTTTCACCATCATTGTGTATAGTCATAACACATGGTTCCAAAATGGTTGTGAGCGGAATATGCTGTGCATAAACACCCATCTGCCCTTCTGTACTGGTGAACTCCAGAAACTCTGCTTCCCCTTCATAGAAAGAGGCATCCGGAGCGATAATGCTTAATTTGAATTTATCTGCCATAGGACGTCCCTCCTATTTCACACGGGCGAGCACGTCATCAATATTACCTGCATTCAAGAAAAGACCTTCTGGAATATCATCATGTTTTCCTTCAAGGATTTCTTTGAAGCCCTGAATTGTCTCACTAATTGGAACGTAACGTCCTTCAAGACCTGTAAACTGTGTAGCTACATGGAACGGCTGTGACAGGAATCTCTGAATCTTACGTGCACGAGCAACGACAAGTTTGTCTTCTTCTGAAAGTTCATCCATACCAAGGATAGCAATGATATCCTGTAATTCGTTATATTTCTGAAGAATTTCCTGTACTCCACGGGCAACTTTGTAGTGTTCTTCACCTACGATGTGTGGGTCAAGAATACGAGAAGTTGAAGCCAATGGATCTACCGCTGGGTAGATACCTAATTCTACGATAGCACGTGAAAGAACGGTTGTCGCATCCAAGTGAGCGAAGGTTGTCGCCGGAGCCGGGTCAGTCAAGTCATCGGCTGGCACATAAACGGCCTGAACTGATGTGATTGAACCATTCTTTGTAGATGTAATACGTTCCTGAAGGGCACCCATTTCTGTCTGCAGTGTAGGCTGATAACCTACAGCTGATGGCATACGTCCAAGAAGTGCAGAAACCTCTGAACCAGCCTGTGTAAAACGGAAAATGTTGTCGATGAAAAGAAGCACATCCTTTCCACCTTTGTCACGGAAGTATTCAGCAAGAGTAAGTCCTGCAAGACCAACTCTCATACGAGCTCCAGGTGGTTCGTTCATCTGACCGAATACCATGGCTGTTTTCTTAATAACTCCTGACTCTGTCATTTCTGTATATAAGTCGTTACCTTCACGAGTACGTTCACCTACACCGGTAAATACGGAATATCCACCATGCTCTGTAGCGATGTTCGTAATTAACTCCTGAATCAGTACGGTTTTTCCTACACCGGCACCACCGAACAGACCGATTTTTCCACCCTTCTGATACGGGCAGAGAAGGTCTACTACTTTGATACCTGTCTCTAACATTTCTGTCTCTGTAGCCTGTTCTTCAAAACTTGGTGCTTTTCTATGAATTGGCAAGTATTCAACACCTTCCGGTGCTGGCTTTTCATCGATTGGCTCACCAAGTACGTTGAAGATACGACCAAGTGTTGCTTCGCCAACTGGTACGGAAATGGATGCTCCAGTTGCAACTGCGTCCATTCCACGAACAAGTCCGTCTGTTGGACCCATGGCGATACATCTTACTGTGTCGTCACCCAAGTGCTGTGCAACTTCGACTACAAGTTTTGTTCCGGCTTTTGTTGTGATTTCAACGGCTTCGTTGATTTCTGGCAACTTACCTTCCGAAAACTTAAGGTCAAGTACGGCACCGATAACCTGGGTAATCTTCCCTATATTCTTATCTGCCATTTTTTCCTCCTTGTTTACCAGAACTTAAAAAACATTAACTGATTGCTTCTGAACCGGCAATAATTTCTGTAAGTTCCTGAGTAATAGCACCCTGACGTGCTCTGTTATATTTCAATTCCAAATCATTAATAATATCTTCTGCATTGCTTGTTGCAGAATCCATAGCCTGCATACGGGCTCCATTTTCACTTGCAACCGCTTCGACAAAAGCGCCATACAGAATACTGCTCACATATTTTGGAACGAGGAGTTTGATTGCCTCTTCTTCGTTTGGCTCGAAGTTCATAGGGGTAAGCTTATCTATATCAGATACTCCTGTTTCCTCTCCTACAGCAGTGCCATTTGCTTCTACCGGAAGCACCTTCAGCAGTGTAGGAATGTGGCTTACTGTGTTCTTAAAGAAAGTATAGGCAAGATAGATTTCACCAATTTCCCCATTGATATAATCATCAAGGAGTCTGTTGGTAATCACTCTTACATCTTCATAAGTAGGAGCGTCAATCGCTTCAGAATAATTTGCAACGATATCGTATCCTCTATGCTTTAAGAGTTCAAAACCTTTTCCACCTACTGCATAAATGCGAGTCGTTTCTTTATCAAAATCTCCACCAGTAATTAACTTTACAATATTTGAATTGTAACCACCTGCAAGACCTCTGTTCGATGTGACAACCACAACCGCTTTTTTATCACAGCCATTGGACTGTATATACGGATGGTTTACATTTCCTGCCTTTGCAAGCAGAGAGGTCATTGTCTGATACATACAATTAAAATATGCTTTCGAATCCTCGGCGCGGCTTCTTGCTTTCTGTAATTTAGCGGTAGAAACAAGCTTCATGGCTTTGGTAATCTGCTGCGTACTCTGAACACTGATTCGACGCCGCTTGATATCTTTCATAGATGCCATGATGTGTCACCTCTTCCTAGAATTCTTTTTTGTATTCGTCAATTGCTTTCTTGAGCAGTTCTTCGTTTGCTTCCGTAAGCACTTTCTCAGCCTTAATGCCTTCTGGAATTTCCGGATATTTTGTATTGATATAATCAAATAATCCCTGTTCGAAGCGTAAAATATCTTCTGTTGGAATATCAAGAATCAGCTTCTTAACGGCTGCATAAATAATAATTACCTGATATTCGACCGGCATTGGCTGATACTGTGGCTGTTTCAGCATTTCTTTGATTCTTTCACCTTGTGCAAGACGTTCTTTTGTATCTGCATCCAAATCAGAACCAAACTGTGCAAAGGATGCCAGTTCACGGTACTGAGCAAGGTCTGTACGGATGGTTCCGGCAATCTTCTTCATTGCTTTAATCTGAGCAGAACCACCTACACGGGATACAGAAAGACCAGCATTAATAGCTGGACGGAATCCGGCATTGAACATTTCTGTTTCAAGGAAGATCTGTCCGTCTGTAATAGAAATTACGTTTGTTGGGATATACGCAGATACGTCACCTGCCTGTGTCTCAATAATTGGAAGAGCGGTCAGTGAACCACCACCGAGTTCGTCTGAAAGACGGGCAGCTCTTTCCAAAAGTCTTGAATGCAGGTAGAAAACATCACCTGGGTATGCTTCACGTCCTGGTGGACGACGAAGGAGTAAGGAAAGTGTACGGTATGCAGTTGCATGTTTGGACAAATCATCGTATACAACGAGTACATCGTCCCCGTTTTCCATCCATTCTTCACCAATCGCACATCCTGAATATGGAGAGATGTACTGAAGTGGTGCAAGTTCAGATGCTGTAGATGCAACAACAGTTGTATAATCCATAGCACCATATTTTTCAAGGGTTTTAACGATTGACGCTACTGTAGAAGCTTTCTGACCAATTGCAACATAAATACACTTTACACCCTGACCTTTTTGGTTAATGATTGTGTCGATGGCAATCGCAGTTTTACCTGTCTGTCTGTCACCGATGATAAGTTCACGCTGGCCACGTCCGATTGGAACCATGGCATCAATTGCTTTAATACCAGTCTGAAGAGGAGTATCTACAGACTTACGAGTAATTACACCAGGAGCAACACGTTCAATCTGACGGTACTTATCTGCCTGGATAGGTCCCTTTCCATCGATTGGCTGTCCTAATGCATTTACAACACGACCTAACATGCAGTCACCAACTGGTACTTCTACTACTCGTCCAGTTGTCTTAACTGTGTCACCTTCACTAATGTTCTTGTGATCACCCAGAAGAACGGCACCTACGTTGTCTTCCTCTAAGTTAAGAACCATTCCATATACTTCTGAAGGGAACTCCAAAAGTTCTCCCTGCATTGCATTTTCAAGGCCGTGGACACGTGCAATACCATCTGATACCTGAATTACAGTACCAACATCAGATACATTCAGTTCAGATGAATATCTTTGAATCTGTTCTTTAATCACAGAACTTATTTCTTCTGGTCTTAAATTCATGGAACGAATCCACCTTCTTTCTTGTCATTTTACACCTGAATTTTTCTCAGGTCTTTCGATAATTCATATAACTTCGTCTTGATACTTGAATCGACTACACGGTCACCGATCCGGATAACCACTCCGCCGATTAATGATCTGTCTACAGAATAGTTCATCTCAAACTGTTCATATTTGGTTGTATCAAGAAGTCGTTTGCTAATATTTGCTTTCTGGTCACCAGTCAATGGCAATGCTGATGTCACATAAGCAATTCCGATTTTCTTTTCTTCTTTTACCAGTCCGATTACATAGTCGAACACGGATTCAATCTGGCTGTAACGCCCTTTTGCAATCATCAGTTTCATCAATTCCACAATCTCATCGGAAACACGACCACGGAAAATACTCTCGATGACGCTTTCTTTTTCTTCACGGATAATCTTCGGATTGTCAAGGAGCTTCTGAAGATCTTCATTATCTCCTAAAATCTTGCGGAGTTCACAGATTTCGTCATACATCTCATCCATGCGTCCAGCTTCTAAAGCTGCTGCAAACAGGGCATCACCGTAAACCTTTGCTACTAACTTAGCCATGTCTGCTCACCCATTTCTTTTAATGTTTCGTCAATCAGACTATCCTGAATATTTACATCAACAGAAGCTGCCACTGCTTTTCCTGCCATCATTGTTGCAATTGAAATCATTTCCTGCTTCATATCATCCAAAGCACGTTTCTTTTCAAGTTCAATTTCATTTCTGGCACGGTCAACAATTCTTGCTGCTTCTTCTTTGGCTTCAGCAACGATTTTTTCTTCGTTTTTCATTGCTTTCTTACGAGCCTCGCTTAAGATTTCCTGCGCTTCTTTGTCTGCTTCTTTTAACTTCTGCTCGTATTCTTCTTTATAGACGATGGCTTCTTCTCTTTCTTTCTTAGCTGTTTCCTGTTCTTCAGCTACACGTTTCTTACGATTTTCAAGCATATCGCGAACCGGGTTAAAGAAGAGATATGACATTGCCGTGAACAACACAAGCATACTGCATGCCATAACAACTGTATCAAAAAGAAGTTGCGCATCTATGTTAAATAAACGCTCCAAGGCTTAGCCTCCTTTCTCTTATTTTTCACAAGGCATAACCTGTCTCTTAGAGTTTTCCAAGAAGTGGGTTTGCGAATAAGAGAATCAAGGCTACAACCAGACCATAAAGACCTGTTGTTTCTGCGATAGCCTGTCCTAAAATCATAGTAGATGTAATATCTGATTTTGCTCCCGGATTACGTCCTACTGCTGCAGCACCATGTCCTGCTGCGATACCCTGACCAACACCAGGTCCGATACCTGCGATCATCGCAAGACCTGCACCAACTGCTGAACACGCTAAAATTAAACCTTCGTTCGAAATATTCATAACTCATTTCCTCCTGTTTATGTTTTCTTTTTTCTTTTTTGAGTTTAAACACTATTCCGGTATTTTGTCTGTGATCCATACCATTGTCAGCATACAGAATACATATGTCTGAATAGCACCTGAGAACACATCAAAGTATGCATGGAGAATACCAGGCCAGAACCATGCAATCTTGTACAACAGTCCATAAATAAGTCCCATAATAACGGTTCCTGAAACTACGTTACCAAACAAACGCAGTGAAATTGAAATCGGCTGTGCGACTTCACCTATCAGGTTAATTGGGAATAAGAATGGTAATGGCTTAAATAAGTTGGTAAATGCACCGAACTTATTCCACTTGATGTTGTTGTACTGAACTAATACGGATGTAATAAGACCAAGTGGTAATGTTACACCGTAATCTGCAGTAGGCGGTCTCAGACCTAAAAGGCCGGAGATATTCGCAATTAACAGGAAAATAAATAATGTTCCAATATAATTGCGATACTTTACTGCATGTTTCCCCATATTGCCTTTTACAAGATTGTCCAGCATTTCAACAACCAGTTCCGCAATATTCTGGAGAGTTCCCGGTCTTCCTTCTTCGTCTTTCAACTTCGAATGAACAACCAGTGAAAAAATCAGCAATATCATTACAACAATGAGAATACTGACATGGGTGGTGGTTAACCATAATTCCTGTCCGAATAAATGAAATTTTAGCAGACCATGAATCTGGAAATCCGGCTCTTTCGCCGCCAGTATTCCTAAGCTAGTTCCCACTTCTTCCACCTCCTTTACTTATTCTTTTTTGAAAACTTTTTGCAAGACCGGCTGTAAATAAGCCGACACTTTCAATCCCATCACTCCAGCGAGCAATGTGAGTACATTCGCAATGTCCAGATAAGCGACCGCGATAAACACGACAACCACCACTATGTATCGCTTCATATAGGACTTCTGCATATACTTTTTTGCTCCTGCCTCCCCCAAATCCAACGCTTCGTTCACAGAGTTCTTCATGTGAATCAGCATTCCGATACCGGTTGCGATTCCAATCCATAACCCACAGGTCATCTTCAACAAATCACCTGAGAGAAACACACAGATAATCTGAATGATGATCCCATATACTACCATCGTGATTATCATCTCTCTGGTTAATTCATCTGGCTTTCCCATGGTCACTCTCCTCCCTACTTAATATCGTTTCTTTTTGTCTTCTGGATCCTCATTGGCATGCCGTGCAAGAATATATGCATTCCGCATTCCAGCTACAATGCCCATGATTACCAACGGGATAAACACCGGAAAATTGATTTTCTTTTCCAGCCATGAGCCGAGAAAAGTGCAAAATAAAACAGGAACGATGATACTAATGCCAAGCTGTGATACTAATGCAAATGTTCGATATACACTTTGCTTATACTTCATATCTTTGTCCCCGTTTCCTGAAATTTCTCTAAGTTATATTATACTCAAATCAGTGCTTCCTGTCTAGTAATTTTGAAAAGTCAGTGTGTTTTTTCACTGTTTTTGCACATTCTTTTTCTCTTTTTTCAAACTCATATATATCCCTTTTGTAAATGTCAGAATTTTCCGACTTTTATATTGTTTATCATTTCTGTTCATTTTAACATGAAAGGCACCCTCTTTTCAAGTCAGCAGGGTGCCCTTCATACTTTTTTAATACTTTTTATTCTTCCCACTCCAGACGATGAAGATGTCCTTCCGTATTCATTGCCGCAAATCCGTTCTGCCGTAGCGCCTCATATAAAACAATTGCCACTGAGTTTCCCAGATTAAGGGAGCGAATATCTCCTATCATCGGAATACGCAGGGTATCTTCCTTATGATGGGCCAGAATTTCTTCCGGTATCCCGGCACTTTCTTTTCCAAACATAATATAACAATCCTCTTCAAATTGTACATCCGTATATAAATTTGGCGATTTTGTAGTTGCCATGTGGATTTTTGCGCCCGGATTCTTCTCCAGAAAATCCTGATAATCAATATAAGTTGTCACATCCAGTGATTCCCAGTAGTCCATGCCTGCTCTTTTCAGATTTTTTTCATTCAGCCGGAATCCCAATGGTTCAATCAAATGAAGTCTTGTGCCCGTAGCCACACAGGTTCTTCCGATATTTCCTGTATTTGCCGGTATTTCCGGCTCAAAAAGTACAATATTTAACATAAGCTGCCTCTCTTTATCTTCTCAACTTTCTATTCTTCATCACGTGCCTGGCTGCTCAGAAATCTTGCCAGTTCATCCTGCGCCGGTCTGTCTAAATAACGTTTTTCCCCACCATTCATGAGAACTCGTTCTGCCTTGTCCGTTGTATAACCAATCACTACAGCTTCTATATTCTCTTCATGCAGACGTTCCACAAGTTCCTCTCCGTTTTCCGTCACAGCCAGAATACATCCGGCGCTTGTGAGCTGATACGGATTCAGATGGAAATACTCACACACTTCTATGGTTTCCTGCCTGATAGGAATTTTTCTCATATCCACCGAAAGACCAAGGTCTGCTCCTTCCGCCAGTTCCCAGAGTGCTCCGAGAATCCCGCCTTCTGCAACAGGATGCATTGCAGATATCATATCGGTTGCTGCTCTTTCCGTCACAAAATCTGTATAAACACTATCGTAATAACTTTCTAAGTTATTCAAAAAAGCCGGAATAAAGCGTTCTCTAAGTTCTGCTTCCTTCGCTCTTTTGATCCGCAGACTTCCTTCCAGTCCGGCATACCCTAGTAAAACAATATCCTGAGCCGGCTTCGCCATACTGCTTCGTACCAGCCTGTCTTCCGATACATATCCCAACGCATTTGCACACACAACCGTTGTCTGAATCCCCGGCACAATCTGTACATCCGCTTTCATAATCGGAATCTGCCACACTTCTGACTTTTCCTCTGCCAAAGCAATCATGGTCTTGATTCGGGATTCGTAGGCAAATTCCGGAAGCAGAATCTGTAATTCCACACCGGCAGCAACTGCCCCATGCGCTGCAACCGCATTTGCCGCCTGTGCCACGGCAAATACGCACAAATCTTTCTCATTTCCAAACAGGGAAGCACTGGCTGACAACACGTACTCTCCGTCTTTCGTCTGAATGCCGCAACAGGTTTCCTCCCTGGAAGGTTTCCACAGTATTTTATTGCCCTCTTTATTCGCTTCCATATGTAGCTGTTTCCGCACAGATCTCCTGTAAATGGTCTGGCTTACCTTTCCTGCTTTCATATATTCTGCCTCTTTATTTTCTGAATCTTCTTATTTTCTCCACAGTTCCATCTATTCTCCCTGTGAACCGCTTTCCGTCTGCAATGCCTGCTGCTCGAGGCTTTTGGCCTGACTAATCGCATTTTCTATCTGACTCTTATCCTGCGTTTTTATGGAATTATCCACCAAAGCAGAAGCCTCACTGTTTTCCGAGTAAGTGCCTACCGTAATTTTCAGTTCCGATGCATTGTAGCGGCTGTTATTCATTACCTTACGGCTGACTTCTTTGCCGTCTTCGTATACAACCTTCCAAAGCTTTGCTACCCGTCCATTAATCTTAGATCCTTCACTGTTCATTTCTCCCAGAGTCAGACCGGAATCCGCCACATATTTTGTCGTATAATCAATCACTTCCAAAGTCTCGCTCTCATATTCTACGGAACGATTGGATGGTCTGGTCTCTTTTCCATAAATATGAAACCATAAATTGTTGGATCCATCTAAATATCCTTCAATCAGGATCGGTGTATCATAAGAATTTTTAAACTGTAAATCTTTAAGTCCTTCCGCAATAGCCGCATCTCTCGATGGTTCTACATAAGTCACTATCATGGAATGGGCACTTCTGGTTACAATCTCCAGTTCTGCATAAAGCACTGCATTATAAAGAGTTGTAGATACCTGGCACAGTCCGCCGCCAATATTCTGTACCACCTGACCATTTTCATAGGCACTTCCTGATACATATCCATTTTCCTCTGTATAAGGAACCGTTGCCTGCTCTACTGAATATGTTTCCCCAGGCATCAGCACTGTTCCATTAATCAGCTCCGTAGCCCTTGCAATATTAGTGACACGGGTTCCAGACCCCGCCACCGTGTAGAAAGAGCCCAGTTCATCCTGAATAGATTCCAAATCTTCTCTGCGAATTTCCGGTTCTTCGACGGTTTGAATGACCTCAAACTCCAAATCTTTATAATCCCACTCTGTATTCAGATATTCCGTCAGCTTTTCAATGGATGTATTCGTATCAATGATAGTACCTTCCACTTCATCCGTAATCTCAAATCCGTTCCCCGTATGCCGGATTGTCGCATTCTGGGCACGGACTTCCAGCGGCTGGGCTTTCTCTGCAATTACCGCTGACATTTTCTCTGTGTCAAGTGCAAAATCGTCATCAAAAACCTTATTTTCTTTCTTCAGCTTTCGAATCTGGTTCCACCTTTTCCACACGGACCCTTGTTTCCCATAGGAAATAGCCTGCTTTACCGTTTTATCCACATTATTCATGGATAGTCCCAATTCCTGAAGGGTGGCTTCTGTAGCTTCTTCCCCTACTTTAATCGTAGCTTTTGCTTCTCCGTACTCCTCTACTTTTGCAAGAAGTGCCTGCTTCGCTTCTTCCTCATTCATTCCGGAAACATCCGTTTCTCCTATATATATATGATCATGTATTACCTTGGCATCTGTTTTATTTACATAACGGTACATCACAAAATAGACCACCAGAAACAGTACTATTACCGAACCGCCAATCTTGATACACAAATTTCTTCTTCTTCTCCTCCTGCTTGCTTTGGAACGCGCATGAATTGTTCTCTTCTTCTTGCTCATTTCAAAATCCTCTCTTTAACCTCTCTTTACATTAATGCCGGAAGTATGCTGCCTGCCAGCATTGTTACAACTAAAATGCAAATGATAACCGCAGCAATTTTCTGCGTTGTTTTTGGGTTAAACATGATTCTCACCTCGTATCAAATATTTCCTTACATTTTATACTCTTTATTCTCGTTTTGCAAGAACCTCTGCCGGATTTTCCACTTCATACACCTGTGCCTGATAATTAAGCGGATTCCGGTTTTGATAATCAAATAAAATGTATACCGGACGGGCCTGCATAGCGCCCATTACGTCGCAGGAAAATTTTTCCAGATGGGTCATTTTCCGCAGTTTACGTTTCTCACTGGTCTCATAACCTTTCAGGTAAACCCGTTCTTCTGCCTCTTTGTCATAAAATCTGCGTTCTTCTTCTCTGTCCAATAATTCTTCTCCGGCAAACTCCGGCCGGTTCTTTGCATTTTCGCGCAGATAAAAATCAAGAATCAACAGCTGCCTGTACTGCTCCAGATGCCGCACATCTTTTTCTTTTGCAAAATCCAGTAAAATCTCATAGCGCGAAGTTCTGGAATGATTCAGCAGGTGGTATCCATGTTGCTCATAAAAGACAGCCAGTTCTTCAAACATACAGAATGCATCCGGGAACTGTTTTGCCAGCCACGGAAGTGTATAGCAGAACTGACGGCTGTTGTAATAGACTTCCACCATTTCTTCAATTCCTTTCAACCGCAATGTATCTTCATAAGGAAGCCATTTGGTATAAAGCACCTCATACGGTGGACATCCCTTGTAAACAAGTCCATAATTTTCCTTCTGTTCTTCCATGTAAGAACCTTTTAAAACTTTTAGGAATCCCAGCTGAAGCTGCTCCGGCTGCAGAGCGTAAACGTCTACGAAGGACTTATGAAAGCTTTCGTAATCTTCATACGGAAGTCCTGCAATTAAGTCCAGATGCTGATGGATATTACCATAGCTATTGATCCGCTTCACGATTCTTGCCACTTCTTCGAACTTCATTGTTCTTCGAATTTCGTGAATCGTTTGCTCATTTGTCGACTGTACTCCGATTTCCAGTTGAATCAGTCCGGGACGCATATGACTCATTAATTCCAGCTCTGCCTCATTTAACAAATCCGCAGACACTTCAAAATGAAAATTTGTCACACCATTATCGTGTTCCATAATATAAGACCAGATTGCCATCGCATGGTCATGCTTACAATTAAAAGTACGGTCCACGAATTTTACCTGTGGAACTTTATGGTCAATAAAAAACTGCAATTCTTCTTTTACCAAATCCAGATTGCGGAATCGGAGACATTTATCAATAGAGGACAGACAGTAACTGCACGAAAAAGGACACCCTCTGCTGCTCTCATAATAAATAATCTTATGTTCAAAGTCCTTCATGTCATGATAAACAAACGGTACCTTGCTTAAATCCATGGTTTTTCGCCATGCATTTTCACAAATCTGTCCACCTTTTCTATATACAATTCCTTCTATTTGTTCCAGTGCTCTTGTATTTACCTTATTATTATAAAATTCAATCAGTTCACAGAAGGTCTGTTCTCCCTCCCCTTTCATCACACCATCCGCTTCCGGAAGACGTGTAAGTACAGCCGGTCCGTCATAGGACACCTCCGGTCCGCCAATCCAGATTAACATTTCCGGCAAAAGTTTGTGTATCTCCCGTATGATTTCTTCCACATAATTCAGGTTCCAGATATAACAGGACAGGCACAGCATGTCCGGCTTTTTCTTATATATATCCTGTAAAATATCATCCGTCTGCTGGTTAATGGTGTACTCTGCCAACAAAATCTCCGTATCCGCCTTTGCATTTTCCGATAAATTCTTCTCTGCATATGCTTTCAGGCTGTATACCGCAAGATTCGAATGGATATATTTTGCATTTATAGCAGTCAATAAAACTTTCATCATCGTTCCTCCTAAAGTTACCTCTTTTATCATACGATATTTTTTACAAATGTAAAACAAAAACTCACCGATTAGTTGACATTTCTCCAAAAAACAGGTAAAATTAGTATCTGTGCAGCCGGGGTGTTAGCGGTACCCTGTACCTACAATCCGCTACAGTAGGGGTGATGCTGTGCCGAGGGCTTTTTTGGTCAAAGCTGCCTTTGGTTTGTGACGTTGATATCTGGGTCTTACGCGGCAGAAATCTGTGAACCGTGTCAGGTCGGGAACGGAGCAGCACTAAGCAGAAGCTTCTGGGTGCCGTAAGGCAGCCTGGGTTGAGTTTACTGCCAGAGTAACGTTTGGTTGAAATTTGTTCGACGCACAGCGCACATAGAAAGAAATGAGATTTTTTTCAGAATGACATTTCGTTTATCTGATTATTCATTTATCTGATTATTCATTTTTCACTTTACTTCCCGTAATTATCCATGCTATAATACCTTTAATTCAAACGTACTGATTGTGAAGGATAATGCCTAAGCAAAAAGGCGCACAGTGTATATCGTATACAAAGTATTGAACTGTATCATTTTATTTTACAGTATATCAGCTAATACTTAGATTCATTTATCTGCGCCATCCGGTGCAGATTTTTTTATTATAGCAAGAAAAAAATATGCAACTTTTGTCCTCACATCAATGCTACTTCAGCGAAAGGAGATTACTACATATGTCAGACTCAGACACACGAATTGCTCTGATCGGGATTATTTTAAGCAGCCATGAATCTGTGGAACAGGTAAATGCCCTGTTGAGTGAATATGGTACCTATATCATAGGACGAATGGGCCTGCCTTACAGGGAAAAGAATCTTTCTATCATAAGCGTTGCGCTTGATGCGCCGAACAATGTTATCAGTGCTCTTTCCGGAAAACTCGGAATGCTTCCGGGAATTAGTGCAAAAACAATTTACAGCAAAACTGCATAAGGAGGAGTTAGAAATGGGATTAAACAGTGTTCCTTCTGCTGATCGCGTACATATCGGAATTTTCGGTAAACGAAATGCAGGAAAATCCAGTATTATTAACGCAATTACCGGACAAAATCTGGCAATTGTATCTGATGTTCTCGGTACCACTACCGACCCTGTATTAAAGGCCATGGAGCTTCTGCCCCTTGGTCCGGTTGTCATCATTGATACTCCGGGTCTGGATGATGAAGGCGAGTTAGGAAAGCTTCGTATTCAGAAGGCTTATCAGATTTTAAACAAAACAGACATTGCCGTGCTGGTTATAGACGGTTCATCTGGTGCTACCCAGGAAGATTATGATATTCTCGAACGGATTCGTGCAAAGCAGATTCCTTATGTGATAGTCCGCAATAAAGCGGATCTTCCTGTTTGTCCTGACCAGGTTTCATTTCCATCTGAATGGATTACCGGCAAAAATTCAATTTCCGTCAGCACAGCAACAGGCAAAAACATCTACGAACTAAAAGAATGTATTGCCCATCAGGTTCCAGAGGAAGATACCTCCCGTAAAATCGTAGGTGACCTTCTTGCTCCTAATGACAAAGTTGTTCTGGTTATTCCAATCGATTCTGCCGCTCCGAAAGGTCGTCTGATTCTGCCACAGCAACAGACTATCCGTGACATTCTGGAAGCAGGCGGTGTCTCTGTTGTAACCAGAGATACGGAACTTGCAGAAACAATTGCCTCTCTTGGTACAAAGCCAAGAATGGTAATTACGGACAGTCAGGCTTTTGAGCGTGTTTCTGCCGAGACTCCTTCTGATGTACCTCTGACTTCCTTCTCTATCCTACTTGCAAGATATAAAGGGAACTTACGTGCCAATGTAAATGGAGCACGCACACTGGATAAGTTAAAGGACGGAGACAAAATTCTGATTTCCGAAGGTTGCACCCACCACAGACAGTGTGAGGATATCGGAACCGTAAAACTCCCGAAATGGATTCTGGACTACACCGGAAAGAAACTGGAGTTTGAATTTACAAGTGGAACAGAATTTCCATTAGACTTATCTCCTTATTCCCTTATCGTGCATTGCGGAGGCTGTACCTTGAATGAACGGGAGATGAAATTTCGTTTGAAATGTGCAGAAGATCAGAATATTCCAATAACGAATTACGGCATCTGTATTGCCTACATCCACGGAATACTGGAACGGAGCATTGCCCCATTTTCAGATATTTAAAAATAATCCGAACATAAATCATAAAAATAAAAGAAGTCGAATCAGGTCCTCTTTTACCTGTCCGGCTTCTTTTCTACAATTATTGAGCTTCTTTTTTTCTTTTCTGTTTTTCCCTTAACTCTTTAAAAAAACCTTTCATCATCTGAGAACATTCTTCTTCCAACACCCCTGATGTTATCTCTACCTGGTGATTAAAACGGTCTACCTGAAGCAGATTAAGGATAGATCCTGCGCAGCCGGCCTTCGGGTTCATACACCCAATCACTACCCGCTTTACTCTTGCCTGTACAATTGCCCCGGAACACATCTGACAAGGTTCCAGGGTCACATACAAAGTACAATCTTCTAACCGCCAGTCCCCCATTTTCTTGCTTGCTTTTTTAATTGCTGCCATTTCTGCATGCGCCAGTGGATTCTTATCAGTGGTTCTCCGGTTGTAACCTCTGCCGATAATTTTTCCTTCATATACAATCACGCATCCTATCGGAACCTCTTCTATCTTCCATGCTTTCTCTGCCTGTCTGATTGCCTCTTTCATATATTTTTCATCTGTGGTCAGTCTCTGTCTCATATTATTCCTCTGTTATTCTCCTATGACACTGCTTACTCTGCGACACCAGTATCCAAAGTTTTCTCCCTCATCCATCTGTTCTTCTGCCAGTTCAATTTCACCCTCATCCGGTTTCATAAATTGGTCAAATCCAAAAGAATATGCTACCTTTTCCTCTTTCGGATGATAGATTCCCGGAACGCCAATCCAGCATGCGCCGTCCTTCTCAAAAGAAACCAAATGATGATAATTATGATATCCATGCAAAAGGAAATGATTATTTGCCAGTTTCCATTCTGTCCGTGGCAGTCTCGCCAAATCCTCCCGTGTAATCTTAAAAATCTGGTCTTTCTCTGAAACTTGTTCTACTTCTTGTTCCGATTCCGGTTCTTCCGTTTCTGCGTCTTCCGTTTCTGGTTCTTCCGATTCTGGTTCTTCCGTTTCTGCTTCTTCTGTTTCTGCTTCTTCTGTTTCTGGTTCTTCCGTTTCTGCTTCTTCCGAATCGAATGGTTCTATCAGTTCTTCTTCTCCCGCCAGCGTTGTCATTTTCAGCAGTTTCTGTTCATATTCTTCCTTACGAATCATTTGCTCCGGATTCACATTCTGTCCATCCCAGGCAGCCCCATACCAACGCTTATCTCCAGCTTGTTCGCTACTGATTACAATTCCTCTGATTTTGTCAAAGATGTCTTGGCCACCCACATCATGAATATCGTATTCCAGACGGTATCCAAAGACCGGCGACTGACTCCGTATTGTTCCCATGGAAATACCAATACCGCTATCGTCCTCAAAGTAAACCATAAAAATTTCAAACATCTGATTTTCATCTATCGGAAAGCCACGCCCGTATATCTGAAGCGACATACTGTTTTCCTTGCATTCTCCCCTGACAAATCCAACATTCTGAACCGGTCTTCCATTCTGATATTCATATAAATATTGAACCATTTTCCGCATAATATGGAATAACTCCTTTACAATCAAATTTCTGTCTATTCCATACTATTCTTCTCCGCCTTAAAAGATTCCAGTCAGTTCCTGATACAGACGCTTTGCATAACTGTCCGTCATTCCACAGATATAATCTGTTACCAACAGAATTCTGAGATACAGCTTTTCTGCCTCACTCTTTCCCTTACTGTGAAAATGATATGCTTCCTTGTAATTTTCGGAAATAAAAGAAACCAGCCGCATATGAATCGAGTTTAATTTTTCTCCTTCTACATCATAGTAGATCACTGCATTTACAAATTTATCCATCAGCATATTTAGTATTGTGGATTCGATAACTTCCATTTTGTATATCTGATAAGAGGTAAATACTCTCCGGTATGCCATATCACCAAGCAGGTTCATCAGACTTTCTGCTTCTGTTCCATAGAACAAATCATGTTGATATTCTCCATTCATAATCGCATCATAATTCGAAGTGAATCCAGAAGTAGCACAACCAATCAGAAAACCTTGTATTCTTACAATCCAGTTTTTGATTGCATATTCTTCCGGCTGCTCTTCTCTTCTTTCTTTTGCACGCTCATAGAGCTCCTCCAATTTCCCAAGTGGGGAAAATCCATCTTCTCCCTTTGTGCCCTGTGGCAAACTGCTCAGTTCTTCATAGAGAGTTCCATATGACAGAAAACCTTTTACAAAAGCGTCTTCAATATCCGCAGTTTTGTAGGCAATATCATCCGCTGCTTCTAAGATAAATGTCAGTGGATGACGGCTGCCCTCTGTCTCGGTTTCTTTTTGAACGGCATCAAACATTTCTTTATCTGCATAATAATATCCAAGCTTTTTCTTCTTAATGTCACCAGAATCCCTATCAATTTCTACCGAAGAAACCGGATATTTCAAAATACTTCCAAGCAGCCCATAAGTCAGATTCATTCCCCGTTCATCCACCAGATAATGAAGCTTTGTAACCAGTCGGAATGCCTGCGCATTTCCTTCAAAGTGATACAAGTCCTCCCGCATCTGGTCCGTCAGTACTTCTGTGACTTTCTTCCCTTTAAATTCTATCTTGTCCAGATTCTGTTCAAACCACTCTCGGATTGCCAATTCTCCAAAGTGCCCAAACGGTGGATTTCCAATATCATGAATGAGTCCTGCACACTGAAGAATATTGCAGATGTCTTCTTTCATTTGTGGTGTAAATGTCTCATCCTTCTGATATTTTAAAATATTTTCGCTGATATTCTGTCCCAGTGATTTTCCAAAGGAAGATACCTCCAGCGAGTGGGTCAGTCTGGTCCGTATAAAATCACTTTTGTCAAGCGGAAAAACCTGTGTTTTATCCTGAAGCCGCCTAAAAGATGCACTTCCTATAATACGGTGATAATCTTTTTCAAACTCACTTCTCAAATCAGCAGATGATTTTCCAGCATTAGATGAACTGCCGTTCTGACGCTTCCGTGCCTCAGCCAGCAGCTTATTCCATTCCAGCTTCCATTTCATAAGTATCTTACTCCTTTTCATCGTGCTTTGCATCTAAAAAGATTCTATAAGTTATTTGCCGCACACCTGATATCTAAACACCCCATACTATAATTCCAAGCACTGCTGATAATATGATCAGCACGATAGGGGAAAGCTTTTTCTTTGCCCCGTATTTCGTTCCAAACCATAAGATCCCAAGAAAAACCGTAAGAAGCAAGGTCCGGATGTCAATTACAATCTTCGTATTCAGGGAAAGGCAGCCATTCAAAAGCATATACGCTCCTACAGCCAGCACAATTCCCGTCACACATGACCTTACCCCTTCCATTCCTGCCTGCACATAGGTATTTTCCCACACCTTTTTCAGTGCAAACATCAATAACAAAATGATAAAGAATGCCGGAAGAACAGAAGCCAGTGTGGCTATCATTGCACCCGGGAATCCCGCCTGACTGATTCCCACATAAGTAGCCAAATTTACCATAAGTGACCCCGGAGTACTCTCACTGACCGCAATCATATAAGTTAAGGTTTCTTCATCCAGCCAGCCATACCTTAGTGCTACATCTTGAATCAGCGGAATTGCTCCGTATGCCCCACCAAAAGAAAAACAGCCCACTTCCAAAAAGCCTAAAAATAATTCCAAATAAATCATTTTACCCGACCTCTCTTTCCATGGATTTTCTTAATCTGGAACATAACTAAACTAAATAGTGCCGCCATCAAAAGCAAGATAACAGAAGACAGGTTCCATGCAAAGATATCCGTAAGCATCATCAGGACAAATGCCGCAAACATAATTCCTATGGATTGTTTATTTTTTTTCATTTCTTTCATCATGGATATTGCCACATCCAGAATCGTAATTCCAACCGCCACTGCAATACCTTTCAGTGCATTTACCACAATGGTAAACTCCAGAAAATTATCCATAAACAATGCAATGACATAGATAATCACAAAAGACGGAAGCACAACTCCCATTGTTGCCAGAACTGCCCCCAAAATGCCCGCCTGCTGAAAGCCCACAAAGGTTGCACTGTTAATCGCGACCGGTCCTGGTGTAGACTCCGCAATCACTGTCACATCCATAAGCTCTTCATGGGTAATCCAATGCCGTTTTTCCACACATTCTTCTTCAATCAGAGACAGCATAGCCAGCCCGCTTCCAAATGTAAATAATCCTATTTTAAAAAATGTAAAGAAAAGTTCCAGCAACGTATCCCTTTGCTGAAACTTTTTCTTATTAGTCCAAGTAAATCGGTGGTTCATAGTCTTTTCCTAATGTTGCTTTCTTCTGCTCTTCAAATCCTAAAAATGCCCATTCCGTCATATCTGTCCACTTGTGTTCTTTTCTGTCATATACCTGTACAT
The DNA here is from genome assembly GCA_934307065.1 of uncultured Bariatricus sp. GTDB lineage: Bacteria > Bacillota > Clostridia > Lachnospirales > Lachnospiraceae > Allocoprococcus. The sequence continues at coordinate 17,322 of CAKRCD010000014.1, read as the reverse complement.
ATCCAATTCTCTTTGGATGCATGCGAACACTGTTAGACTGATATTCCCGCCCGGTGTATGGGTTGATATCCCCAACCTCTCTGTCCTCTTCTACATCGTTTCTCTGCTTAATCGGCTGAAAATATTTGGACTCATGAGAATAGGTCGGTTCTTCCTTCTTTACACTGGTCTGGCTTCTGACTGGTTCTGCATTCGCCGGTTCCGCGTCAACCGGTTCTTCTGCCACGTTTTCTGCTTCAGCCGGTTCCATTGCTGCTTCTGCTGGTTCCTCTGCTGCTTCTGCTTCAGCCGGTTCTATTGCTGCTTCTGCTTCAGCCGGTTCCATTACTGCTTCTGCTTCAGCCGGTTCCTCTGCTATTACTTCCTCTTCAACCGTTTTCTCTACTATTACTTCCTCTTCAATCGGCTCTTCTGCCTGCATTATTTCTTTTTCCTGCTTTTTTTCCTCACGAAGCATCTTCATTTCTTTCTTTGCAGCAAGCTTTCCAAGTTCTTTCTCTGTAGGAAGCTTTTCTTCTATTACAGAAGCTCGCTCTGCCTCAAGAGATGCCAGAATACTGAGCTGAAATGAGCATCCAAGAATCTCTGCAATCATACGCATATCCTGTTCCTGAAAATTATCTCTTCCAAGTCTCTGAGTCAGATTCTGGCGGGACATCTTTTTCCCTGTTCTCTCTTCAATCTGTTCTGCCAGCTCTTTGATTGTCATTCCTTTTCTGCTTAATACGATCTTAACTTGCTCACCGAATGTTAAGTTTAACATGCGTACTTTTCCTCCTTTAACTCATCCTATCTCAAAATGCTTTTACCATTTTTTATTTTTCAGTACAATGGCGGAATGCTTTCCCATCATCATAGAAATCTCACCATGCTGTACTTTATATTCCTCAAATTCTCCTGTATATCCATCAGCATAAGTATATAACAGCCTTGCCATATGGACACCTTCTTCAACTTCTGCCCTCCAGACCGGCACAGTAACTTCCTGCAGCCTGTCTGACTGGTTTACAACTACGATAATCTGTTCCTCGCCCCAGAATCTTCCATATGCCAGCACCCCCGATTCTATAGTAAGAAATACAACAGAACCTCTCTTCAAAACCTGATTATTTTTGTGTATCCGTATCGTTTCCCGGTAAAATTCTATCAATTCCTGATTTTCACTTCCCCAGGGATAGGTTCGTCTGCTGTCCGGATCTGTAAATCCGCAAACTCCTGCTTCATCTCCATAATAGAGGGTCGGCGCACCCGGCCAGGTCATCTGTATCACAATAGCCATACGCATGACTGCCAGACAAATTCCTTCTTCGGCTGCTTCTGAGCCAAGAGTTTCTACTCTTCCAGCCTTATGATTCGTTCTCGTCAGAAAACGTGAATGGTCATGATTCGATAACTGGTTCATGGCAGTCTGCAGGGACGGTGTCATCATATTCGCCATATGCTGCCGCATAGCAGACTGAAAATACTCTGCATTTCCAAGCAGATTCTCACGATACTCATCACTGTGTTTTTCCATTCCTGTCAGAAACCAGGTAACCGGTTCCATAAACGCATCATAATTCATTACCGAATCCCACTCATCCCCTTGAAGCCATTGTTCCGGGTTTCCATAGTGTTCTGCTAATATAATTGCCTCTGGTTTTGCTTCTTTCACAACCTTTCGGAATTTTTTCCAGAATCTGTGATTGTATTCTTCGCTTTGTCCAAGGTCGGCTGCCACATCCAGCCGCCATCCATCAATATTATAAGGTGGCAGCAGCCACTTTTTTGCAAGATTAAGTATATATTCTTCCAGTTCTTTTGAACCTTCATAATTCAGTTTGGGAAGAGTATTATGATTCCACCAGCCCCGATAGTTTTTATTATATGGCCAGCTCCCGGCATCTTCATTTTCAAAAATAAAGTAATTCCGATAGGGACTCTCTTTAGACAGATATGCACCGGTTTCATAACCCTCTGCATATCGGTAAATCAACTCTCTGTCCAGCCATTTGTGGAATGAACCACAATGATTAAACACGCCGTCCAGAATAACCCGCATCCCACGTCTGTGGATTTCTTCCACCATTTTTATAAAAAGCTGATTGCTTGCTTCCAAATTCTGTTTATTTGTAGTACGGATTCTGTATTGTTCCGCATAGCGGTTATCCGCATCTCCCGGATTCGGCTTTCCTTCTCCATCTGTGACAATCCGTCCAATATGGGGGTCAATCCAGTCATAATCCTGCGTATCATATTTATGATTAGACGGAGAAACAAAAAGCGGATTACAATAAATCACTTCCACCCCCAGCTTTTGCAAATAATCCAGCTTATCTATGATACCCTGTAAATCACCACCATAAAACTCCCGGACATCCATGCTCTGCGGTTTTCGATTCCAGTCATCCACATGCTGAACCGGCTTTCCAATATAAAGATATTCACCCGTTTCGACATCATTTGTCTTATCACCATTGTAAAACCGATCTACAAAAATCTGATACATCACTGCACCTTTTGCCCAGTCCGGAGTCTGAAATCCCGGAACGAGCCGGAAGTCATACTCGGAATTTCTTTCTGTCTGTACTCCACATTTATTGTAAATGCAACGTTCTCCCTGGCTATGGGCTTCAAAATAATACCTTACCGCTTTATCCGTAACTGTAACGGATGTCTCATAAAAATCGAATCGACCACGGGTAATCGTTTTCTTCATAAGGATTCTCTGCTCCCCAAAGCAGAGAATCGCTTTTTCTACATCATCCTTTTCTGTTCGGAACCACAGCCTGACTAAATCCCCTGTTTCTGGTTCAGCCGGACTTACATAGGCCTCTGTCCCATCGCAAAACAGTGCGTCCCTGTTCATTGTTTCCTCCCAGTACCTTATTTAATCAAATAACGCTTCAAATTCTTCACGCGTAATCTTTTCTTTCTGAAGTAAAAGCTCTGCACAGTCATGAAGAACCTTATCATTTTCCACCAGAATCTGCTTTGCTTTTGCGTAACACTCATCAATAATCCGCTTTACTTCGGAATCAATGATTGATGCAACTTCTTCTCCATATCCTCTGGAAGTACGCCCAAAGTCTCTTCCAATAAATACTTCATCACTGTCATTATCATAATCAATCAGGCCAAGACGTTCAGACATGCCGAACTTCGTTACCATTGCTTTTGCATAGGCAGTTGCCTGCTTGATATCCTGGGAAGCACCTGTAGTAATATCGTCAAAAATCAGTTCTTCTGCCACACGTCCACCCAATGCTACTGTAATATCCTGTAACATTTTTCCTTTGGTATTAAAGACTTCGTCTTTTTCAGGAAGCGGCATAGTATAACCCGCTGCCCCAACACCTGTCGGAATAATAGATACACTATATACCGGTCCCACATCAGGAAGCACATGGAACAAAATCGCATGTCCTGCCTCGTGGAAGGCTGTAATCTTCTTTTCTTTGTCGGAAATCACACGACTCTTCTTCTCAGCACCAATTCCAATCTTTACAAAAGCTTTACGGATATCCTGCTGAAGTAAATATGCTCTTCCCTCTTTTGCAGACAAAATGGCAGCTTCATTCAGAAGATTTTCCAAATCTGCTCCGGTAAATCCTGCTGTCGTCTGTGCAATCTGCTGCAGATTCACATCATCTCCAAGCGGTTTACCCTTGGCGTGTACTTGAAGAATTTCAAATCGTCCTTGTACATCCGGTCTTCCTACTACAACCTTACGGTCAAAACGTCCCGGTCTTAAAATCGCCGGGTCCAAAATATCTACACGGTTAGTAGCCGCCATTACGATGATTCCTTCATTGACTCCAAATCCATCCATCTCTACGAGAAGCTGATTCAGAGTCTGTTCACGTTCGTCATGTCCGCCGCCCATACCGGTTCCTCTTCGTCTCGCCACCGCATCGATTTCATCGATAAAAATAATACAAGGTGCATTCTTCTTGGCTTCTTCAAAAAGGTCTCGTACTCTGGAAGCTCCGACTCCAACAAACATCTCTACGAAATCAGACCCGGAAATCGTAAAGAACGGGACTCTTGCCTCACCGGAAACTGCTTTTGCCAGAAGCGTCTTACCTGTTCCCGGAGGGCCTTCCAGCAGAACTCCTTTCGGGATTCTTGCACCTACGCGGGTATATTTCTCAGGATTACGGAGAAAGTCTACAATTTCCTCCAAATCTTCCTTCTCTTCACGCAGTCCTGCGACTTTTTCAAAATTCACAGTATTCTCAGTCGTCATCTTCGCCCGGCTCTTACCAAAATTCATCGCTTTGGCATTTACCCCGCCATTCTGGCGGTTCATCATGGCAAACACAACTAAAATACCTCCCAGCATCAAAAGTGACGGCAATACAGATGTCATAAACACATTATCCTGAGGAACACTTCTCAGCTTATAATCCACGTCATAAGACTGAAGCAGCTCTTCCACCTCTATCACATCTGACACATTAAGTTCTTCCTTTGTATCATTCTTTAACTGAATCTGGATAGTTCCTGTCGGAACTGTCTTGTCCGGTTCAATGATGACACTCTCCACTGTCTTGTTTTGTAAGGCTTTCTGAAAATCATAATAGCTGTAGTTCTGGTCCGGCTTGACTCCCTGCGTCAGAAACCAGTACATAACAACCATAAATGCGACACAAACCAATAAATTTATACCGCTTAACCCTTTTGTTTTATTTTTATCCACAATCTGCTCCTCCCACCATTACATCTTTACAATTCCAATGTAAGGTAAGTTTCTATATCTCTGTTTGTAGTCCAGACCATATCCGACTACAAATTCATCCGGGATTTCAAATCCCACGTGATCTACGCGCACTTCACGCACACGTCTGTCCGGTTTATCCAGCAGGGTGCAAAGTTTCATACTGTTTGGCTTTCTCTTTTCAAGAATCTCCATCAAATAAGAAAGTGTACGCCCGGAATCAATAATATCTTCCACAACCAGCACATTTTTTCCTTCCAACGGTTCATCCAAATCTTTGACTATCTTAACTACACCACTGGACGAAGTCTCATCCCCATAACTGCTGACACTCATAAAATCCATTGTTACCGGAACGGTAATGTATTTGGCAAGCTCACACATAAAAAATACGCCTCCCTTTAATACACAAATCATATGAATCTCTTTTCCCTCATATTCCTCACTGATGATTTTTCCTAGTTCCGCAATTCTCTTTTCTACCTCTTCCTCACTTATCAGTACATCAATCCGCTCTGCCATTTAACTTCCTCCATTTATCGTAATTTCCACAATCCGCTTTGTCTGATCCGTTACCTGAAATAATGGACTCTGCCTGTATCCTATAATCCACCCTATTTCATCATGAGATACAAGCAATGGAATCTTTTTTCTTTCTTCCTGCGGAATTTTCTCATCAATGAAATACCTTTTCAAGGTTTTAGTTCCACCAAGCCGGTTAATGGTAATCCTGTCTCCAGGTCGCCGCAAACGCAATTCGACATTTTCTCCTATTATATCATAATCAAACCATTTCGTGAATGTTTTTTTAGGAACTGGACCGATATCTTCTGTGTTGTCAAAAATACGGCAGGATATCTCCCATCCCCCCATCTTCCAGCACTTTCTGTCCTCCAGTTTCAAGGAAAATGCCTCTGGAAATTCCGGTTCATCCGCTGCTGCAGACTGCTCATTTTTTCGAACCAGCACACCCTGATACACTCTTTCTGCAGTCAGTTCATAGGGCAAATCAATTTTTCGCCCTGTCTGCTGTCTCATCAGTGCTTCAGCCTGCCTTACATGTACATCTTCCAAATCCTTTTTCTGTCCTGCTGCTTCTGCCAGCACATGATAAATAACCATTCTTCGAATCAGTTCCGGAATCTGCTCATAGACCGTCTGTAAAATCAGGAAACCATTCCCAGTTGGCAGAATCAGTTCTGCAAATGCACGCTGCTCCTGAATCTCCAGATAGCCTTGCACATCTCGAAGGTATTCCATTGTCGCATTCATATGCTCCACAGTGCGCGAATTAATCTGCTCCTGAAAATATGGAATTACATTATTTCGAATGCGGTTTCTCGTATAAGTATCATCCAGATTGGTTGCATCCATACAATAATCTATCTTTCTTTTTTCCAGAAATTCCTCAATCTCTTTTCTTCCCACGCAAAGAAGCGGCCGTATATATACACCATTTACCGGATATATACCGCCGAGTCCTTTTAACTTACTTCCTCTTGCCAGATTCCAGAAAAAAGTCTCTGCATTATCATCTGCATGATGCGCCAGTGCGATTTTATCTGCCTGCTCTTTCCGCATCACACGTTCAAATGCCTCTCTCCGAACGATTCTTCCCGCCTCTTCTTCTGAGAGTTTTTGTTCTTTTGCCATCTTCGGAACATCTGCATGCACTAATTCCAGAGAAATCCCACGTTCTCCACAAAGATTTCTTACATATTTCTCATCATGTTCCGCTGCTGCTCCCCGGATTCCATGATTCACGTGAACTGCGTAAAGGCTCGCATTTCTCCGTCTGCACCATTCATCCAGAAGCAATAGCAGACAAACAGAATCGGCCCCACCTGACACACCCACAACGATTTTGTTACCATCGGAAATCATATTCCATTTGTCTATAAATTGTTCTACTTTCTTTTGCATGTTCTTTTCCTCTTTCGTCCGTCACTTAATTGTAGCATATGTTCCAGATTCCCGCCACAAGGACTGTCATATCATCCTCCGGTGGATTTTTTCCCAATTCCAATACTTTTTCTAACAAATAATGGGCAAGTTCATTTGGATTTTCAATAGGAGTACCCTGAATCAGTAAATCAAGGATTTTCTCCTGCTCACCTGCCGGCAGTGCATCCAGTACTCCATCTGTAACCATCACCACCACATCTCCCGGCTTTAATTCTTTTGTCACACATTCCAACTTCTGATTCTGAACAACACCAAGCGGAAGACTTTCTGAATAAATATGCTCTATCTTGTCTTTCCTCCGTATAAAAGTCGGTGCAGCGCCTGCTTTTATAAATTCACACTTTCCTGTATAAAGGTCAAACAAGCTCATATCCATAGTGGAAAACAGCACTTCTTCACGCCCCATAACAAGAGCTGTATTCATCATGGAAATGGCGGTTTCTTTGGGAAAGCCTGCCTGTAACAGTTCTTCCAGCATTTCAATTACCATCGAGCTTTCCCTGCGTGCCTCCTCGCCCGAACCCATACCGTCAGACAAAATCGCTGCTTCTGTGCCCCCTGGCAGCCTGCTCATGGAAAAACTGTCTCCCGACACCATCTGGCAGTCTTTCCCTATTTTCGCCATTCCCTGCATCGTATAAAATGCCGGTCCTTCTACACAGATAATCATCCCGTACTCCTGTCCCACCACGCTGCGTTCTCCTTGTGTCGGGCACATATTTCTTCCTGTGCACCCGGACAAAATCGCTGCCAGCACCTTTGTCGGAACACAACAGCCTTTCTCTGCTTTGACGGTCAGGTGTATCTCATATCTTCCCTGGGCATTCACAAAAAATACAGTGCTGAGCACACGGACTCCTGCCCTTTTCAAATGCCCCCGTATCTTTTTTTCCAGCGGCGGGTCCTGAAAAATGCTTGCATCCAGTTCACGCATGGTATGCTGAATCATTTTTGCAAATACATCCAACTGTTCCGCGCAGTCTTCACGGCTTTGAATCATTTTGTTCCGCCACACCATTTCCCGTTTTGCAGCTTCAAAAGTTTCCAGTGTTGTACGCAGAAAACGCGGTGCCAGCACACACTGTTTTTGAAGCCTTCTTTTCAGTTCCACATGAAGGTCCGTTCCATATATTTCTACCGCACACAGAATCTCCTGAATCATCTGGTAAATCTGCTCTTTCCCCTGTCTCATACAAATCTCCCGTTTTTCGCAGGACTTGCAGACATTATCCTCCACAATTTCACACATATCCTGTATTTCTTGTGGCAAGAACTGTTCTCTGCGTTCTTCAATTTTCAAAAAATTTTCTCCCAGGTGCCTGAGTGACTGGGCAAACCGGTCTGCCTGAGTCACATACGGATTACGGACAACTCTATATTCTTCCCTTATTTCTTCCACACCCTTACCCCCTGTGATTATTTGTAACCATATAAATATAGAATGTGCCTCGGCACATTCTGACGCCTGCGGCGTTCGCTTGCGATATCTCCCTTGTACGCCGCAGTGCGCATCCCCCGCGGAGCGTTTTTTCGTTATTAGGGAAATTTTCCTAATAACGAAAAAAACTTTGGAAATTACTTTCCAAAGTTTATCATTTGTAATCCAAGGGCATAACTGCCTTCTTATTCCTGCTCTTTAAACAGAATCTCATTCTCATGAACAAGACCCAGCTTTTCTTTCGCAACGGATTCGATATATTCATCCGTCCCCACATATTCCTTTAATGCATCTATTTCTTCTGAACGTTCCTGTTCTGCCTCAATCTGCACCTGAAGTTCTGCTTCTTTTGCCCGGTATGCATCGTTCTTCTCCTTTAACGAAATTCCGCAGAACAAGACCACCATACCTAACACCAGAATCACAGAACTGATTGCAAGCACACTTCTTCGATTCCTACGAAGATTGCCTGAACGTCTCTTTCTGCTCTTCTTACCTGTCATTTTTCACTCACCCTATATCTTGCGATACTTACTACAGTTTACTTTATACTTCATCTTATCGTCTTTTTTTATTTTAATCAAGGACTTTTCCCCTTTTTCTTGTCTACAAAAACGTATATTTTTTTCCATATTTTTTTCAAAACCAGAAAAGTTTTCCACAAAAAAATGCATCCGACTACAAGACCTAGTATACTGTACCAGCGTATCTTACCGCTATTTGTATGGTAAATTTGCACAAACAGATATCCGCCCATAAAAACCCAGTAACAAAAATCTTCCATTTGTATTACTACATTTTTATGGGGAATCAGTTTTCGCATCACTTTCAGAGTCGAATATAAAGCAAATCCGAATATTCCATTTAATACTGCATGCAGAAAAACCGCAAATTCCTGTTCGATAACCGGCATCTGCATTTACCCGAATAATTTTGCGAAGAAATGTTCTCCCTGGGTGCGCCCTATCTGTGTTTCTGAATATGCAATGCTGTCAATATTCCCGGACAAATCCACTTCTCCCTTTTCCAGATTCAGCCGGTTTACATGCATGTCCGTACCTTTTACCATCAGCATTCCCTGCTCTGTCTCTAAAAGAATTTCATTCAAATCAAAGGACAATACATCTAAAACTCCTGTTACCATGCTGTTCTTCCGGTTATTTACAACCAACTTGTGATTCTGTGCCTTGGGCATCTGTCTTTCTTCCAATTCTTTTCCAACCTTTCCTGCGGCTTACTTCTACACATTATATGAAAGGTTGTACGATTTTATGACTGTTTTACAGATAACGGAACAGCTCTGCCGCTTCTTCTTTCTTTGTAGTATCTTTCAAATCAAGTACTTCCACTTTCACAGTCTTCGTTCCAAACTGTATTTCTATGATATCTCCTTTTTTTACCTTTATAGATGCTTTTGCTACTGCCCCATTTACCAGAACACGCCCTGCATCACAAGCCTCATTTGCAATGGTCCGGCGCTTAATCAGGCGGGACACTTTCAAAAATTTGTCAAGTCTCATTTCTTCTCTCCATTATATATAAACTATGAGAAACATGCTTCGCGTAGACTATGAGAAACACGCTTTGCGAGTTTCTCAAGTTATCGCGGCAGTTGCCAAGGTCTCATGCAAGCATGGACTTTGGCTCGTTGCTTCGCGTAAAAAAAGAAAGCGCCAGGCGCTCTCTTTTCACCATCTATCCTATATAGCAATCCTTATGCATTAACTGCATCTTTCAGAGCTTTACCTGCTTTGAACTTAGGTGCTTTGCAAGCTGCAAGTGTCATTGTTTCACCTGTCTGTGGATTTCTTCCTTCTCTTGCTGCTCTTTCACTAACTTCAAATGTACCGAATCCAACCAACTGTACTTTCTCGCCTTTTTTCAATTCTTCTGCTACTACATCAGCGAATGCCTTTAAAGCTTTTTCTGCGTCTTTCTTGGAAATTTCAGCGTTTTCTGCAATTGCTGCAACTAATTCAGTTTTATTCATGGATAGTTCCTCCTAGTATATTATGTTCTGAGTCAATAACCTCTCAGTTTTCTCCAGTATCCAATAACTGAAGCGACTCCTATTCCTTTTAGTTATGTTATATAGGTTTTTAGGTTTTTTGTCAAGCACAATCCTTTGAAAATGCCGAAAAATAAGGCATTCCAGCCTATTTTATCTTGTCTTTTATCTTGTCCATTTCCCCTAGATATATACAGCACTGCAAAAGCTAAACATAAAGCGCAAAGATATTGGCAAGAAACCGTCTTTTTTCTTCCGTCTGGCAAATGGCTTTCTTCAGCTTTTCCGTACTTTTCTCTGGAATCCATGCCTTATTGGAATGATAATACATATTAGAAATCTTCCAAAATTTCTCCGGATATGCAAACCGTACCGCCAGGTATTCCCGTTTTTCTTTTCCCAGCGTGATTTCATCATCATATGCCCGCAGCATCCGATAACCAAGCCGCTCATCGTATTGATGTTTCTCCAGTATTTTCCGCATAAAATAATACAAATCTTCTAACTGAATTCCATAATGGGCCCTCTCAAATCCGGTAATTGCAATTCCATCTGTGTCTATAAGCAGGTTGTGATAATTATATTCCCCATGGATAACCGTTCCCTTTCGCTGCACCTCACTCTGTAGTTCACTGCACATAGAACCTTCCATTTTATCCACTGCCAGCCTTGCCCAGCCGTACATTTTCTCATAACCCTTCATAAACTCCCGCTCAAAAGAACCTTTTACACTCTTACGCTTAATATAAGACTGTACTTTGCGAAGTTCTCTGTTATGCCTTTCATATTCTTCCAACAGTGTCCGTTCCCTTTTTCCATACTCTCCGTCTTCTTTTTCCATAATCATAACTTTATGTAAACGCCCCAGCATGTGCACACATTCTAAAAGTTCATTTTCTTTGTACGCATCACACTCTTTTCCTTGGAACCATCGTTTTAACATATACTTTGTCTCATCTTCTGCCGTCACAATATAATTTCCTTCTTTGTCTGCAACAAAACTATCTACCTTCTCTATCCCGGCTTCCTGTAAATGCTGATATAGCTCTACCAGAAACGGAAGTCTGGTTTCCCTCATTCCGGCTTCTTTTAACAGCATAAGTCCCTGATTGGTTTCGCACAAAACCGCTCCACGCACCCTGCGCACATTCGTCACTTCTATCGGATATTGTTCTAAAACGCTTACACCATAATCTCTCATGAACTCCCCCTATATATTTCTTTCAATACTCTCTCTAATGTATGCCTTGATATACAAAAAGAGAACACAGAAAACTCTGTGCTCTCATCTTAAAATTCTTATAAATATATGACTGAAAATTGCTATTTCTTCAACCGCTTTGTCACTTCTGCCAAAAGCAGTTCCTTTTCATTCTTTTCCGGTTCTTCCAGCACAAGTTCCAACAGCTTATTCAGTGTTTCCCCTATTTGCGGCCCGCGTTCTACACCGGCAGCCAGTAAATCATTCCCTTTTACTGCCAAATCCTTCAGCGATACACACTGCTGCATTTCCAATATCTGCAGGTAAATTTTCTCAATTTCCTGAATGTTCTCCAGCTTTTCTGTACGCCGGAACATACTCTGCGCCAGTGTATCCGCCCGTCGTAAGTTTAAATAGTAAGGAAACAGCTCTGTTCCTATCCGGTTCATGGCACGACGCACATTGCGTGGTGTGGCAGGCATACGAAGATCATGATAATAGACAAGCTTCGTTACCTTTCTTAGAGTATCGTTATCAAACTTCAGCCTGTGCATAATCTCTTTTGCAATTGCTTCACTGACCAAGGCATGCCCTTTAAAATGTGCGATTCCATTCTCATCTATGGTTTTCTTTTCTGGTTTTCCCATATCGTGAAACAGCATAGTAAGCCGTAGAATCTTATCAGACGGGCAGTGCTGCAATGCCACAATTGTATGTTCCCCCACATTGTAACAATGGTGTGGTGTCTCCTGTGCAGTTTCCATCATTCTGTCAAATTCCGGCAGCATAACTGCTGTAATTCCAAGCTCATATGCCAGGCGAATCTGCTCTGGATGCGGAGAAGTCAAAAGTTTAATCAGTTCTACCTGAATCCGCTCTGCACTGATATTTCTTAAACTGAATGCCAGTTTTCGAATTGCCGTCTGCGTCTTACCTTCGATTTCAAAGCCTAACTGAGCCGCAAAACGAACCGCACGCATAATTCTAAGCGCATCTTCTCCAAACCTCGCCTCCGCATTCCCCACACACCGGATGATTTGCTTTTCCAAATCCTCCATACCGCCAAATAAATCCACAATTCCATCTTCATCGTTATAAGCCATGGCATTGATCGTAAAGTCTCTCCGCAGCAAATCCTCTGACAGACATCTGGTAAATGTTACTTCCGATGGATGCCTGCTGTCCTCGTATTTTCCATCAATCCGGTAGGTGGTAACCTCAAACCCTTCTTTTCCCAGCAGAACCGTAATGGTTCCATGCTCAATTCCTGTATCGAAGGTTCTGTCAAACAACGCTTTGGTCTCTTCCGGCAGCGCTGACGTAGTAATATCCCAATCTCCCGGTGTACGTCCAAGCAGAGAATCTCTTACACAGCCACCTACCGCATAAGCTTCATATCCATGGCTTTGCAGCGTTTTAATAATCTGTTGTACTTTTTCCGGCAACTGAATGTTCATCTTAATATGCCTTACCAAAATATACTAAATGTTTTGCTGGTTTTCCGCAGTAAATGCACTTATCACTGATTGGATCGTCCTTACAGATACAACGAGTAGTAGCTCCACCAGTTTCATACTTGATTTCGCCTTCACACTCTTCGCTTCCGCACCACATTGCTTTGATAAAACCACGATTCTGTTCGAATTTTTCCTTCATTTCATCCAGAGTCACTGCTGTATCAATATGTTCATCTAAGAACTTCTTTGCACGGTCATACATATCTTTCTGGATGGTTTCCAGAATTTCGCCTAATTTTGTTGTGATTTCATCCATAGATACCACGATTTTCTCTCTGGTATCACGGCGTACAACTACTACCTGATTGTTTTCAATATCCTTTGGTCCGATTTCAATACGGGTCGGGATTCCAAGCATTTCCTGTTCACTGAATTTCCATCCGGGACTCTTTTCAGAATCATCAATCTTCACACTGTATCCGGCCTTTTTCAGTGTGTCTACTAATTCATTTGCCTTATCGAGTACACCTTCCTTATGCTGTGCAATCGGAATCACCCTTGTCTGAACCGGAGCGATTCTTGGCGGCAGAACCAGACCACTGTCATCACCATGAACCATGATAATGGCACCGATAATACGAGTAGAAAGTCCCCAGGATGTCTCATAAACACTGTGAAGTTCATTGTTCTTATCCAGATATTTAATACCAAATGCATCCGGGAAGCCGCTTCCGAAGAAATGGCTGGTTGCCGACTGAAGTGCTTTTCCATCATGCATCAGTGCTTCTACGGTATAAGTATCCTGTGCGCCGGCAAATTTTTCACTTTCTGTCTTTGGTCCTGATACAAATGGAATTGCAAGAGACTCGCTGATAAAGTCTTTGTATACCTGATGCATCATAAGTGTTCTTTCTTCTGCTTCTTCATAAGTTGCATGAATGGTGTGACCTTCCTGCCATAAAAATTCTCGGGAACGAAGGAAAGGTCTTGTTGTCTTCTCCCAGCGAAGTACAGAGCACCACTGGTTCCATACCTTCGGTAAATCTCTGTGTGACTGGACAGTTCTTGACCACAAATCGCAGAATAATGTCTCTGAAGTAGGACGAACACACATCTTTTCCTGAAGACGTTCCATTCCTCCCCGGGTTACCCATGCTACTTCCGGTGCAAATCCTTCGATATGGTCACTTTCCTTCTGAAGAAGTGATTCCGGAATCAGAACCGGAAGATATACATTTTCTACTCCGGTTTCTTTAAATCTCTTATCCAAATCTGCCTGAATCTTTTCCCAAAGTGCATAACCGTTTGGAAGATAATTCAGACATCCTTTTACGCTTGAATAATCACAAAGCTTAGCTTCACGCACAACATCCGTGTACCATTGAGCGAAATCTTCATCACGTGATGTGATGGATTCCACAAATTTCTTTTCTTTTGCCATGTTCATTCTCCTTTTCTCTCTTATCCATTTCTATTGTTTCGGGAGATAACCGTTATCTGACTAGGACAAAGCATTTTCCTAATAAACGAAAAAACACCGGTTCTTCCTCCCTGCAAAGGGACCGAAAAACCGGCGGTACCACCCTAATTAACTGTCTGACACAGCTCACCTCATTTACCGTTAACGCCGGCATACGTGTGTTGCCACAGCGACTCCAAGACTGGTTCCTCATCTTCCATGCAGCTTCTTCCACCATAAAAGCCTCTCTGTGGCATTTTCAACAAGTACTGTTTCTCTTCTCAGCCAAAACAAAAGAATACGCTTTCCGCGTATTCTTTCTATGAAATTACTTTAAATTTTAAAGGTCTTTCTTTTATTTGTCAACCCATTTCCTTACGGATTTATCTTGTATAAATATAGAAGAAATAGACTGCATACGCAATTAGAAAAAGAACTCCCTCTTTCTTGGAAAGGGTTTCTTTCGTTCTGGTGCAAATATATGCCAGTATACTCATTACTACAAGAATCGCCATATCTATAATCGCATTTGGCTCTACTGCAATCGGAGAAAGAACCGCACTTGCACCCAGAATAAACAGAATATTGAAAATATTGGACCCCACTACATTTCCAAGTGCCAATTCATTTTCTCCCTTCTTCGCTGCAACTACGGAAGTCACTAATTCCGGAAGGGATGTTCCCATCGCAACAATAGTAAGTCCGATAAAGCTTTGGCTGAAGCCAAATGCAACCGCAATATCCGTCGCTGATTCTACAACCATATTTCCTCCTGCTACAATAGCAACCAGACCGCCAACGATATACACGATACTCTTAACCGGAGAAAGCGTCTTATATTCTTCTCCGTCATCTTCATGCCTTGCTTTCAGACCATCTCTTACCTGACAGACAAGAAATACTCCAAACAAAACCAAAAGCAAAACACCGCTTACTCTTCCAAGCTGATAAGATACGGTTTCATCCAAAAGCCCGCCAAAAGAAAACTTTGTACACAAAATTGCTAATAATACTGTAATTGCAATGGAAAACGGCAATTCTCTCTTTACTACCTGCCTGCTGGATGAAATCGGTCTCATAAGCGCACTGCATCCAAGCACAATCATCAGATTAAAAATATTAGAACCCAATATATTGCTGAGTGCAAGACTATTTTCCCCCCGCATGGCAGCCGTGATACTAACCGATGCTTCCGGCATGCTGGTTCCAAATGCCACGACTGTAAGTCCGATAATAATCGGTGGTACTTTCAAGAGCTTTGCCACACTGGAGCTTCCATCTACGAAAAAGTCAGCCCCTTTAATTAACAACACAAATCCAACAAGTAATAATACATACGTCATACCTTTTCCTCCTCTTTCCAAACAAAATGGCTCCGTGTACGTTTCGGCCGAAGTCCTGTTCTTTTCATTTCATAAGCCACAACTTTATAAGGCAAATAAGGTAAAAAAATAAGACTCCTTACTGCAAAACGATACACTACCGGTGCGGATACACACTGCGTGTATGAAATTCTGCAATAAAAGTCTCGCTAATTGACAATACGAACCGGATTATGTTTAAATAATCGTGATGACGATTTCGTATTACACTGATAGAATCTTAATAAGATTTCAATGGAAGCTACTCCCTCTTATTTGTGTCATTGTAACTTCCTTTTCAGGAAAAGTCAACCCCAAAATGAGGAGAATTTATTTTTATGGAAAAACCAGAAATATTATATGAAGACAGCCAGATTTTAGTCTGTGTAAAACCGGCAGGTTTCCCGGTACAGACGAAGCATACCGGAACTATGGATTTGGAGCATTACCTAAAAAATCATTTGCTGCACCAATCAGTAAAGACTGCTTCCGGCTCGAAAAAGCCACCTTATCTTGCCATTATTCACAGGCTGGATCAGCCCGTAAGAGGCATCTTAGTATTTGCCAAAACTCCTGCTGCAGCCCAGGAATTAAATAAGCAAATGCAAAACGACGGATTTACCAAAGAATATGAAGCTCTTATATGTGGCGTACTTCCCGCTGCTTCCGGAACTCTTGTGGATTATCTTGTAAAGGATGGCGCCTCTAACACTTCCTGTATATGTGCAAAGGATACACCCGGTGCAAAGCGGGCAGAGCTTTCCTATAAAGTATTAGATACAAATATCAAACAGAATTTGTCTGTTGTTCAGATACATCTGAAAACAGGCCGTCACCACCAGATTCGAGTACAAATGGCAGGGGCCGGTGTACCGCTCTGGGGCGATAACAAGTATAATCCTGATTTCCGGTTCAAAAAAATTTACACACCGATTGGACTTTGTGCGTGTCATCTGACATTTACCCATCCCGAAAACGGACAAACCATGTCGTACAAAATCCCTTGTAATTGGACACAATTTCAATAGCAAATTTATAACAAATGTGTTATACTTTGGCAGATGAGTATAAAAGCAAAACAAGGGGACATGTAAAGTGGATGACAACAAATTAGAAGCCAAACTTCTAAAAATCAAGGCTCTTGCAGAAAGAGGCGAAGGCGGAGAAAAGGAATCTGCAATTAAGCTTTATAATAAGCTGCTGAAAAAATACGATATTGATGAAGAATCCCTTCAAAAGGACAAATTACATAAGTGCTGGTTTAGCTATGAAAGCGATATTGAAGAAAATCTTCTTGTACAGATTTTCTATATGGTAACCGGAGATTCGGAATATTTCAGACGGCACAGCCGTTCCCACGGTAACCAGTGCGGATGCATCTGTACCGAATTTGAGCGAACTGAAATTCATTTCTATTTCGAATTTTATAAAGACGCTCTGAAGCAGGAACTGGAAGCCTTTCTTATGGCATTCAAACTAAAGAATCATTTATTTCCAGATGAAAGTGCCCGGTGCTTTGTCCCGGAGGAAGATGCCCCGGTGGAGATGGAATACAGTGATATTCTGATGAAAGCCCACAAGATGGCAGAAGATATCGACCAGACAAGCCCGGTTCGTATGATAACAACTACAGGGGCAGAAATAACCAGTGAATAACTAAGGGGCTGTCGCACTAAGTAATTAGTGTGCAGCCTCTTTTCTATGCAAAAAATTACAGCCAGGCTTCGAAAAGTC
>CAKRCD010000013.1 GCA_934307065.1 uncultured Bariatricus sp. | reverse complement strand
GAAATATACTTTCCAATTTCACCTGTTGCTATCTGGTGATTCTGACAGAACACGCAGCGCAGGGTACATCCGGTAAAAAATACCGTTCCCGACCCTTTTTTACCGGAAATACAAGGTTCCTCCCACATATGAAGCGCCGCCCTTGCCACCCGGATCTGCTCAGTCTCTCCACAAAATCCACTTTTTCCATTTTCCCGGTCTGCCATACAATGTCTCGGACAAAGTGTGCATGCTGCCATGGTCTGTTCCTCACTCTCTATCTTTTTTTATTTGTGGTAAATCAATTGTACCCATTATATCTTTTCTTGTCATCAGAAACAATATTTTTACTGGTATTTTTCGCATAAGGGTGCTAAACTCATAGGTAGAATATATTTTCACTGGAGGTAGGAACATGAGTAAAATTGATGAAGTAAGAAGCGCTATGGTCGCTGCTATGAAAGCAAAAGATAAAGATACCAAGGAAACCTTATCTGCACTCCTCGCTGCGCTGAAGAACAAAGCAATTGACAAACGTGCTGATTTGACTGAAGAAGAAGAAATTCAGGTTATCTTAAAGGAAATCAAACAGACAAAGGAAACTTTGGAAATGACTCCGGCAGACCGTGCCGATATTATCGACGAATGCAAGAAACGTCTTGCTGTACTGGAAAACTATGCACCTAAAATGATGGATGAAACAGAAATCAAAGAAGTGATCGCTGCTGTTTTGGCAAAACTGGAAATCGAAACACCAACCGCTAAGGACAAAGGCCGCATCATGAAAGAATTAATGCCTCAAGTAAAAGGCAAAGCCGACGGTTCACTGGTAAACCAGATTCTCATGGGCATGCTGCAGTAATTACGTTTTTGAAACTAAAATACCAGTCTTTCATGTCAGGTGTTCTAACACGAAAGACTGGTATTTTTATATTTCTTCGATTGTAGGAATACGCAATCTCTTTTAAATCCACATTTTTAATCTTCTTTTCCAAATCTTTTTTCATTCTGCCGAATCACATAATAATACATCATGAGCAGCAGTCCCCCTGCAAGTACCCACGCTGCCGGACTTGCCATACAGACTCCGACATAACTCTTTTGTCTGGTCGCAAGAATCGCAACTACTCCCCTTCCGATGAGTTCCGCAACACCTGCCATCATCGGAAGCAGTCCATAACCCATTCCCTGAATGCCGTTGCGGTAAACATTTACCACGGTCAGCGGAATGAAAAAGGCACCTGCGCATTTCAGATAAATATCTACTGACTGCATAATCTCGGTCAAATCTCCGGACAAGAACAGGTACGTCATATATTTTCCAACCGTCATAATAACTGCCGCCACTATCACGGAATAAATAATTCCCATAATCGTAATGGCTTTAAAGCCCTGACGGATTCGGCGAATCTTACCGGCTCCCATATTCTGGGCGCAGTAGGTTGCCATGGTCGTTCCCATTGCCACATAAGCCTGCGTAACAACCTGCTCGATTTTACTTGCCGCGGTAAATGCAGCTACCTGGGTTGATCCAAGAAGATTCAGTGCAGTCTGTACCATCATAGTTCCGATGGCAGTAATGGAATACTGAAGTGCCATGGGAAGTCCTACGGAAAGCTGAATTTTCAGCAAACGCAGATTTGGCTTCCAATCCTCTTTTTGCAGATGCAGCACCGGAACTGCCTTGACGATATACACTAGACACAACAAGCCTGAGATTCCCTGGGATACTATGGTTGCCCAGGCAGCTCCTGCCGCTCCCATATGAAATACGATGATAAATACCATATCCAGTACAATATTTAAAAGTGCCGCAAGAACCAGAAAATACAGTGGCACTTTGCTGTTTCCGAGGGCACGCAGTACACTGGACAACAAATTATAAAGCATCTGTGCTCCAATTCCTGCGCAGATAACCATAATATAAGCATAGGCATCTCGGAAAATATCATCCGGTGTCTGCATAAAGGTCAACAACGGCCGCATGCCAAGCATTCCGACAACTGTCAGAATTACGGACATGATAATGCCTAGAAGGGCTGCGCTTCCCACAGTCTGCCGCATGGCTTTCATGTCTCCTGCTCCGAATTTCTGGGCGGTCAGCACCGTAAATCCCGCCGTCATTCCCAGTACGAATCCATTGATTAAAAACATAATCGTTCCCGTACTTCCCACTGCTGCCAGTGCCTTTGTTCCGATGAACTTCCCTACAATTACCGTATCTGCCATACTGTAAAACTGCTGAAATACATTTCCTATGAATATAGGGAGTGTAAAATGAAAAATCATCTTTGCAGGACTCCCGCTTGTCATATCTTTTTGTAGCATCTTCATATCTATACCTCTATATATTTTTATCAACTTATTTGCCAACCGCTATTATAAAAAGATGTGTCCGAAAAAACAATACTTTTTGATACATCTTTACCGGATTTTCTTTGCCAGAATCTTTGACATTACCACCTGTTCTCCTCTATAATGGACTTAAATGGAAAATACGAAATGGGAGGCTAGATTATGAAACCATTGTCTTTTATCATGCAGTATATCAAACGGTATAAGTTCCGTTATCTGGCAGGGATTTTTACTTTATTTGCAGTAGATGCTGCCAATGTATTTATTCCAAGACTGACCGGTGCCATTACCGACGGTCTTACTGCCCGGACTATTGTCTGGTCCTCAGTGAAATCTTATCTTTTAGGGATTTTTCTTCTGGGACTTACCCTTGCCATCGGGCGTTTTTTATGGCGTTATTTTCTGTTTGGTACCGCCCGTATGATTGAACGTGAACTTCGCAATGATATGTTCGCCCATCTGGAAACCATGGATGTGGAATATTATAATGCACACAAAACCGGAGATCTGATGACCCGTTTTACCAGCGACTTAAATGCTGTCCGTCTGGCACTTGGTCCTGCGGTCATCTGTATTTTTGACTCTGTGGTTATGACGATTCTGGTTGTGGTTCAGATGATGCGCTATGTCAATGTAAAGCTGACTCTTTTGGCACTTATTCCAATGGTTATCATCTGCCTTGGCTATATGCACTACGGAAGGGTCCTGGACAACCTGTATACCGAGCGGCAGGACAGTGTTTCCAATCTGGCTGATTTTGTACAAGAAAGCTTCTCCGGAATCCGTGTAATTAAAGCTTTTGTCCGCAAACAGTCTGAAATTCGTTCCTTCGGCAAAAAGAATCAGGACACTATGGATAAAAGTATGAAAATTGCCAAACTGGAAGCCATTCTGATTCCTCTTCTGGATGTGATTATCGGCTTTTCCAGTCTGGCTTCCCTGCTCTATGGCGGATATCTGGCACTGATGGGTAACATTACCCTTGGCCGTTTCGTTGCCTTTAACCAGTACGTCAATATGCTGGTATGGCCAATGCTTGCCTGTTCCGAGGCGGCAGTCATGTTCTCTCAGGGAACTGCTTCCATCCGTCGTGTACAGGAAATTTTGGAAGCAGATACCGCAGTAAAGGACAGTAATTTGGTGGAAGACCCGAAACAGTTAAACGGGCACATCCGTTTTTCTCATTTGACCTTTACCCATCAAGGAAATGAGATACCGGTTCTTCATGATATTAACCTGGATGTTCCTTCCGGAACCACCCTTGCGATTATCGGACGCACGGGAAATGGAAAAACCACCTTAGTCAACCTGCTGCTCAGGCTGTATAATACAGATCCGGGCATGATTTATTTAGATGAACAGGATATTAACACCATCCCGCTGAAAACCTTACGCGAAAATATCGCTTACGTACCCCAGGATAATTTTCTCTTTTCCGACACCTTAAAAGCAAACATTGCGTTTGGCTCCCGCTCCAAAGATTTGAACCGGGTCATTGCAGCCGCAAAATCCGCCTGCATCCATGACAATATCGCAAATTTTCCGGAAAACTATGACACCGTGGTCGGTGAACGTGGTGTAACCCTTTCAGGCGGTCAGAAACAGCGCAGCTCCATTGCGCGTGCCCTAATGAAAAATGCACCGATTCTGATTCTGGATGACTCCTTATCCGCAGTAGATACGGATACAGAGGAACACATTTTACATAACCTGCGGGAGGACCGGAATGGAAAGACTACCATTCTGATTGCACACCGTATTTCCACCGTGCAACATGCAGACTTAATCATGGTATTGGAAGACGGAGAAATGAAAGAACTTGGAAACCATGCACAGCTGATTCAGCAAAACGGCATTTACAAGGAAATGTTTGAGAAACAACAGCTTGAGTCTTCTATCGGAGAACAGGAGGTGGCAAGATAATGAAACGATTAATGCGTTATTTAAAACCACATAAATGGGTCATGACACTGGCTACCATCCTAGTGCTTCTGATTATCGGCGTGGAGCTCTACCGCCCTATCCTGATTGGAAATGCCATTGACGAATACATCAACGGTTACTACCGTCCTTATGCGGTATCTAATGCATCTGCTTCCGATGCTGTATTGTGGAATAATATTTATTTATCCCGTGAATCTGTCGATACCGCTTCTGGTTCTTCGGATTTTTACCAGATATTTCTTTTGGATAACCAGTATTACATGGCAGAGCATTTAACAAAGGACGAGTGTACTACCCTGCAGGAAGCAGATACTGCTGCTCTGGAAACTTATGTAAAGAATGGGGCCGTGAAACTATCAAAATCGGATTTAAAAATCCTGAGAGCAAATGATTTTAAAGGAATTCTCCGTGCAGGGGTTCTCTTTCTCCTGCTGCTCTTTTCCGGATTTTTCCTCAATATGGCAGACACCTGGCTTCTGCAGCGCATGGGGCAGCAAATTGTATACAAACTGCGTGAAGAGACATTTACTCATATTCATAGTCTCTCCCTGTCCTTTTTCAACAACACACCTGTTGGAAAATTAGTTACCCGTGTATCCAATGACACGGAGGCGGTAAACGAACTGTTTTCCACCATCCTTGTAAAATTGTTCAAGAACATTGTAAAAATTGTCGGATATGCTGTGGTTATGCTGTCTATCAACGTGAAAATGGCGGGAGTATCGTTCCTGCTGCTTCCACTGGTAGCCGTCTTAACTTTCCTGTTCCGCCATCTTTCCCATAAAGCATACCAGATTACCCGAAATAAGATTACGGATTTGAATACTTTCTTATCGGAGCACATTTCCGGCATGAAACTGATTCAGATTTTTGCCCGTGAGAAAGAAAAATATCAGGAATTCGAAGACAAATCCATGGATTTATACCGGGCAAACTTCCGTGAAATCATGACCTTCGCCATTTTCCGTCCATCCATTTACTTCGTCTCTGTGATTGCCATGATTATCGTAATCGGAACCGGAAGCAAATCTGTATTAAACGGAACCCTTTCTATGGGAACCTTGTTCATTTTTATTACCTATATCAGTTCCTTCTTTGAACCGATTCAGGAACTGTCGGAACAGCTTGGAACTTTGCAGTCCTCTGTGGCTTCTGCGGAAAAGATTTTCAGTGTTCTGGATGAAAAACCGGACATTACCACACCTGCTCATCCTGTGGATGTACAGATTCTCGGCGAAATCGAATTCCGTCATGTGTGGTTCGCTTATGAGGAAGAAAACTATATTTTAAAAGATGTGAGTTTTGTAATCCATCCCGGTGAAAAAGTTGCCTTTGTAGGCGCAACCGGAGCCGGAAAATCTACGATTCTGAATCTCATCGGCCGATATTTTGATATTCAGAAGGGGCAGATTTTAATTGACGGTGTGGATATCAAAGACATTGATTTGGATGTACTGCGTGCTGCTATCGGCCAGGTACAGCAGGATGTATTCATATTTACCGGGGATATCAAGAGTAATATTTCTCTACATAACGAAGCAATTTCCATGGAAGAAATCAAACGTGCCGCCCATATCAGCGGTGCAGATTCCTTTATTGAGAAGCTTTCTCATGGATATGACGAACCGGTTACAGAGCGTGGAAGCACACTTTCCGCAGGGCAGAGACAGCTTCTATCTTTCGCCCGTACTCTGGCTTATAATCCGACAATTCTGGTACTGGATGAAGCAACAGCCAATATCGATACGGAAACCGAAAGCCTCATCACTCAGGCTCTGGCAAGACTGATGCAGGGACGCACTACCATCATGGTTGCCCACAGGCTTTCTACCATTCAGCATGCAGATAAGATTATTGTCATGCATTATGGACAAATCAAAGAATCAGGAACTCATCAGGAGTTGTTAGCCCATAACGGACTGTATAAAAATCTGTATGAATTACAGTTGATGGAATAAAATATTTTTTTACCCGTTTATAATACAGAAAAAAGGGATGAAACTTTCACAAATTTTCATTTGCGGAAGTTCCATCCCTTTCTATTTATCACCTGACGCTATTCAACTGCTTACTCTTCATCAATCCGCTCAATTTTAAATACATTCAGTGTATCTACATCCGGGCAGGCGAATACCGCAGTTCCTTTTTCCTGATTTGGAATTTCACCGCCATATCTTAAGATATCCACATATGGAAACGCAACATGCATTGCCATCGGGCAAAGCTTTCCGCGTTCTGTGTCAAAATCATAAGAATCTCCAATCTTATGACCTCTGTGACATCCTACTGTTCCTTTCTGGTCAATTAATGTGATTCTGATTTTAGGTCTCTTCATCGTTCAATGCCTCCAGACAGATTTCAATTGGAATTCCCTTATACTTATCCACATTGTCTACATTTTGAGCAATCATATTTCTGACTGTATTCATCGCCTGTTTTGTTGCTTCGAACAAACTGCTGCCACTCATAATCTTGCCGATAAATACTGCCGAGAAAATATCTCCTGTTCCCGGGAACCGTACTGGGATTTCGTCAAAATCAATTTTAAAATATTCCTTTTCTTTATGGTCATACCCTATTACGCTTTTTACGGATGCGTCTTTGACTCTGGCACTGGTAATCACAACCGATTTAGCACCCAGTTCCCTCAATCTATCGATAATCGCATGATATTCTTCTTCTGATGCACCGTCTTCCTGATATGCTGCACCGGCAAGGTATGACGCTTCTGTATAGTTTGGCACAATGTAGTCTGCAACTCCAATTAATTTCCGCATCAGGGCAACTGTATCTTCCGAAATACCATTATACAATACACCCTCATCCCCCATAATTGGGTCAGTAAAGATAATAGAACCTTTTTCAGCTCTGTCTTTGCAGAATTCTGTCAGAAGTTCCGTCTGTTCTTTTGAAACAATAAATCCTGTCGATACTGCATCAAAATCAAATCCTAATTCTGCCCATACCTCTAAGGTTTTTTTCATATATTCCGATGTGTCCAGAATTTCAAATTTCCCATAATCCAATGTATTGGATACAATGGCAGTTGGCAGATTATAAGTCTCACATCCCATATGGGACAGCACTGGAATCATGGCCGATAAAGCCACTTTTCCATATCCTGCTAAATCATTGACTAATAATATTTTCTTACTCATGTTATCTCTCCTCTCCGTAAACTTTTTCTATTTCTGTGCTTCATCTACTGACTTATCAATTGCAAGTGCAATGTTATCCGTATCCACATCTACTTCTGCGTCTACATCAATGACTTTCACTTCCTTACGGAATAAAATATCATACATGACCGGAACAATAAACAGTGTCATCAATGTGGCATAAGCAAGACCACCAATGGTAACAGTTGCCATTCCACGGCTCATGGCTGCTGTAATGTCCTGGTCAAATGCCAGAGTTGACATAGCCAGAATGGTGGTAAGGGCTGTCATAAGGATTGGACGCATACGGGTCCTTCCTGTTTCAACCAGTGCTTCCCGTTTCTCACGGCCTGCCATACGAAGCTGATTGGTGTAATCCACGAATACAATACCATTATTTACAACCACCCCTACAAGTACAAGGAATCCAATCATGGAAACCAGTGACAGGTTCTGTCCGGTAAGCAGTAATGCCAGAAATCCACCTGTAAATGCCAGTGGTATAGTGAAGATAACGATAAATGGTGATAATAGACTCTGGAACTGTGCAACCATTATCAGGTAAATAAATGCAATGGCAAGTAAGATCATCAGTACCAAATCTTTCATGGTATCCTGAATGCTTACGACTTCTCCTGCCATCTCTACTTCGTATCCATCCGGCACTTCATAGTTCTTCAGCAAATCTTCCACTTTACGGCTCAGAAGTGTGGTGTTGTATCCTTCCTTTGTTGCGGCCGTCACGGTAAGATGGCGCCCCTGATTTTCTCTGGAAATCGAAGCCACACTCTGTACATCTTCTTTGGTTGCAAACTCGCTGAGTTTATGGCTCTCCGTCACTTCCTGTCCCTCTGAATCCATAGTCTTGGTCTCGAAGGTATAATCCATCAGATGATCTACGGTAAGCGTATCTGACTCATCGACAATTACCACATTGTAATCATTTCCATCCAATGTCAGGCTTACCGCAGATGTCTCTGTTGTCAGGGCAGTGGATAACTCTCCCAGAATCTGTGCGGCTGTCAATCCATATTTCATAGCCGTATCCTTATCCAGTACCAGTTTGATTCCTGCATCTCCATCTTCCTGTCCATTGGAAATATCCTCAAAACCATCTACCTGCTCTAAGATTCCTTGCACATCCTCGCTGATTGCAAGCAGGGTGTCCAAATCTGCTCCGCGAATCTCAATCTGCATACCACTTCCGCCCAGAGCTGACATATCCATATCGGAAGAAGATACTTCCAGTTCATAAATATCCTCTTTTCCTTTCGCAGCCTCGGTAATCTCCTTTGCCACTCTTGATGCGTCATTACTGTGCTTTTCATCCAACAGAGCATAGAGGGTAAATGTGGTCTGCTTCTTTCCCGACGATGTTCCGCTGGTCAGACTCATAGTCGTTCCGCCTGACATGGCTGTCACGGTTTCTACACCGGTAATCTCAGTAAGTTCTTCCGATAAATCGTCCATTTCCTGATAAATCTCTTCCTGACTCATATCTTCCTTTACGATGTTGACTGTCGCACTTACAGACTGCCCGTCCATGCTCGGAATCAGCTCCATACCAATCCGGGTCACTCCAAACACGGAACCTGCAAGCAGGACTACCGCCAAGGCAAAAGGTACTACCTTATGTTTCAGACAAAACCGCAATACTCTTTCGTATTTATCCAGAATCTTATCAAACCACGGATGCTTCTTCTCACTGGTCTTTTTCAATACGGTTGCACTCATGGCAGGTACCACAGTCAATGCGACCACTAAACTTGCCAGCAGGGAATACGCAATGGTAAGCCCCATATCTGTAAACAACTGTCGGGTCAGACCTTCGGTAAATACAATCGGAAGGAACACGCAGATGGTCGTAAGGGTGGATGCAAAAATCGCACCTGCCACCTGTTTTGCTCCAAGTACTGCCGCCCTCGCTGCCGGAACTCCTTCGCCTCGCAGACGGTAAATATTTTCGATAACAACAATTGAGTTATCCACTAACATACCTACGCCAAGTGCCAGTCCTGACAAGGAAATAATATTTAAAGTCACATTTGAAAAATACATCAGCACAATAGCAAACAGCACACTAAGCGGAATGCTAAATGCCACTACCGCTGTCGGCTTCACATCCTTTAAGAACAGGATTAATACAATAATTGCAAGAATTGCACCAAAAATCAAGTTCGAAAGTACGGAATTTACAATCAGTTTGATATAGTCTCCCTGATCCATCATTGTGACAACTCGAAGTCCGTCATATTCCTTTTCCAGACTTTCCATTGCTTTATTTAAAGTCTTGGACACATCGGAAGTTCCTGCTGTGGAGGATTTCATCATGCTGAGCATAACCGCATCGTTTCCATTGATCTTGGCATAGCTTTCTGCGGAATTATCAATGATCGTGATATCCGCCACATCCTGCAGACGGACCGTTCCGATTCCCTCCATTTCACAAAGCAGCATTTCTTTCAGTTCATCCAGACTGTCGAACTGGTCGCCTACCTTCAGCAGAAACTGTTCATCACCATTCTGAATGTAACCTGCAGGCATTTCCATATTCTGTGCATAAATCAGCTGCGAAAGAGTGGACATGGACACAAGCTGATTGATATTCGCACTCTTAAGTGCCGTTTCTCTGGAGCTTTCATACTGCGCTCTTGCCTCATCAAGCTGTGTCTGGGCACTGGCAAGCTGACTCTCTCCGGAAGTAAG
Organism: uncultured Bariatricus sp.; assembly: GCA_934307065.1. Taxonomy (GTDB): domain Bacteria; phylum Bacillota; class Clostridia; order Lachnospirales; family Lachnospiraceae; genus Allocoprococcus. The sequence goes on along the minus strand of CAKRCD010000013.1, from coordinate 53,988 downwards.
CTGTGCGCTTGCCGCTCCAAAGGCTGCCGCAGCCGTCAGCTTTCCTTTTTCAACAGACATATAATTATTCTTGGCAGCTTCTACTTGTCCTTTTACCTGGCCAAGCACCATTTCTGCTGCCGCAAGCTCCGTATTTAAATTTGCAAGTTCTGCGTCAATCTCGCCCATACGCACATTTACCGTATGATCCAGAGATACCAGATTCTCCCATGTAAATTTATCCAATAACTCCGCATACTCTGTATTTCCTGCTGCCATCTGCTCCAACATGCCCCGAAGCATTTGGTAAGTACTCTGGGAAGTATCACTTACAATCGCAGAAACACTGAGCGGTGTACCGCCTGTAGGAATCTGGGCGAGCACTGCATTTAACTGATGATAGACGGGCACCACCTGTTCTTCATAGGCAGCTTTTTCTGACTGAAGTGCCGCCTGGCTGGACTTCAGTCCTGTTACCTGCGCTTCATAAGAAGCCTGGGTAGCTGTTGCCTCATCTATCATCTGACTGTATTGAATCAGTTCTGTATAGGTAGAATCCTGCCGGGAAGCCAGTTCATTCTTGCCGCTCTGTATTTGTCCGGCTGAAGCTGCCACCTGATTTTCCGAATCATCAAGCTGCTTCTTGGCATCTGCAAATTTGGAGTCTAACTGGGTCAGAAGCCGGTCATTCATCTCATCAATCTTCGCCTGATTCAGACGAATCTCCACACTTTCTGTAGTAAGACCTGTGGTACTGACACTGGCAACCCCTTCCTGCTTCTCCAGATAAGGAACCACCTTTTCTTCGATAAATTTGCTCAGTTCTTTGACATCCTTGCCTTCATAATCCATACTTACCATCATGTTCGGCAGCATGTCGGCAGAGATTTCCATCAGCATCGGAGTACCTGCCTCATCCGGAAGCCGGTCTCCCAACTGGTCGATGGCTGAAGACAGCTTTACCATGGCACTGTCCATGTTGGTTCCCGAAGAAAATTCCAGCATAACCATACTATAATTTTCCGAAGAAGTACTGGTTATATTTTCCACACCGTTGACGGTTCCAAGCGTGCTCTCCAACACCTCCGTAACGGAACTCTCCACCTTCTCCGGGGAAGCTCCCGGATAAGTCGTAATTGCCACAACATAAGGCAGGCTCATGGTTGGCAGTAAATCCGTTGTAATCTTTGTAAAACTGATAAAGCCAAGAATCAGTACCATGATAATTCCTACCAGTACTGTATAGGGCTTCTTGACACAAAACTTTGACATATATTTCCTCCTGCTTGTTTTCTTCAAATGCATTTACCAAAAATCGACATTCTAACTTTTATAGTTTATTCTGATTGAAAATTCTACGCAATGATTTTTTTCATAAACTTTATCATTTTATAAAGATTTAATATTTGTTTCTCAGCAAAATATAAGGTATACTATACTAAGTCTTACGATGGAATGGTCCCCCAATGGGTTCATTCCAAATTTGTCTAATCGAGGGTTTACATATGAATAAAAAAGAAGTAACAGAAATCAAAAAGCAATTAACTCCAAATAACTGTGCCATTACACGCATCTGTGGCTGCTATGTAGATGGAGAAAAAGAAAAAAAGGCTTCGTTTAAAGATGCCTTTCTCTCTCTCCCGGAAGAAGAAATGTTCAAATACTTTGACATTTTCCGCAAATCTCTTTCGGGAAATATCGGAAAGAATTTATTAAATATGGAATTTCCGCTTCATACAGAGGAAGAAGGCGGTTCTCAGGAAGCACTCTTAAAGCTCCGGGACAGCCGTCTCACGGATGAACATCTATTGGAAGAATTTTACACCCGTGTCATTGACTCTTATAATTATGGTGAAAATTATCTGATTCTCCTGATTCATTCTGTTTATGATATTCCGGGCAAATCTTCTGATGGCAGCGAAATGTTTGACGCTTCCGATGAAGTGTATGACTATATCCAGTGTGCGTTCTGCCCGGTAAAGCTTTCCAAACCTGCGCTCAGCTATCACGCAGACGAAAACAGCTTCCATGAGCGGATTCGTGACTGGGTTGTAGAGATGCCGGAAGCCGGATTCCTTTTTCCTGCCTTCAATGAACGCAGCACAGACATCCATAGCCTACTCTACTATTCTAAGAATGCAGAAAGTCTGGAAAATGGTCTTACCGACAATCTCCTTGGCTGTGTTCCGCCGCTTACTGCCGGAAGCCAGAAAGAAACCTTCAACCTGTTGATTGAAGAAACCCTGGGCGAAGACTGCTCTTATGATGTGGTAAAGAACATCCACGAAAACTTAAATGAACTCTTAGAGCAGCACGCAGACAGCCCGGATCCGTTGGAACTGGACAAAGCAGAAGTAAAATATTTATTTGCCAAAAGCGGAGTCGAAACCGAGAAATTAGAAACATTTGATAAACAGTTTGATGCCGCAGCCGGAGAAAATACCACACTACTTGCAACCAATGTGGCAAGTTCCAAAAAATTTGAAATCAAAACTGCGGAAATTACCATTCAGGTCAGCCCGGAATTTGCGGATTTAATTGAAACCAAAGTGATTGACGGACGCACCTGCCTTATCATCGGTGTGGATGACCATGTAGAAATCAACGGCGTAAGTGCCAAAACAGTAATTACAACCAAGGAGTAACCTTTATGAGTATTTTAAATGTAGAACATCTGACCCATGGTTTTGGGGACCGCGCCATTTTCAACGATGTTTCCTTCCGCCTGTTAAAAGGGGAACACATCGGACTGGTTGGTGCAAACGGAGAAGGAAAATCCACCTTCTTCAGCATTGTAACCGGAAAGCTTCAGCCCGACGAAGGAAAGATTGAATGGTCGAAAAATGTCCGTGCCGGTTACTTAGACCAGCATACCAAATTGACTGCCGGCATGACCATTCGTGATGTATTAAAATCCGCATTTTCCTATTTATATGAATTAGAAGAAAAAATGAATGACATCTATGCCAATCTGGGGGATGCCTCCCCGGAAGAAATGGATGCCATGATGGAAGAAGCCGGAACGATTCAGGATATGCTCAGTGCCCATGATTTTTATATCATCGATACCAAAATCGAGGAAGTTGCCCGTGCACTCGGCATTTTAGACTTCGGTCTGGACCGGGATGTAACGGATTTAAGCGGTGGTCAGCGTACCCGTATCTTATTAGCAAAACTGTTGTTAGAAAAACCGGATATTCTTCTGCTCGACGAGCCTACCAACTATTTAGATGAAGAACATATTGCATGGCTGAAACGCTATTTATTAGATTATGAAAATGCATTTATTCTCATTTCCCACGATATTCCATTCTTAAATGAAGTGGTAAATATCATTTACCATATGGAAAATCAGGAGCTCAATCGTTATGTGGGAGACTATGACCATTTTCAGGAAGTTTATGCGGTAAAGAAAGCCCAGCTTGAAGCAGCATATAAGCGCCAACAGCAGGAAATCAATGAGTTAAAGGACTTCGTAGCAAGAAATAAGGCCCGTGTTTCCACAAGAAATATGGCCATGTCCCGCCAGAAAAAACTGGATAAAATGGATGTGATCGAACTGGCTGCAGAACGACCAAAACCGCAGTTCCATTTCAAAGTCGGACGCACACCGGGCAGATATATTTTTGAAACCCATGATCTAGTGATTGGATATGATAAGAACAAACCGCTTTCCAGACCATTAAATCTCTCTATGGAACGAGGACACAAGATTGCCCTGGTCGGTGCAAACGGAATTGGAAAGACCACGCTTCTGAAGAGTATTCTTGGTCTGATTCCTGCACTTTCCGGCTCCTGCGAGCTGGGAGAAAATCTCCAGATTGGCTATTTCGAGCAGGAAGTAAAAGGCGATAACAAAACCACCTGTATCGAAGAAATTTGGCAGGAATTTCCATCCTTTACCCAGTATGAAGTGCGCTCTGCCCTTGCCAAATGTGGTCTGACTACCAAACACATTGAAAGTCAGGTCCGCGTACTCAGCGGTGGCGAGCAGGCCAAAGTCCGTCTCTGCAAACTCATCAACAAAGACACCAATATTCTGCTTCTGGATGAGCCGACCAACCATCTGGATGTAGATGCCAAGGATGAACTGAAACGCGCCCTCCTGGATTACCGTGGAAGCGTACTCCTCATCTGTCATGAGCCTGAATTTTATCAGGATGTGGTATCCGAAGTATGGGACTGCAGCAAATGGTCCACACTGGATGCTGGATTACTGTAAACATAATATCGCAAATATATAAAGACAGCATACAGGAAATGAGCGACCTCTCAAAAAATTCCCGTATGCTGCCTTTTTAATGTATCTCATCCGTGAAATCCGTAAACCATTGTACCTGTCTGCGAAATCTCTCTTGCATTTTTCCTGGATCTCCTTTTTCCTTTTTCACATTCAGGAAATCGCGTTCTGTATTGGCGGCAACATGGACGATTCCGTTTTTCAGAAAACTGATATAAATGCTTCCATCACAACTGTCTGCCATTCTCAGAATATACTCCATCATCCGGGGAGTGAGAATACGAAATGCTTCCTGTTCCTCTGCGGAGCGGACATTGAACCGTTTATTAAATTCTTCGTCCGGCATCTGAATACCCGTATCGCGAATCAGCCTTTGCACTCTGGTGCGTGGAGCTATCTGCACATCTGCCATGTGTTCGATTCCCGTATCATATAGAAACCACTGTCCCTTAAAACTGACAGTCTCTGTTTCTCGGTATACCTGCATCTCCTCATCCCAAATCTGAGCGGTCTCGCTTAAAGTCACATTACTCAGTTCTATCTTTCTTCCACGATATACAGCTTTGACATCATCACTGCCCTTCACTTCATTATAACCATTTTGGAACATCATGTTTGCACTGTCTATGACTCCACGGGAGATATGACCCTGCATCTGATACTCTACGTCCTGAAAAACATCGTGAAGAACCTCACATATAATCTGGTCTCCTAATTGTTCTTTAACCTCATTCTGCTTCTTTTCTCCCAGCTTTTCTCCGACAAGCGCCACAATTACCCCCAGAATTACCAGTGGAATCATACTGCCAAATACTCCCATTAATGCAAATATCACACCTATGCCAATCAATAATTTGCCCATCGCAACATCTCCTCCTTACATTTCTAAAAAGCCATTCTAAAAATACGGAACCTCTTACCAGATTTTTCCTGTGTCCGGCACAAAAAATTCCATCATATATTCAATATATACAATGGAATTTCTGAATTATAGTAACCAAAGGTTAGTTTTTCGTATCTTTTATCTGCTCTATAAGCGTCGCTCGTTTTGTGCGGATATCTCCTTTTATCTCCAGTTTGGAATAAATTTGATTGATATATTGCTTGACTGTACCTTCCGACAAGAACAGCTTTTCCGCAATCTCTTTGTTGCTCAGCCGCAGTGCAATCATCTCTGCCATCTGTATTTCTCGTTCTGTCAATAAATTCAGACTCTCGGACCGTACTTTTTCATTCCGCAGCTTTGCACACTGACTTTCATAACATTTACCAAGTTCTGTAATCTGCTCCACAAATTCCTGATGCCCAGTGATATGTAATCCCTCAAGCAGCTCTTTCAGATAACGATAATTTTCCACAAAAGGCATAAGAAAATTATCTGCAAATGCATCCTGAATTGCTTCTTTCAGAAGTGAACGTGACTCCAATCGTTTCCCCAGCTGTTCATAGGCGGCTGCCATTTGTATTTTCACATGAAGAGCCACCAGACCATAATGCATTCCTTCACACATAGCAAGAAGCCGTTCGCCTTGTCCCAGAACTTTTGCAAAACTTCCTTGTGAAAGATAAACCTGATTTTCAATCATTTCCAGCATCGGTCGTCCGGGTGCAAGAAAATGTACCTGCGAAAGCTGATGCTCTCGAAAGAGAACCGGTATCTGCTCCGTCTGACCTATAACTGCATAATAATAAGAGCATATACTGTCATAAATATAAACCCAGGTCACATTATGACCGCCCATAAGCTGTGCCCTGCGGTCAGCAATGGGCATCCTTGATTTCACATCACTGCAAAGCAACATTCTTTGCGCCAGAAAATCACAGCAAAGCGCAATACTCTCCTGTCCGTTTCCCTCAATCTGGGCATATGCGCCTTCCAGCTTAATCTGGGCATCTGTAAAATGCCCCTGCATAAATGATGCCTCGGCATCCATAATCCGTTCTGCACCTTGTCCGTGTCCGTTGGTAATCTTATAATAATGCGGCATGCACTCTTTCATTTCTTCCAGTTCTTTCTTAAGGCTCCCAGGCTCCCGATGAAACATCATTAACACTGACGGCGAACCAAAAGTCCATCCACCCTGACTCTGAATACTGATTGCCGGGTGCGTCATCTTTGCACTGGCACTTCTGTGCAGACGGCTCATCTGACTGATATCATTATACATAAGAAAACTCATAATCAAATCACATTCCCCGGAGAGATTTCCGGTTTCTTCCGAAGACCACTCCGGATGTTCTGCAATCGCTGTCATTAAAAGCTCTTTTAGTTCCAACATTTTCGGAATCTGTCTCCAGTTAAACATACTGCGCATCAGAACAAGAATTGCAAAAGGATGTTCCTTTAATACCGCTTTCGGACATTCCGTAATCCAAGTAAGTACCTCTTCTGGTTTTAAGGATGACAGCAGAATACCCGCATCTTCCCGGATTACTTCCAAAAGGGCAGCAAAATTACCACTGGCTCTATATGCAGCTAAGGCATGAAGATATAAGCCATGTCCATAATACCAGTCCCCATAACGATTTTGATACACCGCTTGTTTCTCCGGCTCCATGACAAAAAAGAGCTGTTCTGCACAGCTTTTCATCATATGATGAAAACGATAAGATCTGCCATCTGACAGACATTTTACAAACGCATTCTGGCTCATAAGCTCCTTAAGAATCTCTGCTACATTCTTTTTTCCTGTTACTGCTTCTGCCATCTCCACGGTAAATTCATCGGCAAGTCCCATCACGGTCAGAAATTCCTGCTGTTCTTTCGGTAAAGGTTCAATCAGAGCGTTGGAAAACATAGCATAGATATCTGACTGCACATCCGGCAATTTCCCTGACCGGGCAAATTCACACAGATTTAAGTAAACTGCCGAAAACCAGCCTTCGCTGGAATGTAAAAGCATTTCCATCTGCTTTTGACTCAGACTGGTGCCACATTTATAGGCATACACAGATAATTCTCCGGCAGTCAGGCGCAAATCTCCTGCAGTTATCTGATACAGTTTCCCGCCAAGACGCACAACTGTACTTCCTGAAAATACATTTGCCCTGCTGGCAATAACCAGATGTACATTCTCTGGCAGTCTGCCTGCAAGAATACCCAAAAATTCTGCCACATGTTCATCGGATAATAAATGAAAATCATCTAAAAAAATATAATACCGCTGCTTTCCCACCAGTGAATGACACAGTACATCCGCCAAAAGCCCCGCAGATGCCGAATCAAAAGGACAGTCATATCCATTTAAAAAATCAAGACCGGAAAATGCAAATGCCCGCAATACGCTGTGCCAGAATACTTGACGGTTATCCGAATAAATACTGACTCTTACCACTACTGCTTGTTCTGTTTTCTGCTGCTTTGCCAGATACCAGTTAATTGCCGTTGTCTTTCCGTACCCCATAGGTGCCACCACAGTTGTAACTGCGGATTTTGAAATCAAATGCAGGCATTCCTGCAAACGTTCTGAAACATAAATCGTATTCGGATTCCCTCTGCCCTTTTTCATTCCGATTTCCTCTCGCTATTTCTTTACCATCTGTAATAACAAATTTACTCCCATAGGATTTATCGTAACACCTTTCACTCCATCCGGTATTACTTTATGTAAATTATGAGCCTCAATAATTCCTGACTGCCATTTTTCTTCTTTGTGTGATGTACAGAACTTCTGAAATTCCAGTAAATCCGTAAAAACCGGATAATATTTATCTCCATTTTGCTGTTTCAGAATCGGCACTTCTTTCGAATCTCCTCTTGCCGGAACAATGTATTTTCCTTTTTGAAAATGGTTCAGCATTTCCTCATATAATTCTTTCATATCTTCTCTTTGCTGTGCTTTTACATCACGCTTTACTTCCTGCATATAATAAAGTGCAGTCAGATGCAGTTCCGGATTTTCAATCACAACCTGCTTTTCACCGCCATTTGGATTCTGTCCTCTTTTTATCAGTTCATTCAGCTGAATTCCAATCTCGCTGTCCATACCAGAATCCACTACGATTTGGTTCACTCCCATGGAGAACAGACTGCTGTAAAATGGCAGATAAATATTCTTCGGAATTGTGACTGCCTTTACCGGAATTTTCTCTCCCATCAGCCTTTTCACAGCCTTTTCGGCCATATCTTTATCAAAATACACATAAATCTGATCATCAAAAGTCTCTGCATCACATACAATATACGGCTGGGTTGTGCATAAAGACACAAGCGAATACACGCATTCCGCCTTCTGAAGATTTATCATTGTTGTTTGTTTACTTTTTTCATTCATGTTGTCTTCCTCATTACTCTCTCTTACTTAAATATTGCTGTCTGAATTATCACTGTGATGTCTGCGGATTGTTCCGTGTTTCGCACTGGCACCATACACTTCAAGCATAACACGGTCTTCCTTATTTGTCATCTTCCTGTTCTGTATTCTCTCCCCAGTTATGCAACACTTTACGCCAGGTAATGATAAACATAATAATCGTAACAGTAACCGAGGTAATATCTGCAACCGGTTCTGCGTAGTACACACCCATAACTCCGAAAAAACGCGGCAGAATCAGTGCCAGCGGAATCAACAGAATGACCTTTCGGAGGAGTGCAATAAACAGGGATACCTTTGCCTGGCCTAAAGCTACAAAGGTAGACTGACAAGCCATCTGAATACCGAAAATCGTCATTCCCAGAAAATAAATCGGCATCACTTGATTGGTTACTTCTAATAATTCTGTTTTATTCGTAAACAGACTGCTGAAAACCGCCGGTTTCAGCACTGCTGTTCCCCCCATCAGCAGGGAAATGGTAAGTGCCGCAGCAATCATAATCTTAAAGGTTCCCGTCACACGTTTCTTATTTCCTGCCCCGTAATTATAACTGATAATCGGCTGGATTCCCTGATTCATTCCCTGAACCGGAATGGAAATGAGCTGCATCACACTGGTTAAGATGGACATTGCCCCCACATGCAAATCACCGCCATAATTCTTCAATCCACTGTTCAGTGTTATAAGTACCAGGCTTTCCGTACTCTGCATGATAAACGGTGAAACTCCAAGCGCACCAATCTGACCAATCATTTTCTTATGAAACCGGATATACTTTTTCTGCAGCCGCATCAGGCTCTTTTCCGACATCAAAAATCTTACTACCCATACTGCACTGATCGTCTGGGAAATAATGGTCGCAAATGCCGCACCGCGCACACCCATATCACAGGCAAAAATCAGAACCGGATCCAGCACAATATTAATCACTGCTCCTATCAACACCGAAAGCATGGCAACCGTCGCACTTCCCTGGGCACTGATAAACATATTCAGTCCCAGTGCAAGCTGTACTGAAATCGTTCCAATCAGGTAAATAGATATGTACTGTTCTGCATAAACAATCGTATTTTCCGTTGCCCCGAACATATATAAAATCGGTGTCTTAAAGAGTAAAAATCCGATTGTAAGAACTACGGAAAAAACAAGTAAAAGTGCAGTACTGGTTCCCAAAATCCGCTCTGCTCCTTCTTTGTTCTTCCGCCCCATCTCGATTGCCGCAAGTGGTGCACCGCCTGCACCTGCAAAAGCACTGAATGCGGAAATCATAGTGAGGATAGGAGCTGTGACCCCTACTCCCGTAAGAGCCATTGCTCCATATCCGGCTATATGACCGATATAAATTCGGTCTACAATGTTATAAAGTACATTGATCAACTGGGCAGCCACTGCCGGAAGCGCCAGACTCATAATCAGCTTTCCCAGCGGGGCTGTCCCCATTTTATCATTCTGTTCCATCCTTTGTTTCCTCTGTTCCCTTCTGTTTTCTTCTTTCGCATGGTATATATTATATTCCAATCTACCATTGAATTCAATTCATTGAAAATGAATTTTACACCGATGTGGCAAATTTATCCTGATATCAATTTAATTTAACATTTAAATAGCTCCGCCCAGATAAAGTCTTATTAAAGCAAATGCTGCAGACCACAACAATACATCCTATCACAAATCCTGTAAGATGAAAGAGTGCCGTCAGAATCAGTAACATCAGACGCATAAATTTTAATGCATAACCAAGTTCAAAGTTCGGCTGGGTATAATTTGCTACCGATACAAATGCCATATACAACATAATTTCCGAAGAAAACCAACCTGATTTTACAGAAAACTCGCCCATGACAATACCTGCAATCACACTGAGCGGTGTACTTAACATACTCGGTGTATTTAAAGCCGCCAAACGCAGACCGTCAATTGCCAGTTCCAGAATCAGAATCTGAAAAATCAGTGGCACATTAATCGGGTCATCAATCGTGATAAATTGCAGGTAATCCGGAATCCACTCCGGATTCTGACACAATAATAAGAAAAACGGAACCAGAAAGATCGTCAGGAATGTAATAATACCTCTGGAAATCTTCAGATAAATATTGGTAATGGGCGGAAAATAGTGGTCGTTTGCCTCTTCTATCATATCGTAAATAGAAGTCGGCAGAATCAGCGCTGACGGTGAATTATCCACAAAAATACAGATTTTTCCTTCCATCAGACAGGCTGCTGCCGTATCAGGCCGCTCCGTAAATTTGAATTTGGGAAATGGATTAAACCATTTTCGTTTATAAAGTGCTTCCGCAAGGCTCTGCTGGTTCATCCGCAGCTCATCCACATCAATCTGACTCATCCGGTTTCGCACATTTTCCAACAGCTCCTTATCCACCCGGTCAGACATATAGCTTAAAACCACATCCGTTCTGGAACTGGTTCCTATTTCACTCATTTCCATAATCAGGTGCTCATCCCGGATACGCCTTCTGAGGAGAGCCGTGTTAAATACAATCGTTTCCACAAATCCATCTCTGGAACCTCTGAGGGACTTGTCTTTCTCCGGTTCTTCCACACTTCTCGCCGGATAGGTACGGCAGTCAATGGCGATGCATCCCTGGTATCCATCAATAAACAGACAGCTCACTCCCGAGAACAGATTCTTTAGCACTACATGAAAATCCTTGATAATTTCCACCTCTGTATACGGCACACATTGCTCGATAAAATCATTGATGTCTTCCGGCATATCATCTTCCTGTATTCCATAAAAGAAATCAATAATTTTTTGTTCCGATTCATCATTGGTAAATCCATTGATGAAATAAAGACAACTCTTTCTTCCACCGATGATTACATTCCGCTCCAGAATATCAAAGCTTTCCTCTACAGGCAGAATCCGGTTCATCATTTCCACATTGCTTTTGATACTTCTATCCACCAACTGTTTTTCCATAAGTCTCTTCCTCCATATGGAAATAGATTTCCCAAAGTACAAAAAAATATGCGCCGCACACCTGCGACGCATATTCTCTTATTATTATGTAAGAAACTTTTTGTCTTATTACCCTTCTTATTTTGCTTCTTTCTTTGACATCTGTGGTTTTACTACAAAGAGTACCAGAAGAAGACCAATTGTTAAAACAACGGCTGCTGTACAGAATACAGATTTTACACCACTCTGAATCAGAGCTGCATTTGTTGGGTCTGATGCTGTGCTTGCGTTGTATGCTACTGCAAATACTGCTGCTGCGATTGTTCCTGCAAGTGAGTTTGCAAAGTTTACAAGGGAAGTACCAACACCCATATCTTCTGGAGCTAACATGCCCTGTGCAGTAGGAGTGATAGATACAGCACGGAAGCTTTCTGCAATACCTGTGATTGCTAATGCTACAAAGTAGATTGCAATAGATGCACCTGAATTTGTCATAACAGCCATAACAGCCATTGGAATTGCTACTAATCCAGTACCGATAGCCATAGCTTTCCATGCATTTCCTGCTTTCTTACCAACCCATGCACCAGCAATCGTTGGAAGTAAAATAGTAATAATTGTACGTGGCATCTGAAGTGCTCCTGCAGCACTTGTGGATGCTCCCATTACCTGCATTGCTCCGATTGGTGCATATACGTTCATAGCGTTCTGATAGAAGTAGCAGATAAATCCTACAATAAGAAGAACTGTGTAGTTCTTGTTCTTAAATAATTTCATTGGAATCAGTGGTTCACTTGCTTTATTTTCAATCTTAACAAGTGCAACAAGTGCGATAATACCAATTACAAATCCGGCGATGATTGCAGGACTTGTCCATCCCATAGAAGAACCGAAGTTCAGGGCAAGTAAGATACCGCAAAGTGCTACGATTAAGGCAACCATACCTTTCACATCGATGACTACTTTACCTTCACGTTTCTGGTTTGGCATATTTAATCCGATTAAAACAATACCAAGAATTAATGGAATAGCCGGCATAATGACTGCTACTGTAAGAAGTCCCATGTCTGTTAAGATACCAGCGATGATACTTCCGCCGAATCCACCAACAGCGACAGCTGTTGCAAGCATACCCATTGCTTTTGGAACATCTTTTCTCTCGTTGATCAGACCTGCGATGATATATGGTGCTGCTGTAAATGCACCCTGTGCAAGGCTGACAATCAGTCTGAGAATCATAAGTGGAATCAGAGATCTTACAAATGCAAATGCAAAACCTGCAACTGCGCAGATGATTCCAGGAATCACTACGATATTTCTTCTACCAAGTAAGTCACCAAGTTTTCCACCGATTGGAGTCATGATGGATACACCAATTGCTCCAAGGATAGAAAAGAGTCCTACATATCCCATTGCGTTAAAGCTTTTCAGAATTGGTGATGTCAGTGTTGCAAATACAAGACCGTACATTGCTACGGAAAGCATCATACAGATACATCCGATCTGAACGGCATTTTTCTTTCCTTTCGGCAATGGAATTGCCGCCTGTGTCTGTGCCTGAGCCTGTTGTTCTTTACTCATATTCATTTCCTCCTGTTTCTCTAAGAAACTTTACTCTCTATTCTTCTATTTGTTATTCTTTAACCACTGTGTAGCGCAGTGTGCCAGACAGCTTGAACCGATTGGGCAAACGTCTTCATTGAACTGTGCTTTTGGATTATGTGCCGGATACTGACCTCTTTCATCTGTGTATCCTGCTGAAAGATACATAAATGTACTTGGAACTCTTTCTGCAATACTTGCGAAATCTTCAGAAGCACTTGCTGAGATTCCCGGATATGGCATTGCTCCCGGAATATTTAATTCTTTCATATATCCAACAAATTCTTCTGTAAGCTTTGGATCACAAATCAGTGGTGGTACTTCAGAAAGCATTTCCACTTCTGCTGTTCCTCCGTATACTTCTGCTGTCTTGATTGCAACTTCTTTCATTCTGCGAACAAGAAGTTCTCTGTTTGTCTTATCGTTTGTACGGATAGTTCCTTTCATCACTGCATTATTTGGAATAATATTTTCTGCTGTACCTGCAGTAAACTGACCAACTGTAAGAACACATGCTTTGTTCGGATCTGCTTCTCTTGCGATTAATGCTTCTAATGCAAGATAAACATGAACTGCAATATTGATTGGGTCAATGGATGTATGAGGATATGCTCCGTGTCCACCCTTACCTGTAACAGTAATCTTAAATCCATCTACAGAAAACATCATTGTTCCGGTGCTGTTGTACATGTAAATACCTACTGGCATTTTTCCAGGAGATACATGGTAAGCAAGTGCTGCATCAACATGTGGATTTTCAAGGATACCATTCTCAAGCATATTCTTTCCACCCTGGAATGTTTCTTCTGCCGGCTGGAACATGAATTTTACAGTACCTTCTAATTCTGCTTCATTTTCCTTCAGCATCTTTGCTGCAGTAAGTAACATTGCCGCATGGAAATCATGTCCACATGTGTGTGCTTCTTTTCCTGTTGGACATGCGAATGGTTCTCCACTTTCTTCCGGCATTGGAAGTGCATCCATATCTGCACGGAGCAAAAGAACTTTTCCTCCCTTACCTAATGTTGCAGTTACACCGTAACCACATTCCTTTGGTTCTAAACCATACTCAGTAAGTTTCTTCATGACGTAAGCCTTTGCCTTTGGCATATCAAGACCTACTTCTGCATTGGTGTGGAAATAACGACGATTTTCAATCGTTTCTTCCTTCAACTCAAGTGCTCTTTCATAGTAATTCATATGTTTTCCTCCTTATTTTAGAAAATCATGCATTTTTTTCTTCTTTTTTTAATTAAAGAATACTTTTGGAATGCTAATTTTCATTTATGGAACATTTATGGAATATTTATCACTAGGAATATACCATAGTTTTTTAATTGTGTCAATATTTTTTTAATAGTATCTTCATTTTTTATTTTTCCATACATTTATACGGGTTTATTTTCTTTTTTTATGTAATTTTTTGTAATTTCAAGAAAATTAGAAAAATTATTTGTAATTTGTATGTTTTGACCCTTTTGAGAAAGTATGCTATAATTCCAGATGGAGGAATAGAAATGAGAGCGAAAATTGTAGTGATATCCAGCCACTTTTTGTCCCCTTTTATCGAAAAGGCAGTGGCCCGTCTGAAACCAGATTGCGACCTGGTTCTGACAACTTATGATAATTTCAAGCACATCCCTTCTGTGTATGACGCATATGCAGAGGAGGCCGATGGCTTTCTGGTCAGTGGACGAATGGCGAAATCAGCCATCAAAGCAGTTCCCCATACTATCACCAGACCTATCGTATCCTTTCAGGTAGACTTAGAGGGATTATATAAGACTATTTTAGATATTATCATTGATAATAAAGAGCAGAAACTGGACCGGATTCTTATGGACTTCATGGTATTTATCCATGAAAATGACAGCGCTGAAGATTTTATGAAGCGTATCAAATCTAAGGAATTCATTTCCAAATTGAATAACCGTATTGAACATACTTCAGCCAAAGAAATGCTTCAGGTAGAAAATGAGATGGTGGAGCATATTGTTCAGGCCTACGAAGAGCATACGGTGGATATGGTAATCTGCCAGTTCACTAATATCATTCCTATGTTAGAGGAACATCATATTCCATATACTTACCCGTTCCCATCAGACCTGACCTTAAGTTCCCTGTTTCGTGAACTGTATGTAAAAATTGAAATGAATCATTTGTTGGCAAACCGTTCCACAGTGGTTCATATTTCTCCACGCAGCTCCGAATGTATTACCCCGGAGAATATGGAACTTCTTCATAGCAGTATTGAAGCATTCCTGCGGGAAAATCTGATAGAATCCATGATTCAGAAACAGGAAGACGGATATATTTTATTTACCACGGCACAAGTACTGGATTCTATCACAGACCATTATCGTTCCTGCCAGCTCAACGGATACTTGGAATCTACACTACCGTTTGAATGCAGTGTCGGCTATGGAATCGGCACCACCTTAAATGATGCATTGGTAAATTCGGAACACGCTGCCCGCGAGGCACGTTTTGCGGGTCATAGCTTTATCAAAAATGAAAACGGAGATTTAATCGGACCTCTCGGTTCTGAGAAGCGGATTGTGATTGAAAATACTTCCAGTCAGAATGTCATTCGCATTGCAAAGCAGTGCAAGCTTTCTACGATTACCATTCAAAAACTGATTTCCTACCAGAAGCTGGCCGGAACAAACAAGGTAACCACACAGGATCTGGCATCCCGTTTTGGCGTGACCATCCGCAATGCAAACCGGATTCTTCAGAACCTGGAAAAAGGAAAATGTGCCCGGATTGCCTATACCAAAACGACCAATTCCAAGGGGCGCCCGGTGAAGGTCTATGAATTAAATTTTAAACCAACTTCTTAGTTAACATCTCAAAACACGAACATTCCAAAATACGAATGTCCAAATACAAACACATAAAAATGGCAGTATCATCCATTTGGAAGGCACTGCCATTTTAGTTTATTTATTTTATTTTTCTTTCACTGCACTGTGATTCTTTATTTTGATGTGCTTCCCAGTCCACCATTTCTTTTTTCTGTAGCGTCATCATCCACAGTAATTCCATACTCTACAAAAATTCCCTGCATGAAGCCGGTTCCTTTTTTCAGTTCTACTGTTTTTCCCTCATTTGTGTCATTGGTCAGTTTTGCAAAGATATGTCCTTCATTGTCAGAATAATAATAATCACTATCAATAATTCCCACTGTATTATTTAACTGCAGACGGTATTTGAATCCCAGACCACTTCTCGGATAACATTTTAATACCCATTCCTCATCCATTTTCACACGGATTCCTGTCGGAATTTTAATGGTCTGTCCCGGTTCTGCCACAAAAGTTTCCGGTGCGTAAAAATCATACCCTGCACTTCCGGATGTCGCACGCTTTGGAAGCGGAATTCCCTCATAAATGGCAGCAATTTCTTCATCCGTATTCTTTTCCCCAAAGGTATCTTTCCAGTCCTCTTTAAATCTCTTTAAACTTACTTTCTCAAACTTAGCAATTCTCTTCATGTAATTGTATTTCTCCTTTTTCTAATGTTTCCGGCACATCGATTACTCTCTGATTGGCACTGCCCTTCCACTGAAGATTCAGTTCTTTGCGCTCTACTTCAAACTCTCCATCTACCAGCACATCTATGTAGTGAATGATTTCCATCCTGCATATGTCTTCCCAGAGTCCGCCCGTATAAAGCCAGATTGTCTTATCAGGAAACCGCTCTCGGATTTCTTTGGCAAGTTCGGTCACTTCTGCCACATTGGCAGGATAAAGAGGGTCCCCTCCGCTAAATGTAATCCCACTGATATATGACTTTCCAAGTTCTTCAAAGATTTCCTGCTTTGCTGCCTCATCAAAAGGAAGTCCTCCATCCGGATCCCAGGTAATCGGATTATGGCACTCCTTACAGTGATGACCACATCCAGCAACCCACAGCACTACCCGTAGACCGTCGCCATTGAGCATATCGTCTTTTGTTATATTATGATAACGCATTTACATTGATTTCCTTTCTGCAATTTCTTCCATCTTTGCATCATTTAAACGGGTATCTCCTTTGACTCTGGAGTAAGAAAGATAGCCATTCATACGGTCAATCTTTGTCAGATTATGACTTCCGCAGATCGGGCACACATCCATTGCCAATTCCTCATGTCCACAATCATCACAATAAGCAAGGGACAAATTCACTCCTTCATAGAATCCCATATCCATAGCCCTGCGGACCAGAGATTTTACCGCTTCTACGTTATAGTTGATCGGATATTTCACATACTGGATTTTTCCACCATTGGATAAATCCCAGAATCGTTTTTCCAAATCCTGCTTCTGAATCGGAGTGATATCCTCTGTTACGTGACAATGGAAACTATTGCTTACATAAGCACGGTCGGAAACATTTTCCACAATTCCATATTTCTTGCGGAACTGCTGTACCTGCACACCACAGAGATTTTCTGCCGGTGTTCCGTAAATGGCATACAGATAGCCATCCTCTTTCTTAAATTCATTGACACGCTTGTTGATATATTCCAGAGTCTGGATTGCAAATGCACCATCCTCTACCAATGATTTCTTGTTATACAACTGCTGCAGTTCATTTAATGCCGTGATTCCAAATGAAGCCGTTGCAGATTTTAACAGCGGTTTAATCTTGTCATGAGGCTTCAAATGCCCTCCATAGAAACCGCCCTCACAGTATGCCAGTGGATTAGTTGAAGCACGCATTTCGCCCAGATAATCATACGTGCGGATGTGAAGCTTCCGGATAAGCTGTAAATAATAATCCAACACCTCATAGAAATCCTTGTTCTCCTGTCTTGACTTCGCAAGAATCATTGGTAAATGAAGGCTGACCGCGCCAATATTAAAACGTCCCACAAAAACAGGCGCATCCTGCTCATCTGCCGGCTCCATTCCGCCACGCTCATACCACGGCGAAAGAAAAGCCCTGCATCCCATTGGACTGATTACCTTGCCGTATTTTTTATAAATACTTGCCACATAGCCTTCCCCACTTAAACTGAGCCAGTCCGGATACATAGTCTTTCTGGAGCACTCGATTCCTGCTTCAAATAAATCCTCCCCTTCTTTTCCCGGTCCATGCAGATTCTCGTCATATAAGAATACAATTTTGGGGAACAGTACCGGTTTCTTGTGTCCCGGTTTTCCCTGTCCTTTTCGACGAACTTCCAGTAAGGTTTTTGTTATTAATTTACCATATTTACTGATATTGGTTCCGCTTGTCATGGTAATAAACGGATAATCGCCACGACTGGAGGAAACAGAATTGAACTTGTATTCCCATCCCTGGAAGCCCTGCTCCATCTCTTTTTCCAAATCCTTCCATGCGACTTCTTGTGCCTTTTCTTCCGAAAGACCTAATTCCCGGTACTTTTCCATATGACGTTTATGGGATTTTGCCGCGTATGGCTCCAAAATCTCATCTACGCTCGGAATGGTAAAACCGCCATATTGCTGACTTGCCGCACTCAGTACAATATCTCCAATCACATCAAATGCCGTATCCAATGTCTTCGGCTCATTATACCAGAGATTTCCCATCTCAAATCCACCGGTCAGCACACTCTGCACATCAAACAGACAGCAATTCATGGTATCCCGTCTTGCTGACATATCGTGAATATAAATATAACCTTCCCGGATCGCCTGAAGTTCCTCCACCGTCAGGAAGAATTTCTTATAAAGTTCTTTGTTTAGCTCATTGAAAATCAGACTGCGCTTGGTCGATACCAATGCACTATCCGTATTACTGTTCTCTTTATCACCAATATACATAATGGACTGGCTTTTCAAATATACCTCATCCAGCATATGCACAAAATCCTGTTTATAATTTCGATAATCACGATAGCTCTTGGCAACCACCGGATTCACTTTTTCCAGTGCACCCTCTACAATATTGTGCATTTCCTTAATGGGAATCTGCTTCTTCCCCATCTTCTCTGCCTGTTCTTCCACGAATTGGCAGATAAAATGAAGGTCTTCTTCTGAAAATTTGATGAGTGCACGATCGGCAGACTTATTGACCGCCACGATTACCTTCTGTACATTAAATTCTTCTTTTGTACCGTCTTTCTTCACCACACGGATATCTTTCAGATTCATACTTTCTCTCCTTTCATTCGCTATATCTAGTATATATTTAAAACTATAATTCAATATTATGTATGTCTTTCCTATCTTACCACGTTACATTTCTTCCGTCAACCATGAAAAACACGCAGGCAAGCTGCCAGAAATCTGACTTCTCATCTGCGTGCTTTTATCATGCATTCTCATTCTTTGTCTTTCTTTTACAACTTGACAACCGGAATCTCACTTTCATCCCGCTTGTCCAGATCGCTGATATATTTCTTCGTTTCACTGACAACCACAGATGATAAAGCAAGTACCGCTATCAGGTTCGGAATTGCCATGAGTGCATTTAAAGTATCTGTAATTACCCACATAAAATTCAGTGAAATGACCGGTGCAATCAGGGCAACGCCCACGTAGAAAACACGGTAAACCATCATGGCTTTCTTACCACCTAAATATTCTACACATCGTTCTCCGTAATAAAACCACCCAATAATGGTAGAAAACGCAAAGGAAATAATTCCCACAACCAGAATCAGTGGTCCAAGCACCGGAATCTGGCGGAATGCCAGTGTGGTCAAGATTCCACCATCCTCAATAGTGCTCACATCGACTGCCGGATTCTTCATAATTGTCGTTACCAGAACCAGCCCTGTCATCATGCAGACAACTACTGTATCCCAGAATGTTCCTGTGGAAGAAACCAGCGCCTGTCTGACCGGATTTCTCGTCTTGGCAGCCGCTGCTGCAATCGGAGCTGTTCCCATACCGGACTCATTGGAAAAAAGTCCGCGGGCAATACCATATCGCATAGCCATCATAATACCACTTCCTACCAGACCGCCTAAAGCAGCGCCCGGTTGGAATGCGAGCTTCACAATTACCTGTAATGCAGGAATAATAAAATTATAATTCATTGCGAGAATACAAATACAGCCAAACACATAAAACGCTGCCATAAGCGGAACCAGTTTCTCACATACTTTGGAAATGGTCTGGATTCCTCCGAAAATAACAATTCCAACCAGAACTGCAAGAATTACACCGATCATCCATGCCGGTGCCTGAAAGTTTTCTTTGCAGACCACCGCAATGGCATTTACCTGTGTAGCACATCCTGTTCCGATGGTTGCCACTGAAGCAAATGCCGCAAACATCAGCGCAAGAAACTTCCCGATCTTCTTATTCTTAAATCCATATTCCAGTACATACATAGGGCCGCCCTGCATTCTGCCGTCTTGGGTCTTCACTCTGTATTTTACCGATAGCAGGGACTCCGCATACTTGGTAGCAATTCCAAATACTCCGGTAAGCCAGCACCAGAAGACAGCTCCCGGTCCACCGAGTACAACTGCAGTTCCCACACCAATGATATTTCCCGTTCCGATGGTTGACGCGAGCGCGGTTGCCAGTGCTCCAAACTGGCTGACATCTCCCTCAGAATCCGGGTCTTTCGTCACTGATAACTTAATTCCTCTGAACAAATACTTTTGAATGACACCTGTACGAAATGTCATAAAAACATGAGTGCCCAATAATAATATAATCATTGGCCATCCCCATACGATTCCATGGAGCCATTCTATAGCTCCCTTAATTGCCTCTAGCATTCCTTCAACCTCCGCGCTTTTTCGTGTTATTATTTTAACATTTTACCATGTTAAATTATTTTTCTTATTGTACAAAAAAATCGCATTAATTGCAAGTTTTTTTATTGGCAAATTCATTTGTATTTATCAGAATACTATTCCAAGTGCCATCTGTTTCGCTACCTGGCACATTTTTCTGCCGCAAAAAGAACATGTTTTGCGAGCACAGAAGTGGTAATACTTCCCACTCCTTTCGGAACCGGACTGATGGCTGCTGCCTTTGCTTCTACATCTTCGAAATCAACGTCTCCACACAGTTTTCCGTTTTCATCAACATTGATGCCTACATCTATTACAACTGCTCCTTCTTTTACCATTCCGGCTTTTACCATTTTGGCTTTTCCTGCCGCTGCAACCAGAATATCTGCACTCTGACAAATGTCCTCCATTTCTCCAGAGCGAGAATGACACATGGTCACTGTTGCATGTGCATGAAGCATGAGCATAGCAAGCGGTTTCCCGATTACCATACTTCTACCGATAATTACAACCCGCTTTCCCGCAACCGGAATCTGATAATAGTTCAACATTTCCATGACTGCTTCTGCTGTACAAGGTGCATAATCCACCTGTTCTCCTGCAAACACCTTCAGAATATTGCTGTCACACATGCAGTCCATATCTTTTTCCGGATTCATCCATGCCTTAACCACCTTCTCATCCAACTGTTTTGGAAGGGGCTTCAGCAGTAAAATTCCATGTACTCCCTCGTCCGTATTTAAGGCTCCGAGTACCTCCTCAAAATATGCCAGAGAAACCGTTTCTTCCAGAACAATACTACGGCATTCGATTCCGACACTCTCCATCTTCTTTTTTGCTCCACGTTCATAGGAAATATCATCCGGTCGTTCTCCCACGCGGACAATAACAAGACACGGAACGATTCCCTGTTCCTTCAGCTTTTCTGTTTTCAAAGCCAAGTCTTCTTTCATTGCCTTTGCTACTTCTGTTCCCAACATCAACTTTTCCATTTTCTCTCAGCTCCATTCATTTAAGGTCTGCCTCACACGGAATCTGGTCTGTAAATTCTGTATGTTTAGCGAATTTGTTCTAACACAATCTTATATGCCCGTTCCTTCAGCTCCTGCCCTTCCCGAATCAAATCATCCGCATGCCGGATTAACTGCTTTGCCCTCTCCTGATTTTTCATCATTCCTGCATTAATATACACATTCAGTGATGCACCTTCCAGCGCGGCCTGTGCAAACAGTACCCCTGTTCCCACATCACTAATCGCAAGTCTGCTTCCTTTAGCGGAGAGTTTCTCTAAGATTTTTATAACTTCCAGAATGGTCTCCATCATCTGAATCGGAAGTGTACTTGCTCCATAAAGGGCTTCTTCCATAATCTGTGCCTTATAAGCCTGTTCTTCCTCTGTATTCTTCGGAAGCCGGTAGGCCTCTGCCAGCGGTAGAAACGCTTCTGCATCTTTATCCACAAGTAGTATCAATTCTTCCTGCAATTTTTGCAACTGACTCTTTAATTCTTTCACTTCGTCTTCTACAGCCGCATATTTCTTTTTTCCGATTGTCAGATTGGAAACCATACTTCCAAGTGCTGCTGCAAAAGCGCCTACTGCCGCAGAAGCACCACCACCTCCCGGCACCGGTTCTCTGGATGCCAGTTTATTCAGAAATTCAATTGTCGTATTCTCTAATAGCATACACCTGCTCCTTATTCTGTTTTCTTCTCTTCTGCCTCTTTTTCTTCATCCTGTTGCCGGCCTTTTGGTATCATTTCTTTTTTATACTGGCCTTTATCATCTACATAACTTTTCTCACTATAATACTCGGATGGTACCGGCAGCTCCTTCTTTTCCAACCGTCTTTCGGCTATCATTCCAACGATATAGAAAATCACAGCAAAGGTCGGAACACCCATAAGCATTCCTACAAATCCAAAGAGTCCCCCTCCAACTAAAATGGAAAACAGCACCCAGAATGGAGTAAGCCCTGTAGAATCTCCCAGAATATGCGGTCCGATTATATTTCCATCTAGCTGTTGTAAAATCAAGATAAAAATCAAGAAATAAAGTCCCATCTTTGGGTCAGCAAGTGTAATTAAAATAGCACTTGGAATCGCTCCGATATACGGTCCAAAAAATGGGATCACATTCGTAACACCCACAACGACGCTTACCAGCAGAGTATAAGGCATTCTTAAAATCGACAGTCCAATGAAACACAATACTCCGATAATTGCCGAATCTATGATTTTACCAATGATAAATCCGCCAAAAATTTCATTACTCTTTTTTGTCAGATGAAGCAGCATATTGGCATGGTCATTTGACAGAAAGGCATAAGTCAGTTTCTTCGCCTGGGAAGTAAACCGTTCCTTTCCATAGAGAACATACACAGAAACAATCAGACCCAATACAAAATTTACAAATTCGCCTACTAATTCAACAATTCCAACTGTCACATTGGACATAATCGTATTTATCTGTGTCATGAAATCATTACGGAACCAATTCTGAAACACATTTGTTCCCTCTTCAATCGCATTTTTAACAATCACTCCGATAGTGCTGTCCTGATTCTGAATATTTTCTACATGACTGACCATCTCGTTAATCTGTCCCGGAAGCGTCAGGAACAAATCACGGATACTCTTATATAATTCAGGAATCAGCATATTGCTAAGGGCAACAATTAATACAATCAGAAAGAGTACTGCCGCTATAATTCCCATGGTTCGGGACAACTTCTTCGCCTTTTCCGATGACATCTTCTTTTCCAACACCGGCACCATCTTACTGTCCACAAATTTGATAATCGGATTCAGCAGATACGCCAAAGCCAACCCATAAATAACAGGCTTAAGCACATCCACAACCTTACTTACAAGACTTGTAATCATATCAATTCGAAGCAAGGCAAAATAAAAAACTACACACGCTACAATTACCAGAAAATAAGTCATTCCATTACTGAACTGCTGTTTGATTTTCGATGGACCTTTATTTCCAAACTGCGGTCTTTTTGAATAATAGGGCATGTATTCCTCTTGTTTTTCCTCTTGCATCTTCTGTTCTTCTGCTGCTTTTTTTTCTTCCATTTCTGTTACCCTTTTCCTCCTGCAATTACTTCTTACCATTATAACTATATTCTTCTGCACTCGTCAACCGTTGTTAAAAAGGAGTCATACTTCCAGACATACCCTGTCTGTCAGCATGACTCCCTCATCTGTTTATTTGATTTACTTTCTCTTACTTAAAGAATTAGCATTCACACGTAAAGGTTGCACACTCTGTATCGCCACAATGGCAGGCCTGACTTCCTTCTACGCTGATTTTTCCTGCATGACACTGGCATTTTTCATTGTATTTGCATCCGGTTGCCTGACATTCAATCTTTGAGGTTGGCTGTCCTTCATGAATCGCATTGGTTGTATACGTTCCTGCTCTTCTTTCTTCAAAGCTGTCACAACTGGTTTCCTCCGGTGTTCTGGCAGAGCTTCCACCCACACGGATTTCTCCTAAGTCACAATAAAAATCCTGATTGTGCATACAGGTCTGAACTGTACATTTTAATTCTGGCATAATAATTCCTCCTTTTTATCCAAAGTCAGTTTTATTATGCTCAGACTTTTTTTGTTTATTCTTTTTGTTTATTCTTTTTATTTATTTCTTCCGCAGCACTTTTTATATTTCTTTCCACTTCCGCAAGGACATGGGTCATTTGGATATACCTTCTGTTCTACATGTACGGTACGGGAATTCTTCTGTTCTTTGTATAATTCTTTTCTCTTTTCTTCTGTGAAAATGCTGTCCCACTGTGGCAGTTCATATAACCAGTCTGCCTTTGCATCTACCATGTTCTTGTAAAGAAGTTCCTTGTCAAATACCAGGTTTACTTCTGTATCTTCATCCATTGTCTCGATTGGGTTTGCAACCTTCAGACTGTCATTAATCCCATCTAAGAACCCTGTCATGGTAAACACTTCAATACCATACTTTTCAGCAAGTTCTTTTACGGTTCCTCTTACTTCTTCATCCGGATTGGTAAGAAGCTTTTCATAAATTCCTTTCTCAATCTGAAAATAAGTTCCCCAGAATTTCTGAAGAGAAGCTCTGTCTGCTTCCTGTGAGTAAGCGGTCTCTCTCCATTTTTCTAACAATGTGCTCATATCTAAAATCTCCTTTTATTCTTATGTTACTCTGTATATCATACAGCATTTCTCTGTGGTTTGCAAAGTATTTTTTTCTTCCTCCTTTTTCTTTTGTCTCCTGTCCAAGTATTCTTCTATTGAAATCGGTTTTCTTCCGTTATTTTCTTTTTTCTGTAGTTCCATAGCTGGCCTCCTTCTGATTTACCGGCTTTCCACTTACGGGAAATACCAACATTAACATTTTATGATGGTAGTCTCCAAATATTCCTTTTTCTGACTTTATCATGGAATTATGTGCAACTTGTGACTGTATGTTAAAGACTTTATAACTAATTTCTTAATAATTTCTAATTGACATTACTGCGTTCTTCTACTACACTAAATTCATGACGTTGAGGTCAGAAGATATTTTATCCCCATATAGAAAGGATGACAGACATGCAGCATTTACTGATACCAGAGAATTACCATTCTCCACTTACCATTCGGGAAACAGAAGTTGCGATCAAGGAAATCAAAGACCATTTTGAACGTGCCCTTGCAAAATCATTACACTTAACACGTGTATCCGCCCCTCTTTTTGTTCGCCCGGAGTCCGGACTGAATGATAACTTGAATGGTGTAGAACGCCCTGTTGCATTTGGCGTAAAAGAACAAGATGACAAGGAAGTTGAAATTGTACATTCTCTCGCAAAATGGAAACGTTACGCGCTGAAGCGCTATGGTTTCCACTCAGGCGAAGGACTCTACACTGATATGAGTGCTATCCGTCGTGATGAAGATACGGACAATATTCACTCCATCTATGTAGACCAGTGGGACTGGGAAAAAGTAATTTCAAAAGAAGAACGGAACACAGAAACTCTGGAATATACTGTCAATAAGGTTTACAACGCACTGAAAGACACAGAAGAATTTATGTCTCGCCGTTATAATTACATCGAACCGATTCTTCCGGATGAAATTACCTTTATCACTTCTCAGGAACTGGAAACCATGTATCCGGACAAAACTCCAAAAGAAAGGGAATATCACTTTGCCAAGGCAAAAGGAGCTATTTTCATCAAACAAATCGGAAAAACCCTCGCCTCCGGTGAAAGACACGACGGCAGAGCTCCGGACTATGATGACTGGGAATTAAATGGTGACATTATCGTGTATTATCCGGTACTCGACATTGCATTGGAACTTTCTTCCATGGGGATTCGTGTAGACGAAGACTCCTTAAGGAAACAGCTCAGAGCTGCAGACTGCGAAGAACGGGCAGAGCTTGCTTTCCAGAAAGCTCTGTTAAACGGTGAACTTCCTTACACAGTAGGAGGTGGAATCGGGCAGTCTCGTATTTGTATGTTCTATCTCCGTAAAGCTCATATCGGAGAAGTACAGTCCTCTATTTGGTCGGAAGATGTATTGGAGGAAACTGCAAAAGCAGGCATCCAGCTTTTGTAATACTTTATACCAAAAAAAGACATTGTTCTTACGAAACAATGTCTTTTTTATTTACGAATCCAAACTAAATCAATCAATACTCCTATTCAGCCAAGTCACCAAGGTCTATCAGTGCATCATCCAGTGCAGTGTAATCTGCCTCTGGAATCTCATATACATCATCATTATTTACAACATGTACTGTGACTGTGGTCGGTTCTCCGTAAGTAGCGGAAGCCATGTTTGCTTTTACAAGCTCCAACAGCTTTTCGCAAACCCACTGCTGAAGTTCCTCATCTGTAACTTCTTCACCTGCAGTAGCCTTCTCTGTTGCATATTCTTCTGCATCAGAAAGAAGCTGATCCATAATTCCGTCAAATACACCAGTTACAGGAGTAATCTCAACATCTACTGTGTAGTTATCTCCATCTTCTTTTGCCTCTTTGACATCATACTTTGTAAGCTTCATCAAATCAGCAAAAAATGTACGATACTGTTCAAGCAGTGACTCATCGGTAATACCGATTGAAGCCATATCATCTACCATTGCCTGAAGATTGTCTTCGTAATCCTGAGTTGCTTCCTCCTCAGTTCTTCCTGTCAACTCCATGTACTTATCTTTTTCCCCTTTAGTCAGTACATCCAGACAGGATTTCACATAGCTGCTTGCATCAAACTTGCTGGATGAACAAGCGGTCATAGCCACCATAAGTACCGCCATTACAAGTGCAACCAGTGCTTTCTTTGTGTGTTTCATAATCACTACCTCCTTTTTGTTAGATACCGCATCGTAAAGTCACAATTTTCCCTGCAAAAATACAGACAAAACCTGTCCTTTCATCTCGGCAAATATATTATTTTTCTCTGAAAATAATATCATGTCTTCCAGGACCATTAGATACCATTGTGATTGGGAATCCAATTTCCTTCTCTATAAATTCGATGTAGTTTCTGCAATTTTCCGGAAGGTCTTCATATTTCTTAATTCCACGGATATCGCATTTCCATCCTGGCAATTTCTTAATTACTGGTTTTGCCTTTTCAAGAAAATGTGTGGCAGGGAATTCGGTAGTCACTTCACCATCAATCTCATATCCAACACATACCGGGATTTCATCCAGATATCCAAGCACATCTACAACAGTAAATGCTACATCTGTCGCACCCTGGAGACGGCATCCATACTTGGAAGCAACACAGTCAAACCAGCCCATACGTCTTGGACGACCTGTCGTTGCACCGAATTCTCCACCGTCACCGCCACGTCTTCTCAGTTCATCTGCTTCATCGCCAAAAATTTCACTGACAAATGCGCCTGCTCCTACCGCACTTGAGTATGCCTTGCATACCGTAATAATCTGCTTAATTTCATATGGTGGAAGTCCTGCTCCAATTGCACCATAAGCTGCAAGGGTAGAAGAAGATGTAACCATTGGGTAAATTCCATGATCCGGGTCTTTCAGTGTACCGAGCTGACCCTCGAGCAGAATCTCCTTGCCTTCTTTCAATGCTTCTGCAAGGTATGCAGACACATTGCATACATATGGCGAAATCATCTCTCTGTATTCTACCAGTTCTTTATACAGGTCTTCCGGGTCAATCAGTGGTTTATGATATAAATGTTCTAACAGAACATTCTTCTGTTCTGCTACCCGTGCTGCCTTTTCTTTCAACAGCCCATCGTCAAAAAGTTCGCTTACCTGGAAGCCAATTTTTGCATATTTGTCTGAATAAAATGGAGCAATTCCGGACTTTGTAGAACCGAATGACTTTCCACCAAGTCGTTCTTCTTCGTAAGCATCAAAATTCTTGTGGTATGACATTACCATCTGTGCTCTGTCTGATACTAAAATCTTTGGAGTCGGCACACCTCTGTCTACCAGAGACTGAATTTCTTTTACCAACACCGGAATATCAAGTGCAACACCATTTCCGATAATGCTGGTTGTATGTCCGTAAAACACTCCGGAAGGTAATGTGTGAAGTGCAAACTTTCCATAGTCGTTAATGATGGTATGTCCTGCATTTGCTCCACCCTGGAAACGGATGATAATGTCTGCTTTTTCAGCAAGCATATCTGTAATCTTTCCTTTTCCTTCGTCGCCCCAATTTGCACCTACAACTGCCTTAACCATAACAATTCCTCCTGTCATGTCTATATGTTTTTGTTTTCTTTTGATTCAAGATAAACCCAAATTAAATTATACTACTTTTTTTTTCAGATGTATACTGTTATTTTTAAAAGTTCCATTCTGCCTTTGCTCTACATCAGAGGCGCAATAAGACGCAGTATCTGTCCGTAAAGCTTCACAAATAAGGTGCGCTCTCTTACCTCTACCAGCGAAACCTTGTGGCATTTGGCTTTCGTTCTCTGGAAATCCTGTTCGATATCATATACCACCGGATTGTGATAAATAAAAACTCCACATTCAAAATGATGGAACAGACTTCGATAATCCAAATTAATCGTACCCACCGTAGCGGTATCATCGTCTGACGTAAAAATCTTCGCATGTACAAATCCGGGTGTATATTCAAAAATTTGCACACCGCTCTCTATAAGTTCTTCATAGTATGTCTTTGCCAAATAGAATGCATATGGCTTGTCCGGTATGCCAGGCATAATAATCTGCACTTCCACGCCTCCTTTAGCCGCACGCTTCAGCGCATCTATCATGTCATTGTCCAGAATCAGATAGGGTGTCATAATATGCACATATTTCTTGGCATGATTCAAAATATGGAAATAAACCTCGGCTCCTACATTTTCATTGTCATAAGGACTGTCGCCATATGGAATCATGTAACCGTCTTCTCTGCAGAAACCTCTCTGCCTCGGCGTAAGATAAAGAGAATAATCTTCCTTTGTATGTTCCGTCACATTCCACATCTGCAGGAACATCATAGTGAAACTTTGCACTGCATCCCCCTTCAGCATAATAGCTGTATCTTTCCAGTGTCCAAACCGTTCCTTCTGATTGATGTACTCATCTGCCAGATTGACACCCCCGGTAAATGCTGTCTTCCCATCAATGACACAAATCTTCCTGTGGTCACGATTGTTCTGACTGGTAGAAAGCACCGGTTTAATCTCCTCGAACTGCTTGCACTTGATACCCACTCTGCGTAGTTTCTTAGGATAATCATACGGCAACAATGCCACACTGCACATTCCATCATACATAAAACGTACTTCCACGCCTTCCTGTACCTTCCTTTTCAAAATGTCCAGAATAGAGTCCCACATGATTCCTTCTTCTACTATGAAATACTCCATAAAAATAAAACGCTCTGCCTTCTCCAGTTCTTCCAGCATGGCGGTAAATTTATACTCGCCTAATGGGAAATATTCTGCTTTTGTATTCCCATATGTCGGAAACCCTACATATTTGTATAAATAGTAAGACAAATTTACATTGGCAAGCCTGCTTGTCCGCATAGCACTGATAACTTCCTCATTCTGCGTCAGATAAGGCGTAATCTCATTCTTCAGTGTGTCCAGCCTTTTACGAAGAAGTTTCTTTCCTATCTCCAGTTTTGTATAAATATAAAACCCTATCCCCGCAACCGGAAGGATTAATACAAACACCAGCCAAGTCATCTTAAATGAAGAACTGCCCTCCTCATTCACAATGTAAATAATCGCCACAACAGATATCATCACATAGATCCCATACACATGACTCTCATAATGCTGCATATAAGTG
The DNA here is from genome assembly GCA_934307065.1 of uncultured Bariatricus sp. Classification (GTDB taxonomy): domain Bacteria; phylum Bacillota; class Clostridia; order Lachnospirales; family Lachnospiraceae; genus Allocoprococcus. The sequence goes on along the minus strand of CAKRCD010000013.1, from coordinate 23,953 downwards.
AGAGTGAATACAAACAGTCCCATCTGGGCAAGTAACAGTGCAAGAACAACTGCAGTGCGACTGTAGATAATACCAAACACCTTACTTTTCGCCTGCTTCTTTACCTTTTTCCCCACCTGGACACTTTTCTCTTTATATTCATTTAACTTTCCATCCATGTACGGTCCCCCCTTTAGCTACGGTTACATCTTACCACATAATTTTGCTTCTCACAATGTTCCTCATCCCAACTTTTCCTACTCTTTATAAATATTTTACTTTTCCTTTTTATTAAAAAGTATTACAATAATCGTAGGACATCTGAAAGGAGAAAAATTATGTCTAAACACACTGGAAAATTCCTCGCAGGTCTTGCTGCTGTCGGTGCAGTTGCTGCCGGCGCTTATTACTACTTTAAGAAAAAAACAGAAGACGATTTTGAGGATGAATTTAACGAAGATTTTGATGCAGAAGAATTTGAATTAGATGATGACCTTCGCGAAGCAGGTGAACGCGGATATGTTTCTCTTACCCCAAGTAAAGAGTCAGCCCCTGCAGAAAAGCAACCGGAAGCAGACCAGTCAGAAACACCTGCTACCGAGAATGAAGAAACTTGCTGTTCCGAAGGATGCTCTTGCTGTTCAGGTGAAACTGCTGCATCTGGAGAAAGCTGTAGCTGTTCAGAAACTGCTGCATCTGAAGAAAACTGTAGCTGTTCAGAAACTGCTGCATCTGAAGAAACGGAAGAAAAATCAGAAGAATAATTACGAAGTACAAAAAGAGGCATTGTCCATACCGGACAATGCCCTTTTTTATATCATACCAATTTCCAGATTATTTTCCCTGCACTCTCATCACTCTGCTTATTTTCCTCTCCTCGAGTACCAGATGCACATCTGCTTCTTTGATAACATTCTCATCATTCGATACAAGAATCATTGTCCTCTTTAATTCTTTGATATTTTTCAGAATAATTTTTCTGTTCTCTTTATCCAGAAACAGGAATGGTTCATCCATGAGCAATATATTCTTTCCATTTAATACTGCTCTTGCAATTGCAGTTCTCTGGCGTTGTCCTTCGGACAGACTTTTTCCATTGACTCCAATACTATTTTCAGAAGTAACATTCCAATTTCCCATATTTCCTTTCAAGTTTCCCACTTCAAATGCGGGTTCTGGATTCTCTGTCACATCGAACAAAGTCACATTTTCCTTTAAGCTCGCATCAAAGAGCGTTACATTCTGTGGTAAATATCCGAATTGAGTATTGGAAGAATTGCCAACCTTGATTTTTCCCTCATAAGACTGATATCCTGCAACGCAATTTAAAAGATAACTCTTTCCAGAAGCATTTCCGCCTGAAATCACCATGAGTTCTCCTTGCTTCAATGTAAAACTATGCGGTTCATCTGCCTTGCACATGCGGAAATGTTCAAAGACTACGTTCACATTGCTTTCTTCATCATCCACTCTTTCCGCTTCCAATTTTACTGACTTGCCAAGATATTCTGGCATTTCCTTCCAGTCAAAGTGCAGCAGTGTACAGACTCTTTCCATGGATGACTCCGTCATCTTTACGGACATCACAATCTGATTGTATAACTGTAGAAAAGAAAATCCATTGTTAATCGAATTTACAAACAATGTCAGCGCACCAACCGATAAAGCCGCTTTTTGTGGCACAAACACAACAAGAGCCATAATCAATAATGCAGAAAGATTGTTGATGAATACGATAAAATGATTTACTGCAGAAATATAGATACTGTTTTTAATTTTTGTTTTTCCTCTGTCTGAACATTTTTCTACAAAAGTTTTCTTAACGCTCTCCTTGTTTGCAATAAACTGAAAAATCTCATGATTTTCTATGATATCTGATATCATTACAGAAAATCCGATACTGGATTCACGGGCATCCAGAAAACGGTCTTTTATCTTTTCACTGAAATACCCGATGAGACTGCTCACAACGACAATCGGCAAAAATGCAAATAAAGTCAGATACACATTAATCCTTAATACAATCACAAATGTCCCCAGAAACGAGACAATATTGCAGAGAAATTCCAGTTGGACAAGCAGCATCGTCTCCAGTACTGAAAAATCATTTTCCAGCACGTCCACCATCTTTCCCACATCATCCGCAGTACATTCCTTTTCCTGCAACACACGCTTCAATGTAGATAGTTGCAAGGTTTTTTCCACATAGGATGTGATTTTCGCCTCAACAATTCCACTTTTCCTGGCATAATAAATGTTTAGATAAGTCACTATCGTATAAAAACATAAAATCAGGAAATATCGCTGCACCTGACCTACACTTAAGTTCTCTAAAAGCAAATCCACAAAAAAGGCAAGAATAACCGGAGTAAAACACCATAGAAAACTCATCAGTCCATAACCGATATAGGACATTCTATTTTCCAGAAAAAGGTATTTATTCAATTTGAACACACTTTTAACTCCATCTCTCATAACTGCCAAATCCTTTCTCCGTATTGGCTGAACTGGGAATGTTCCCGTAATTTCAGTTCTTCCGGCTCTCCTTCTTCTACGACCTTTCCCTTATTCATTGAGTAAATGTAGTCGCAGTCCTTCAGCCGCTCCACATTATGTGTGATAATGATTGTGGTTACATTCTTCGTCAGTTTTCTGAATATCTCATTAAAGGCTTCCTCAATTTCTTCATCAATCATAGCAGAAGCTTCATCAAAAATAATCATCTGTTTCTCCACAAAGAATAATCTGCACAAATTCAAAAGCTGTGCCTCCCCATTGGATACCATCTGCCTGTCTATATCCATATCCAGCAATTCTTTTCCATTTTTCCCCTTCATAAATGTGAAATACTTTACAAGTTCCATTCTTTCTAACACATTCAGAATTTCTTCATCGCTGATTTTCTCATTGTAAATCGTAAGATTAGCCCTAAGACTAGCAGTAAAAACAAGATTGCCCGCAGCTACATAGGCAAAGGCATTTCTTATAGCCTCAATGCTGTACATTCTGATATCGTTTCCATTCATCAGAATTTTTCCTTCCTGCGGTTCCAATATTTTGCAGAGCAATTTACTAATCGTTGATTTTCCAGCTCCCGACTGTCCGAAGATTCCGATTCTCTTTCCCCGGGAAATCTGCATATTCACATTATTTAATACCAATTTATCCCCGTATGCAAAACATACATCTTCCAATACAAGGTCCGAAAATGAATCCCATTTTCTTATAGAACCGTCCGTAACAGAACTTTCATAAAATAATAAATCTGCCAGCTTGTCACAACTTCCTTTTGCTGCAAGGAAATTCTGAATATGCATCTGTAACTCTTCAAATGGCTGTTTCAACATATTTCCATAAGAATACATTAAATACACCATTCCCAAAGAAATCCTATGGTTGAAATACAGAACTCCACCCAAAAACAATGATAAAATATTCACTCCGGCAAGAAGCGACAAGGTAATAATCCAGACTCTGTAATAATACTTCTGAAGTGCCACTTTAAGCGGAATCCTCTTTGAAATTTTTTCTTCTAATCTTTGTAAAACCTTATCTCTTTTTCCTGCAAGCTCAATAACCTTCCGATTCTCTATGATTTCACTTTCAAAGGAAATCACTTCCGAATGAGACTTCCGTTCTTTCAAAATAATATCCGAATCCTGTTTCTGCTGAATATAGATAATATAAAAAGCAATCATAATGAAAAAGCTGAAATACAGTGCAATCCCTTTATTTTCTCTCCAGAATACGACTACAATTCCAATCATGGAAATCACGTTGATTAATATAGGAATCAATGTATTTTGGATAAAATTTTCCAGTTCGTTCAAATCATTTTCCAGCGACTCGATTATCTGTCCTGCACTTCTCTCCTGAAAAAATCTCTGGTCATAAGTAAGTATCTTTTCCAAAATTTCTTTTCGCAGTCCATCTGTCCCTTTCCATGCTGCCATGCCCGCTCCCCAGTCTTTCCCCAGACTGACGATATAAATTGCAACCGATAACACCAGATACATTGTCAGAATATACACTTTCAAAGATACCTCTGACTTTCCTGCAATCGCATCAATAAATTTCTGAAACAGGATTGGCAGATACAATTGCAGCCCGGATAACAAAACAACCAAAAAAATGGTCAAGGCACATAGTCCTTTGTTCGGTGCTATAATTTTCTTAAATATGTACTTAAAACTCCTCATTTCACCCTCTCATCCCTCTGCCATAGACAAAGAATATAAAAAAAGGCCAGACTGAAACTCCAATGCATAAAAGTATTTAGTCTCAAGCCTGGTCTTTCTTTTCCATTTTATTTCGGCAATTTAAACGAACTCTTCAATGACACAATCCGGTTAAATACCAGTGCATCCGGTCTGGAGTCATGGGAATCAATGTTAAAGAATCCCTGACGTACAAACTGATAGCTGTCGTAGGCTTTTGCACCTTCGAAATTCGGTTCTACATAGATATCCTTTTCTACCAAAGAATTCGGATTCAGATTGAGTGAACCGTCTTCTTTGTTGTAAACACCCTTTTCTTCATCTACAAGGTTCTCATACAGACGTGCTTTTGCTTTTACTGCTGTCTGTGCTGCTACCCAGTGGATAGTTCCTTTTACTTTACGTCCATCCGGGCTGTTTCCACCGCGTGATTCCGGGTCATAGGTACAATGAATTACCGTAATATTGCCATCCTCATCCTTTTCATAATCCACGCATTTTACAAAATATGCATTCATAAGACGCACTTCATTTCCAGGGAAAAGACGGAAATATTTCTTCGGTGGTTCTTCCATAAAGTCTTCTCTTTCGATATAAAGTTCACGGCCAAATGGAACTTTTCTGCTTCCAAGGGATTCGTTTTCCAGATTATTCGGAGCATCCAGATATTCGATTTCTCCCTCCGGATAGTTATCAATTACCAACTTTACCGGGTCCAATACTGCCATCATTCTTGGCTTCTTCAGCTTCAAATCTTCACGGATGCAGTATTCCAGCATTGCGTAATCTACGGAGCTCTGGCTCTTAGATACACCGCAAAGGTCTACGAACATCTTAATGGATTCCGGTGTGAATCCACGGCGGCGCAGGGCCGCGATAGATACCAGTCGTGGGTCATCCCATCCGTCTACAATACCATCTTCTACCAGCTTCTTAATATAACGCTTTCCGGTTACTACATTGGTTAAATACAATTTCGCAAACTCAATCTGGCGAGGCGGATTCTCAAATTCACATTCTCTTACCACCCAGTCATAAAGTGGTCTGTGGTCTTCGAATTCCAGTGTACAGATAGAATGGGTAATTCCTTCCACTGCATCTTCAATCGGATGAGCGAAATCATACATCGGATAAATGCACCATTTATCACCTGTATTGTGGTGTGTCATACGTGCCACACGATAAATAACAGGGTCACGCATATTGATATTCGGAGATGCCATATCAATCTTTGCACGAAGTACTTTCTCTCCATCGGCAAATTTACCGGCACGCATAGCCTCAAATAATTCCAGATTTTCTTCAATACTTCTGTCTCTGTATGGACTGTTCTTTCCTGCTTCCGTCAGTGTTCCACGGTATTCACGAATCTGCTCTGCTGTCAAATCACATACATAAGCCTTGCCCTTCTTAATCAGCTTAACCGCACATTCATACATGGTATCAAAATAATCTGACGCGAAGTACAGATGGTCTCCCCAGTCGGCTCCCAGCCACTTAATATCCGCTTTAATCGACTCTACGAACTCTGTCTTTTCCTTTGTCGGATTCGTATCATCAAAACGCATATGAAAAGTTCCGTTGTACTTCTGTGCCAGACCATAGTTTAAAAGAATGGATTTGGCATGTCCGATATGAAGATATCCGTTCGGTTCCGGCGGAAAACGGGTACACACGTGATCGTATACGCCTTCCGCCAAGTCTTTATCTATTTCCTGCTCAATGAAATTCTTCGATACAGGGGTCATTTCTTCTGCCATTACTCATGTCCTCCTCAAATTTCTCCCAATTATGATTTTTAGTTTATCACATATCTGTAAAAAAGAACAGTCAAAACTGACTGTTCTTTTCGTATTCTTTCTTATTTTATTACTTTCAAACTATGAGCGTGATTTTTCCAGTCCATGTACCCAGTCCGACTTCAGGAAAATCAGCAAAAATACAATAGAGCTGATAGTCCATGTAATCGGATATGCCCAGAATACCACGTTAATCTTGTGAACAAAGTGGATTGCCGTGGAAATATAGATAATTCGGATTCCACACCACACGACCATCATTACCAGCATCGGTACCACGCTTCGCCCGGCTCCTCTTTGAATTGCCGCCATGCAGTGTGAAAATGCCAGCAGACAATAAAACATGGAAATCGTATGTACCTGTGTGACTCCGATTCCAATGGCTGCCTGACTTCCTCCAAAGGCTCCAATCAGAGGTGTTGCAAAGGTAAAGATACAGACTCCTATGAGTTCTGCCATCAGCATAGAACAGGCCACTCCGAAAGCAGCTCCTTTTTTGGCTCTGTCATACTTCTTTGCGCCCAGATTCTGGCTGACAAATGTAGTAAGTGTCTGGCAGAAACAAGTTACCGGCATGAAAGCGAACCCTTCAATCTTGAAATAAGACCCGGTTCCTGCCATGGCATCTGCACCGAAAATATTAATCTGTGACTGCACAAATACATTGGCAAATGCAATAACCGAGTTCTGGATTCCTGCCGGAATACCATTTACAATAATCTGCTTCAGCATATCTTTATCCAGACAGATATCTCTCAATCTCAGACGGATTTCTTCCGGATGATGCGTAAGCTGCCACAGACATAAAACGGCACTGATACACTGGGAAACTACCGTCGCAAAAGCGGCTCCGCCTACTCCAAAATGAAAGCCTGCAATGAGAACAAGGTCTAACACCACGTTGATAACAGATGAAATAATCAAATAAATAAGCGGATGCTTACTGTCTCCTAATGCCTGAATAATTCCCATCAGGAAGTTATACATAATAAATCCCATGGAACCGGCAAAGTATACCCGGAAATAAGATAAAGAATTCGGCATAACTTCGTCCGGAACTCCGATAATCTGCAAAATATGCGGTGCTGCAATTAAGGAAATTACAGTAATCACACCCCCACAAATCAGACCAAATCCTACAGCAGTATGCATCGCCTTCTTCATTCTGTACGTGTCACCGGCGCCAAAGTTCTTGGCAATCACAACTCCTGCCCCAATACCGATTCCACTGAAGAAGCCAACCATCAGGAAAATAAGCTGACCGGAGGAGCTTACTGCCGCCAGTGCATTATTTCCAAGAAAGTTACCTACTATCAGAGAATCCACTGTGTTATAAAGCTGCTGAAACAAATTCCCCCAGAATAGAGGAATTGCAAAAAATACAATCCGTTTCCATATAGGCCCCTCTGTCATCAGAGTAACCGAAGAAGATTCTGCCATTCCTTTCACCTCTTATTTCTTTCGTAAAATTGTCTTGTCATATTATTTCTCATTCATTTTCAGTCGAATTTTATGCCGGTTCATCTCTGAACCGGCATCTTGTCATTATACTATATTTACAGTCCTGAAACAACCAGCTCTTTTACAAATACGGATGGTGTTACAAATGCACCTGCCGGAGTAAACATGGTCCGATAATCATTTCCCAGTGCCTGAATCTCTTTTATCATATCAAAAAAGTTCCCAGCTATGGTAATCTGACTGACCGGTCTGACCGGTTTCCCACTTTCAACCAGATATCCTCTTGAAATCAATGCAAAATCACCGCTTACTACATCTGCACAGGCAAACATCCCATCGCAGCTTGTTATGTAAAGTCCATTCTGCATTTCTGCAAGAAGAGTGGTTATACTTTTATCCTGTCCATGTAAAACCAGATTGCTAACACCGATTTCCGGTTTTCCTTTATAGCTTTTCTTAAATCCATTTCCGGTTGACTTCGTTCCTGCCATCTCAGCTTCTTCCTGATTATAGAGGAATTGTTTTAAGACACCTTTCTCAATCAGCTTCTTCGCTGCGGTTGGATTTCCCTCATCATCAAACGCACGGTTATTCACACCATCTGCCAAGGCCGGTTCTTCTGATAAGCAAACCACCTCTGAAGCAACCTGTGTGTCCTTGCTTTCTGACAACTTACTGAGTTTTTTCCGCACTTGTTCTGCGCCAAAGGCACTCATATACATGCTAAGCATTTCGCAGATAATACTGTTCTTCAAAACCACCGGATATTTTCCGGTCGCAACCGGCTTTGCGCCTTTCATGTTGCAGGCATCTTCGGCTGCTTCTTTAAACATCTGCTCGAAGTCTATATCTGATGCATTTTGTACCACACAGGCATTTGCAGAAGTCTGAACCACATCGCCATCCAGTGCTTCTGCCTGAAGCCATGCACTCGCATATTTGATAGTGTCCTCCATACAGATTCCTTTATCATTTTGAATCTGTATAGTACGAATGGTTTCATCACAATCTGCAGAATTAAATTTATTCAGTTCCGGATATTTCTCTTTCACTGCTGCTTCTGCACTTAAAATACCCTTTGTCAGTTCATCCATGGAACTGTTAGTAAAATCCTTGGTTACCTTGGATGCACTCAGATTCGATGCCCGAAATGGCGTATGGTTCATTTCTGCTGTCATTTTCAGCAAATGAATTGCTTCCTCAAACTGTTCTTCTGATAAATCTTCTACAGAAACCGCGCCGGTCATTCCCTTGTATTCTCCCTGTATATAGCAGGAAGTCACTTCACATTCCTGACTTTTCCATGCCCGTCCCTGATAAGCATTTACGGAAACATTCTTCTCTGTCTCACTGTAAAATTCAAGATTCTGAATCCCATTTTCGTGGGCAGCCTCTGTAAATTTCCGGATAAATTCATTCAACATATTACTCATATTACTGAATTCCTCCTACTGTCATATTGCTTACACGAACGGTTGGCTGACCTGCTCCGATAAAGAGTGCTCCGCTGGATGCGTAACAGAAGCCCTGACGGAGTTCATAATTTCCCGCAACCATATCCACACTCTGAAGTACAGTTCCGCCATTTCCTATCAGTGTGACTCCGCGCACCGGAACGGTAATTTTTCCATTTTCAATCAGGTAACATTCTCCTGCATTAAAATTAAAATCTCCTGTTGCCGATTCTACGGAACCACCATTGATTGCACTGACAAAAATACCACGCTCGGTAGAACGGATAATTTCTTCCGGAGTACTTTTTCCCGGTGCAATATAGGTATTTGTCATACGTGCCGTAGGCGCAAATTTATAATTCTGTCTTCTGGAAGAACCGGTTGGCTGAAGTCCTGCCCTGAGACCATTCAATCGATCTACCATATAGCTTTTCAGAATACCATTTTCAATCAGAATATTCTTCTGTGTCGGAATACCTTCATCATCTACATGGAGGGAACCCCATTCATTTGCAATGGATCCGTCATCCACCAGTGTTACCACATCAGATGCCACTTTTTTGCCAAGTTTTCCGCAGAATTCGGAAGACTCGTTGGCAATAACTGTAGCTTCCAGGCTGTGTCCGCAGGCTTCATGGAAGAGAAGTCCTCCAAATCCATTTGCCACAACGACACTCATCTGGCCGCCCTTACAAGGCTGAGCGTGCAACAGTACTTTTGCCTGTCTGGCTGCCTCTCTTGCGCTTGCCTCCACGTCAATCAGATTATAATATTCATGTCCACGCATAGCCCCCGGTCCATAATAACTGGTCTGGATATCTGTCCCACACTGGGCATATGCATTCGCAAACAATCTGGTCTTTTCGCGGTTATCTTCCACATAAAGTCCCTCTGTGTTGGCAATCTGCACCCGCTGCTCCATATCGGTAAGTTTTACACGCATACGGACAATCTCGTTATCATAATCCATTCCTGCTTTGATGGCAAGATTCAGCGGCTTCATACGCTGCTCTATCGTAAGGTGGGATGCCGGAATAGTCTCCGGTCCCATCTGATAAATTTGTTTTTCTTTCAGGGCAACCCTGGCAAGGCTGTCGCCTCGCATCGCTTTCGTCAGGTCTGCTGTCAATTCCTTTAATGCCTTTTCGGAACGGTCATTGGTATAGCCATAATAGCAATCCTTGTCCTTAAATACACGAATTCCAACCCCGCTCTCTCTTCCTGCCTGATTCTGTTCGATTCCGTCCAGGGTTGCCCAGGTTTCCTGAAATAAACTGCTTTCGTCAAACACTTCTGCAAAATCTGCTCCGCGCAAAGCTGCTTCATCCAAGATGTCCTCAATTCTATTCATTGAAAGCATCGTTTATTCTCCTTTTACTTGATATCCTGGCAATGGTGACATGCCACAAAATGCTCCGGTGCAATTTCTTTTAACTGTGGCGCTTCCTGTGCACAGATATCGGTTGCATACGGACATCTGGTACGGAACTTGCATCCACTAGGAGCATTAATCGGACTAGGTACCTCACCCTTGATTTCCATACGGTTTTTTGCTCCGTTTGCATCCGGATCGGCAATCGGAATAGCCGACATCAGAATCTGCGTATACGGATGAACCGGATTTGCAAAAATCTCGGTACTTCCTGTCATTTCCACCAGACTTCCAAGATACATAACACCGACACGGTCAGAAATATGTCTTACCATGGAAAGGTCATGGGAAATAAACAAATAGGTAAGTCCTCTTTCTCTCTGTAATTTAATCAGCAGATTGACAACCTGTGCCTGAATGGAAACATCCAGAGCGGAGATTGGCTCATCACAGACGATAAAATCAGGATCAACGGCCAGTGCACGGGCAATACCGATACGCTGTCTCTGTCCACCGGAAAGTTCGTGTGCAAAACGGTTTGCAAATTCTTCCTTCAGACCTACACTTCTTAAAAGTTCCGCTACTTTTTTATTCTTTTCTTCTGTGGAATAATGATAATGCACGTCCATACCTTCTGCTACGATTTCCCCGATCGTCATACGAGGGTCCAGAGAAGAATACGGGTCCTGAAAAATAATCTGCGCTCTTTTCTTAAAATCAATCAATTCAGAACCTTTTAATTTGCTGACATCTTTTCCGTCAAAATAAACTTCTCCTGATGTTGCATCATACAATTTTAAAATGGTTCTTCCACAGGTAGTTTTTCCACATCCGGATTCACCAACCAGACCAAGAGTTTCTCCCTTTTTAATATAGAGGCTGACATTATCAACTGCTTTCAGCGTTCCTTTTTTACCAACACTGAAATATTTACATAAGTTTTTTGCTTCAACTAAATTCTCACTCATTAGCCTACACCTCTTTCTCGTAGAATGATTTTACTTTTGGCGCATCTGGATGCTGTAACCAGCATGACACTTTATGCGTTCCATCTACCAGAGTTTCTTCCGGCATGGCTTCTTTACATATTCCCATACAATATTCACATCTTGCTGCAAATGGGCAGTGATTCAATTCGTTAATTAAATCCGGTGGAGTTCCCTGGAGTGCATACAGCTCCTGCTTATTCTCTGTATCCAGTCTCGGTACAGAAGAAAGGAGTGCCCATGTGTATGGGTGCTTTGCATTGTGGAAAATCTCACGCACGGTTCCTCTTTCGATAACCTGTCCTGCATACATAACCTGAATACGGTCTGCGAAATCGGCAACCACGCCAAGATCATGGGTAACCAGGATAATCGCTGTATTTAATTCTTTCTTTAATTCACCAAGAAGTTCCATAATCTGAGCCTGAATGGTTACGTCAAGGGCTGTAGTAGGCTCATCTGCAATCAGCAGGGCCGGATTACAAGAAAGTGCAATGGCAATCATAACTCTCTGACGCATACCACCTGACATTTCGTGTGGATAAGCATCTACACGTTTCTCTGCATCTGGAATCTTGACTAATTTCAACATATTGATTGCTTCTTCTCTTGCCGCTTTCTTATCCAGTCCACGGTGTAAGATCAAGCTTTCCATAATCTGTTTTCCAACAGTCATAGTTGGGTTTAAAGAAGTCATCGGATCCTGGAAAATCATACTGACTTCATCCCCACGATAACTTTGAAGTTCTTTCTTGGACATCTTCAGAACATCCTGTCCGCGATAAACCACCTGTGAACCTTCTTTAATTTCTGCAAATGGTTTCTGTAAGAGACGCATGATAGCCTTGGCTGTTACTGTTTTTCCGCATCCGGACTCTCCTACGAATGCCAACGTCTCTCCTTCATTCAGTTCGAAACTGACTCCACGTACAGCTTTTACTTCTCCTGCATAGGTATTGAATGATACCTGCAGATTATTTACATCTAATAACTTTTCCATAATCCAACCTCTACTTTCTTAATTTTGGATCCAATGCATCTCTGAGTCCATCACCAATCAAAGTGAAGCAGAGCATAGTAAGAGCAATCATTCCTGCCGGAAAGAATAACTGTGATGGATAGAATTGGAACTGAGCCTGCGCTGCTGATGCAAGAGCACCCCAGCTTGTGTTTGGTGGCTGGATACCAAGTCCTAAGTAACTGAGGAAAGCTTCTGAGAAAATATATCCCGGAATATCAAATGTGATTGCCACGATAACAGTACTCAATGTGTTGGGAATCATATGACGTACAATAATCTTACTTGATTTTACGCCCAAGGCTTTGGCCGCAAGCACGTACTCTTCATTTTTAATGGTAAGCATCTGTGCACGGACCATTCGGGCGGTTCCACACCAGCCGGTAATGGTCATGGCCAGAATCAGAGTAAACATACCCTTACTGTTTAACACAATAGAAAGCACAATAACTACGATTAAGTATGGTACACTAATCAGGATTTCTACAATACGCATCATAATATCATCTACGATTCCACCGAAGAATGCTGCAATTCCTCCGTAGAGACATCCGATGACTGCTGAAAGAAGGGCGCCCACAATACCGATGGTAAGAGATACACGTCCTGCAATCCATACACGGGCAAAAATATCACGTCCCAATTTGTCTGTACCAAACCAGTGCTTCGCACATGGTCCCATGTTAATAGCAGTTTCATCTACCTGTTCGAATGCATAACCACTGAGCTTAGGTCCGATGATTACCATTAATACAATTACAGCAAGGATAAACAATGCTACTGTTGCGATTTTATTTTTTCGGAATCTTCTCCATGCATCCTGAAAATACCCCACACTAGGTCTGGATACAGATTCGATACCGTCATTTTCAATACCAATAATCTGAAATTTTTCTTTAGAAATATTCTGCATCTTGCCACCTCACTATTTATCTCCTGCCACGCGGATACGTGGGTCGAGAATCATATATACAAAATCTACTACCAGCTGCATTACGATAAACAGTACTGCATAAAATACGGTCGTTCCCAATACCATAGAATAATCGTTATTATTAATAGAACTAACATAATAAAAACCGATTCCAGGAATAGAGAACATTCTCTCTGTAACAAAGGCTCCGGTAAATACACCAACTACACTACTTGAGAAAATAGTGACTGCCGGAAGAAGTGAGTTACGAAGTACATGTCTGAAGATGACTTTGCGTTCACTTAAGCCCTTTGCTCTTGCTGTAAGGACATAGTCCTGATTCAGTGTGTCGAGCATGCTGGATTTGATATAACGTGCATAGGTTGCAATCGAGCTGAAACTCATAACAATAATAGGTAAAATTAAATGTTTTGCAGTTCCCCAGCCGGATGCCGGAAGTGATTTTAATTTTACTGCAAAGATATACTGCATTAAAGATGCCAATACGAATACCGGAACTGTTGCACCAATAATCGCGATAAACATTACAATATAATCAGGCCACTGATTTTTCTTCAGGGCAGCCACAATACCGAGAAGCACACCGATTACAGTACCGATAATGAGGGCAATTCCTCCAACCATACCGGAAATAGGTGATGTTCTGGCAATTTCACTCATGACGGAACGTCCCGGATAAGTGATACTTTCACCAAGGTCAAAATGTAACAGACCTTTTATGTACATAAGATACTGTTCAAAAAGTGGTTTGTCCAAACCGTATTTTGCATAGAAGTTTGCTTTTGTCTGTTCTGGAAGCGAACGCGCCATATTTGCCAGCGGGTCGCCAGGAATGCTTCTCATCAAGAAGAATGTCAATGTAGCAACTGCGAATATGGTAAAAATCATATAACAGACACGTTTTACAGTGTATTTTTTCACAAAAAGTTCCCCCTTAACCTGTAAAATTAGGATTCTGATTTGATACAATAGGCCATTACTCCTATCAAGTAATGGCCTATTCGTTTACAGCTTGATATCTAAATCATAATCTTATTTTTCGATGTATGTATTCTTCCATCCTGGATGTGTAAAGTAAAGCTGGTCTGTGCCATACTCTGCATATTTGTCATGTACATATGACTTTGTAAACATCTGTTTGATGCTTGTTGCAAATGGGCATACTACATAATCATCGAGTACCATTTTTTCTGCCTGAATGTACATATCCATACGTGTATTCTCATCCATTTCTGTTACGGCTTTCTTAACCAGTTCATCATATTCCGGGTTAGCCCATCCTGTATATACCTGGTTGAAGTCTGATAAATGAATACTTAACATATCATATGGGTCATTGTAATAAGCGCCCCATCCCATGAAACCAATCTGATAGTTTCCATTCTTTGCGTTTGATTCAAAGATACCCCATTCGCTGAAGTCAATCTTAATTTCCACACCAAGCGCTTCTTTGTACATCTGCTGTAAGTATTCACCGAATGTACGATACCAGTCTGTAGTTCCTGCAAGTGAGAATGTTACATCAAGTGTGGAAGGGTCATCGCCAAGTCCAAGTTCCTGCATACCTTCAATTAAGATGTCTTTTGCAGTTGTCTTAGCAAGTGTCTCTGTTCTCATATCTTTCAGAGTATTTCCGGCTACAGAACGCATTGTCTTTTCTCCTACTGAAAGAGCCGGTGCAATCCATCCATATAATGGGTCTCTTAAGCCGTCAAATGCAATCTGGTTTACTTTTTCCTGGTCTACTGCCATTGTGAAAGCTTCACGAATTTTCTTGTTAGAGAACAGTTTATCTTTTGTATTGTAGAAAGCAAACGTAATATTTCCACCTGAAATCGGTGTATATACATTTGAGTCGTCAGCTTTGTATTTTTCAACAGCTTCTTTTGAAGTTGCAGCGATGACATCAAGCTGTCCACTCTCATATGCATTCATGATTGCACTGGTGTCGCTCATAATCTGGTAATTAACTGTTTCAAGGTCAACGTTTTTAGCGTCCCAATAATTATCGTTCTTTTCCAGTTTTAATGAACTGTTATGTACCCACTCTGTCAATGTAAATGGTCCATTGTATACAAACTTGTCTAAATCTGTACCATACTGGTCACCATATTTTTCAACAAGGTCTTTTCTCTGTGGATAGAAGATACTTGCATCTGTAGATTCCAGGAAACTAGCCATTGGAGCTGCAAGTGTGATTTCCAGTGTATGTTCATCAATCGCTTTTACCCCAAGGTCCTCTACTGAAGCTTCACCTATACTGATTTTATCATAGTTCAGGATTGGTGAAACGAAGTAACTGTTTGGACATCCTGTATCCGGATCTGCACTTCTCTGAAGAGAATATACATACTGGTCTGCTGTAACAGGTTCTCCGTCACTCCACTTTCTGTCTTCGCCAAGGTGGAATGTCCATACAGTACCTTCATCATTAGATTCCCACTTCTCAGCATCGCCAGGAACGACTGTGTACTTTCCGTCTCTTTCTTCGATACGAATCAAACCTTCCATAACGTTCATCAAAATATCACTTGAATACTGGTCTGAACGACGGCTCGGGTCAAGTGTGGTAGGTTCTGCTTCCAGATAGGTATTGATTACCTGTTCCGAACCACTTCCTCCGTTTGATGAGCTACCATCTGAGCTGCCACCGCAGGCTGCCAATGATAAAGTCATCACTGCAGCTGTTAATAAAGCAATAACTTTCTTACTTTTCATAATAAGATTGCTCCCTTCTTTATTTTTTGGTACTTACTTAGTTATGTACCTCTTGTTGTTTGTAATTATAGCATTTGCTTTAGTTTTTTTCTACAAAAAAAAAGAAAAATATGTATTTTTGTATAAATTGCATATTTTTCTCTCCTCGTTTTCTACATTTTCGACGTAAAACCGTATATTAAACGCTGAATTTTTCGATTTTTTCCCTTTTTGTTTTATTTTTTCTGTCTTTTGCAACAAATCTGATGGCCGACACCAACAAATTCACAACCGCCATAGGAGCTGACAGAGTATTTAAAACTAACCGGGCACTGGATTTGGCAAGTACCACTTCATCTGCATACTGACAAATATTTGCTTTGTCCGTATCCGTAATTGCAATTACCTTTGCTCCTCCGTCCTTGGCATATTCCGCTACTTTGTCTGTAGCAAAGTAATAATCCGGAAATGAGAACGCAATCAATACCGTGTTCTTATCCATAGCCGGAACTGCTGCAAACACACTTTCATTCAATTCTGTGTTAATTTTCATAGAAGCAATCTCCCCACTGGTAAGTCCAATAGACAGCTGTTCACACAGCAGATAAGATACTCCTCGCCCACACACCATGACCTTCTGAGCCGATACGATCAGTTCTGCCACCTTAAGCAGATGCTTCATATCAATGCCTTTAATCGTATCCACAACTAACTGAAGCTCCTCTTGACGGATATCGTTCAGAAACTTTTCCTCATCACTCAGCTCATAGTCCGGGATATCTATCTGGTAATATTCATTTCCTTCATACAACTGCTGCCTCTCATTATTTCCCAAAAGTTTCCGGCACTCATACTTTACCTCATTAAAACTCCCATACCCCAGTTGTTTACACAAATTCAGAATCGTAATCTCCGTCACACCAACCTGCGTACTCAATTCTTTTAGGGTAATAAAAGTCAACGTATCGGTATTCTGCAAAATATAATCTGCAATCTGCTTTTGTTTTCTAGTCAATTTCGGATATGTATCTTCAATTCTACTTATAATATCCATATCATTCCCCACTTCCGTATATACTCTTTGAAGAACATTGTACAATTTTTTCACTTTTTTTGCAAATACTATTGTATTTTCCGTCAAAAAACATTAAACTCAATTATAGTAAATGCTATAATTTAAGGAGGACAATATGAACACTTACACAAAATATATTACAGACGAGCTGAAAGCTCTTACTTCTATTCCAAGCCCTTCCGGCTTCACAAAAGAAGTAACTACTTACGTACATAAGTGCTTAACAGATATGGGATATGAACCATATTATTCAAACAAAGGCAATGTACACGTTACACTTGGCGGCGAGGGAAATCCTCTTGTATTGGCTGCACATTTAGACACACTTGGTGCAATGGTTCGTTCGATTAAGGACAACGGACGTCTCCGTCCGACTACGCTTGGCGGACATCAATGGACAACCGCAGATGGCGACAACTGTACCGTACATACCCGTGATGGAAAAGTTTACACTGGTGTTGTTTTGAACACGGAACCTTCTGCACACGTTGCTGATGAAAAAGTAGAACGCATAGAAGCAAATATGGAAATTCTTCTGGATGAAAATGTAGATTCCAAAGAAGCCACAAAAGCACTTGGTATCCAGGTAGGCGACATCATTGCCATGGATCCACGTACTACCGTAACAGAAAGCGGATATATCAAGAGCCGTTTCTTAGATGACAAACTTTCTGCTGCTATTCTTCTCGGACTTGCCAAGATGGTAAAAGACGGTGCATGTACACTGAACCGTAAAGTCTCTCTTCTCTTTACTGTTTACGAAGAAGTCGGACATGGCGGATGTGTTGTTCCGGAGGATACCAAAGAAATGTTATCCGTAGACATGGGCTGTGTAGGAGCTGACCTGGAATGTACAGAGCGCATGGTTTCTATCTGTGCAAAAGACTCAGGCGGACCTTACAACTACGAAGTAACAAGTGCGCTGATTGCTACAGCAAAGGAAGAAAATCTGGACTTCGCCATTGATGTATACCCACACTACTGTTCAGACGTGGAAGCCACTTTAAAGAGCGGATATGATATTCGTCATGGTCTCATCGGACCTGGTGTATATGCTTCCCATAACTACGAACGTTCTCATGTAGACGGAGTGAAGAATACATTGGCACTCTTGAAAGCATATGTAAGTAAATAATATATTATAAAGCACCACGTCAGCCAGACTGTCTTGTTTGCTGTTTCCGGGCGTGCGTTTTTTACCCGCCAGCCGAGCGAACTCGCTTCGCTCAGACACCGCTCTTGATGGCGGTAACCAGCACGCACTGAAACAACGCAAACTTCGAAATTGTCTGACTAACATGGTGCTTTTTCTGTATCTCAGGCAAGGCGCTTGCAACATCTACATTGTACACCGCAGTGCGCATCCCCACGGAGCGTTTTGTTTATTGGGAAAGATTTTTCCTAATAAACAAAAAAAGACTGCACATCCGTGATTATCACAAACATACAGTCTTTATCAGCTACTGAGCGGACTTGAACCGCCGACCTCATCCTTACCAAGGATGCGCGCTACCTGCTGCGCCACAGTAGCAAGCTTTTTAGCGACTCATATAGTGTAGCACATCTGATTCGATATTGTCAAGTCTGAATCTTTATGCTTTTCATCTTTCTTTTGGCACTGTTAGCAGCTTTTACGTTTTCCGCGTTCATACCTTCTCTTTTTATGCACCAAATCTCTGACGGACAATTTCGTAGGCCAGCACACCCGCTGCCACGGATGCATTTAAAGAGTCAATATCACCTTTCATCGGAATGGAAGCGGTCATGTCGCAGGTTTCTTTTACCAGTCTGCCTACCCCTTCTCCTTCATTTCCAATCACAAGCCCAATCGGTCCTTTCATGTTGACTTTATACATCACATCTCCATCCATGTCCGCACACACAAACCACAGACCTTTTTCTTTCAGTTCTTCCATGGTCTTTACCAAATTGGTCACTTTTGCAACCGGTGTGTAATTCAGTGCTCCGGCAGAGGTTCTTGCTACCGTTGCTGTAAGTCCTACTGCCCGTCTTTTCGGGATAATAACTCCGTGTGCTCCTGCCAGGTTGGCAGTACGGATAATGGCTCCCAGATTATGCGGGTCTTCAATATTATCAAGCAGGATTAAGAATGGATCTTCGCCTTTGGATTTGGCAAGCTCCAGCATATCATCTACTGTCGCATATTCGTAAGCTGCTGCCATGGCAATCACACCCTGATGCTTCCCTGTCTCGGAAAGCTGCGCCAGTCTTTCTTTTGCCACAAACTGCAGAATCGTGTCATGTTTCTTCGCTTCACGGATAATGCTGCGGACAGGTCCGTCCTGACATCCATCCAGCACATACAGTTTGTCAATGGATTTTCCCGAACGGAATGCTTCTAGTACCGCATTGCGTCCCTCTATTACCTGACTTTTGATTTCGTTTGTTTCCTGTTCTGCCATTATTCCTGTCCTCCCTTTATTCCATCCCTTTTTTCTTCTTCCAAATGCGCCAGTCCGATTTTAATCAGATCAATCATACGCTTCCAGTCATCCTGCAGATAAAGCCATCCCATCAATGCCTCGAAACCGGTTGCCCTGCGGTAGTCTGTCAGAGACTGATTTTTCGCAGGAGAAACGGATTTCGCATTTCTTCCTCTGCGGTACACTGCATGTTCTTCTTCCGTAAGCACTTCCTGAATCACACGCATCATCTCTGACTGTGCAGAAGCCTGCACAATTTTACTGGTTTCCTGATGCAGCTTTTTTACCTGCTTGTTTCCCTCACTGATAACAAGTGTCTTAATAATCAAATCGTATACGCAATCTCCGATATACGCTAAAGTAAGAGGTGAATAGCTGTCGATATTCACCTCTTGCATTTCTAATTCTTTGCGCATATAAGATTTCCAGTCAAATCCTATGCTTTTTTCCATTGTACACCTTCTCTGGTATCTTTCAAAATAATTCCCTTGTTCAGAAGTTCATCCCTGATTTCATCGGCTCTTGCAAAATTCTTTGCCTTTCTTGCAGCCTGTCGTTCTTCAATCAGCTTTTCGATTTCTTCATCCAGAAGTTCTTCCTTCTTATCCACAATCAGTCCCAGAACATCACATAATTTTACCAACAAATCCAGATAACTCTGTAAACATTCCTTGCTGTTCTGTGCAGAAACGCCGGTATTGATATATTTTACAAGTTCAAAGACAGCCGCCACTGCATCTGCTGTGTTAAAATCATCTTCCATGGCAGCTTCAAAGCCTTTGACAAATTCATCTGTCTTTGCAAATGCTTCTTTTTCTTCTGCTGTCATTTTCTGAGCTGTTGCCGCACTTATAAGATATTTCAGGTTATCGGCTGCATTTACAATTCTCTCCAGACCGTTCTTAGAAGCTTCCATAAGGTCTGCGCTGAAATTCAGCGGACTTCTGTAATGAGCACTCAGCATGAAGAATCGTAACACCTGAAGGTCGTACTGTTCGCTGATTTCACGCACTGTGCGGAAGTTTCCGAGAGACTTGGACATCTTTCGGTTATCAATATTCAAAAATGCATTGTGCATCCAGTATCTTGCAAATTCTTTTCCATTAGCAGCTTCACTCTGGGCGATTTCATTTTCATGATGCGGGAACACCAAATCCTCTCCGCCTGCATGAATGTCAATCTGTTCGCCAAGGTATTTCTTGGACATTTCCGAGCACTCGATATGCCAGCCCGGACGTCCCTCACTCCAAGGAGACTCCCATGCAGGCTCTCCCTCTTTCTTCGGCTTCCAAAGTACGAAATCCAGTGGGTCTTCCTTTTCATCTTCTCCTGTTACCAGCAGAGAACGTTCACCGGAGCGCAAATCATCCAGATTCTTGTGAGACAGCTTTCCATAATCTTTAAACTGTCTGACACGGAAATAAACGGTTCCGTTCTTTTCATAAGCGAAACCTTTGTCAATTAAATTCCGAATCATGTCAACCATTCCGCAGATTTCCTCTGTGGCAAGTGGATTCTTGGTAGCAGGCTTAATATTCATACCCTCCATGTCCTTCTTGCACTCTGCGATATAGCGCTGGGAAATTTCCTGCGCAGTTGTACCTTCTTCAATGGCTTTCTTAATAATCTTGTCATCTACGTCTGTAAAATTGGATACATAATTCACATCATAGCCCTTATATTCAAAATAACGGCGTACCGTGTCAAATACAATCATCGGCCTTGCATTTCCAATGTGGATAAAATTATACACGGTCGGACCGCAGACGTACATCTTTACCTTTCCTTCTTCTAACGGTATAAATTCTTCTTTCTTTCTTGTAAGTGTGTTAAAAATTTTCATTTTCGTTTCCTTCCCTTACGCTATACGATTTTGCTCTATACGATTTCATTAATAAAAACACGCTGCAACGGCTCGATTTTGGAAATGGCTTCCTTAAATTCCGCAGAAAACGTTTCCTGTTCTTCTTCCTCAATCTTCTCCAGCGTCTTATATCCAAATAAAATAGAAGTCAGTGCATCAATGCTGATTTTCTGCACATCCTCGAATTTGCCTTTTACCCACGGCTTTGTCCGCACTACCATTCGTTCACTGTTCCCTTTTATAAAAAATAGCTTGTTATTCTCGCGGATTACCGGGTCAACAAGGATAAATTCAAATCCGGTTTCCTCCTTGCATTTCATACAGGACAGCAGTTCTTCCGCATGAATCACTCGCGCCATAATCATCGGCTTCGTTTCTTTTTTTGCCAGAATCAAACCACCTGATTCAAAGATTTGCTCGCAGCCTTCTGCAAAAAGCGGCTCTCTTACCGTCAGTTCGTCTTCTTCTTCGAACAGGAGCATGCCTTGAATCTCGCCTTCCTTCTCTGCCAGAAGGATGCCGCCATTCATACTTTTCTGTTCCCGGAGCACATTTTCATAGTACAGCCAATCACGCTTCGTATACACCTGATAACGTTCTTTCAAAATACGGCTGGCGAACTGAGCTGCCCGCTTGCAGTCCTCTGCCTCTGCCATCCGGAAAATCACTTCTTCATTTACATTCTTATACAGCAAATCCCGGATTTTCAAATGCTTCTTTATGCCAGAAGCCTTCCACACATCTGCGTCATACACAAAGCGGAAATGATGTGGATAATAAATTTTCTCGCTGGCAGGCATCAGGAACGTAAACGGAATTTTCTGAGTATACATATCTCTCACGGATTTTGTAAGCAGTTCCGTCATATATCCTTTGCCTCTGTGCAGCATCTCCGTTGCCACCGCCACAATATATCTGCTTTCCCGTTCCTGGTCTTCTATATTTATCACATATGGATTCAGTTGCAGCATAGAGCGAATCACACCATCTGTCTCAATCACATATATTTCATTATTCTTCGTCTTATTCCGATAATAATAATCAAGAAATTCGTTACTGTCTTCCGTGAAAATCTGTTCCCATAAAGGTCTGGTCAGAAGATGTTCACTTGTTTTCAGTTTCCTAAGTATCATATTTTCTTCCGTCCTTACCTTTTCTGGCAACCGCCACATCCTGCACATCCACTGCCTCCGCAAGGCGGCATCACACTGGTACTTTCCATATTCGTCAGCTTCTGGAGCATACAGATTGCCTGGGAAGAAATTCCTTCCCCGCTTCCGGTAAATCCAAGTCCTTCTTCTGTGGTTGCTTTCACGTTGATTCTATCCTGTTCTATACATAATGCAGCCGCAATATTGACTTCCATCTGCTCTATATGCGGGCGCATCTTCGGCTTCTGTGCAATAATGGTTGCGTCAATATTTTCCACCACAAATCCATTTTCATCCAGCAGATTTCCCACATGCTTCAAAAGTTCGATGCTGGAAATTCCTTTATACTTCGGATCTGTATCCGGAAAATGCTTTCCGATATCCCCAAGAGCTGCCGCTCCAAGCAGAGCGTCCATAATTGCATGCAGCAGGACATCTGCATCCGAATGTCCCAAAAGCCCCTTCTCATAAGGAATCTTCACTCCTCCAATAATTAAATCTCTATCTTCCACAAGCCTATGCACATCATAGCCCATTCCAACACGCATCTAAGTCCACTCCCTTCTATCTGTTCCCGCTATTCAAAATGCAATATTTCTTATCTTCTCTATAATTTTTTACCTTCTCTATATTCAAAACGATTTATCCTTTGACTTCTTTATATCCGTTCCAGTTTAATTTCTTCCGTAGGAAATACTTCTTCTGCCTCGTCAGGATTTAGCTCCAGTTCTTCTGCGGCTGTACCTTCGTCTGCTTCGTCTGTATCGTTTTTATCCGCAGGTGCTGCATCTGCTTTCCCGCTGTCTTTCTCCTCATTAGCTGCCGGTTCTTCTTCCATCAGCACTGTTTCTTCTATTTCCGCATCTTTTTCTATTTTCGCATCTTTTTCTATTTTCTCAGCTTTTTCTATAGAAATGTTTCCCTTTTCTGCTTCCAGTTCTTCTTTCGCATCCTCAATATCCAAGGCTGTTTCTTCCTTACGCTCCACCTTTACCATCGGAACAGGTTTCCTCTGTTTTCTTACCCGTTCTTCCATCGGCTCCGGTTCGTCATCAAACTCTATCATTTCTATATAGGAATCGTCATCTTCTGCTTTCTTCTTTCCTCTTACATCTTTCCAGATTTCCCACAAATTGAAAAGTGCAACGAGTGCACCAAAGACTGCGAATCCTGCTCCAAAAGCCACAAACAGCGTTTCATTCTGCGGATGACTCTGTCTTGTCTGCAAAACAAGCTGTGTACCAATATATATCAAATAGCCTCCACCCAGTATCATCAGGATGTTTCTGCTTTTTATCGACATCGTAAAGCCTCCTATTTTCATAATTACATTTCATCATAGCATATTTGGCTTAAAATATCTATGTTTTCATTGCTTTAAAATAAAAAATAAAATAAAAAAAGAAGTTCTTTCCAGAACTTCTTTTCAGTAGCGGGAACTGGATTTGAACCAGCGACACCACGGGTATGAACCGTGTGCTCTAGCCAACTGAGCTATCCCG
>CAKRCD010000012.1 GCA_934307065.1 uncultured Bariatricus sp. | reverse complement strand
AGCGAACTTTTCAATATTCCCAAGCACTTTATTCTGTTGTGAGATTTTCTCTCAAATTATTTTTGTACGATGTTAATAATCTTCTTTGGAACATAAATCTCTTTTACGATAGTTCCTGTCAGTTTATCAGCGATTGCTTCTTTTCCTGCTGCAATGGCTTCTTCTTTTGTTGCATCTGCTGAAATCTTGATGACAACTTTTGTCTTTCCATTAATCTGTACCGGAACTTCGATTTCGTCATCCTGCATTTCTTCTAAGTCATATTTCGGCCATCCTGCATGGAATACGCTTCCTGTTCCGCCTAATTCTTCCCAGATTTCTTCTGCAATATGAGGGGCAAATGGTGCAATCAGAATTGCAACGGTCTTCAGGGTTTCTTTATCCATTCCGCCTTCTTTTTTCGCCATTTCTGCCATCTTATTTGTATTTTCCATGAAAGCAGAAATAACCGTGTTCAGGCTGAAGCTTTCCAGACGTTTGGTAACATCATGAACCACTTTATGACGAATTTTTACCATGTCTTTTGTCGGCTGAATATCCTTGTCCTTGCTGTCCATAACAAGGTTCCATAATTTCTTAAGGAAACGATATACACCGTCAATACCACGGTCATCCCATTCTGCGTCAAGTTCCGGTGGTCCAACGAACATTTCATACATACGGAGTGCGTCACATCCATAATCTCTTACAAGGTCATCCGGAGAGACTACATTTCCTTTAGATTTGCTCATCTTAATACCATTCTTACCGGTAATCATACCCTGATTGAACAGCTTGGTAAATGGTTCATCAAAGTCTACTACTCCGATATCGTATAAGAACTTGGTATAGAATCGTGAATACAGCAAATGCAGTACTGCATGTTCTACACCACCGATATACATATCTACCGGGAGCATCTTATCTGCTTTTTCTTTGGATACCAGTTCTTCATTGTTATGGTTGTCCACATAACGAAGGAAATACCAAGAAGAACCTGCCCACTGTGGCATGGTATTTGTCTCACGTTTTGCCGGTTTTCCACATACAGGACAGGTTGTATTTACCCAGGATTCAATACCTGCAAGTGGTGATTCTCCGGTTCCGGTAGGCTCATAAGATTCTACATCAGGAAGTCTCAGTGGAAGCTGGTCTTCCGGAACAGGTACGCATCCACAATCCGGACAATGTACGATTGGAATTGGTTCACCCCAATATCTCTGACGTGAGAATACCCAGTCACGAAGCTTGAAATTCACTGTTGCACGTCCGATTCCACGTTCTTCGATGATGTGTGGAGCTTCTTTCTTCAGAACAGCGGATTCCATTCCGTCCCATTCTCCTGAATTTACCATAGTTCCGGCTGCTTCTGTATAAGCTTCTGTCATATTTTCAATAATCTTTCCATCTTTTGCAATAACCTGAATGATTGGAATATTGAATTTGGTTGCAAATTCAAAGTCACGGTCATCATGTGCAGGTACACACATGATTGCACCTGTACCATAATCAGCCAATACATAATCTGAAAGCCAGATTGGTGTCTTTGCCCCGTTGATTGGGTTGATTGCATAAGAACCTGTAAATACACCAGTCTTTTCTTTATCCTGCATACGGTCTACATTGGACTTCATAGAAGCTTCGTAAATGTATTTTTTCACTGCTTCTTTTGTCTCTTCTGTAGCAAGTGATTCTGCAAGGGCATGTTCCGGAGCAAGTACCATAAATGTTGCTCCATAAAGAGTATCTGGTCTTGTTGTATAAACGGTAATCTTTTCGTCTCTTCCTTCTACCGGGAAATCTACTTCTGCACCGTAAGATTTACCAATCCAATCTGACTGCATTTTCTTTACTTTTTCCGGCCAGTCCAGTTTGTCCAAATCGTTCAGAAGACGGTCCGCATATTTTGTAATACGAAGCATCCACTGACGAAGGTTCTTCTTGGTAACTTCCGTTCCGCAGCGCTCACATTTACCATTTACCACTTCTTCATTTGCAAGACCTGTCTTACAAGAAGGGCACCAGTTAATTGGAAATTCCTTTTCATAAGCCAGTCCTTCTTTGAACATCTTTACGAAAATCCACTGTGTCCATTTATAGAAATCCGGGTCTGTTGTATTTACTTCCATATCCCAGTCATAAAGTGCTGAGATTTCATTAATCTGACGTTTGATATTTGCCACATTATCTGCTGTAGATTTTGCAGGATGAACACCCATCTTAATTGCATAGTTCTCTGCAGGCAGACCAAATGCATCCCATCCCATCGGATGAACGATATAGTACCCCTGTAATAATTTGTAACGGCTCCATACATCAGAAATAACATAGCCTCTCCAGTGTCCTACATGAAGACCGTTTCCTGATGGATATGGAAACATATCAAGGCAGTAGTATTTTGGCTTTTCTTTTCCATTTTCATCCACTTTCGGATTCACTGGATTTACTGCCCATCTTTCATTCCATTTCTTTTCAATCGCTTTATGGTTATAAGGTGTAACCATTTTCTCTTCCTCCTTGTATCTGTTAATGCTTACCAACAATTAACGATATAAAAAGCCTTCCTTCTCATTCCATGAGACGAAAGGCTTGTATTCCGTGATACTGCGGACCATTCCGCATTTCATACTCCACCATATTATAAGAAGAATCTTTTTTTGCGTCAAGCGGTTTTCAGATTTTCTTTAGTATCTGTGCAAAATATTTCCGTTTTCTTTCAGCCACTTTCTGTATTTCTGATAATCCGGCATGATTTCTTCTACCACTTTCCAGAAATTCCGGGAATGATTCATCTCTTTTCTGTGAGCCAGTTCATGAACCACCACATAGTCCATCACTCCCGGTGGTGCCATAATCAGGCGCCAGTTAAAGTTCAGATTCCCTTCCGAGCTACAGCTTCCCCATCTGGTTTTCTGGTCTCTTACAGAAATCCTTCCATACGTCACACCCATCTTCGGGGCATAATATCGAAGCTTCTGCTCCAGTGCTTCCCTGGCGGTTTCTTTGGAAAGCTTCTGTTCTTCTTCACTGAGGGGCTGAACCTTTTCTGCATCTCGCTGATGTGCCTCCATCAGTAACAGTTTTTCCCGGATCCAGTCCTGTCTTTCCTTAAGAAACCGGTCTATTTCTGACTGCGGACACTTCTTCGGTGCCCGCACGATTACCGTTCCATCCACTCTCACTTCCACGGAAAGGGTTCTTCTTGCAGATCGGATTAGTTCGTATTGCTTCTTTCTTGCCATCTTATCCTAAATATACAACTTCTTCTTCCGGAGCTTCTGCTTTCTCAATATGTTCCAGATACAGAATCGGCTGCTTCGGTGCAAACATTCTCGGTGACTCAAATTCAAACCGTACTTTTACGCGAATCCAACCTCTCTGCTCGAACTTGGTTCCTTCCGGAATCTTAGCCGGATACCCATAAAACTGCACATCCTCTGCACAGCACGCCATAATCTGTCTTCCCGGAATCATCATATTTGCAGGCATCCCTTTCGGGCGGAAGCCCTGTGCAAGAAAGCTGATTTTCTTATGAACATATCTTTCCGGATTCTCATAGGCATCTACATACCAGACTCCGAAATCCATATCATCAATTACGATTTCATCTGCTTTTACGTCAAACGGAAGATCATCTTCTGTCTGAGGAATGATTTCGCCATCCGGATTTTCAAATATAATCTGTGCAAACTGATTCTGAATCTTAAGGGAACGACGGAAGGTTGCTCTGTCTACATCCGTTCCACACCGGTTTACTACTACCAGTTCCGATTCCACCAACTGATTCATTAGTAGATTACGCATGTTTTTGAAATACATTTCCAGCGTCTCGCCATTTACCGTAGAATATACACCCTGGATTTCCCATTCTTTCGGCAATTTCACATCAAAAATGCTCTGAAGTTCCCACATACCGTTGTATTCAATGATAATCTGCACCGGATGATAAATCTTCTCGCAGTTTTCTAAAAATGTAGTATTTAATTGCTCCAGTTCTTCCAAATCGAACAAAAACATTCCATTTTCATCCAAGTATGCTTCAGGGAAATCTTCTTCTCCCTGCTCGCAGCGAAGTAGAAGTGTCGGACCATCTTCAATCCAGTCCTGTTTCATGAGCGTATCTTTTATAAATGTGGTCTTTCCACTGTCAAGAAACCCGGTACAAATATATACTGGTGTTATCATTTCTTCTGCCTCCTAGATATGGAACACCTTTTTGAGTTCCTCTTCGTTCAAGTTTGTTCCGATTACGCAGATACGCCCTGTATAATCAGGCTGTCCCTGACGAGTCTCATATTCTCCCGGAACCATATCGAACTGTTTCCATGTGCCATCTTCCATCTGGATAATCCCTTTTGCACGTAAAATAATTCCATATCCTTCTGTCTCTGACAGTGCTTTGAGAATGTAATCCAGTTCTTCTTCTTTGTATTTATGTGCCGTTTCCTTGCCCCAGCTTGTAAATACTTCGTCTGCATGATGATGGTGATGGTCATGGTCGTGACAACCGCAGCCACATTCGTCATCATGGTCGTGATGATGGTGATGTTCGTGGTCATGGCATCCGCAGCCGCATTCGTCATCATGGTCGTGATGATGGTCATGGTCGTGGTCATGGTCGTGGTCATGGCATCCGCAGCCGCATTCGTCATCATGGTCGTGATGATGGTCATGGTCGAGGAATTCCGCAATTTCTGTTTCCTGATTGAATGCACGCATAATTGCTTCTTTTCCCAGTTCATCCCATGGTGTTGAGATAATCGGTGCGTGTTCATTCTTTTCACGGAGCAGGTGTACACATTCTTCAATCTGCTTGTCATTCATCATCTGTGTACGGCTCACAATAATAGTAGAAGCATATTCTACCTGGTTGTTATAAAATTCTCCGAAATTCTGCATATAAAGCTTCGCTTTCTTTCCGTCTACAACGGTAAGCTTGCCATCAATTACAATGTCATTATCTGCTTTCATTCCTTCGATTGCCTTTGCTACGTCAGAAAGTTTTCCAACACCGGATGGTTCAATGATAATACGGTCCGGATGGTATTTTTCCAGTACTTCCTTCAAGGCTTTGCTGAAATCACCAACTAAGGTACAGCAGATACATCCAGAGTTCATCTCTGTAATCTCTACCCCTGCGTCCTTCAGGAAACCACCGTCGATTCCGATTTCACCAAATTCATTTTCAATCAGAACCAGTTGTTCTCCTGCAAATACTTCTTCAATCAGTTTTTTAATAAATGTTGTCTTTCCAGCTCCTAAGAAACCGGAAATAATATCTACTTTTGTCATTTTCAAACCTCTTTTCCCGGGGCAACACTGCTTTAAGTTGTCCTGAAATCTAATATTGATTATTGCCTGTATGATACGGATGCATTCACATCCCAATATAACAAAGCTATACTATCACAATTCATCGAAAGTTGCAAATAAATAGGTTGTTTCTATTTTACGATTAGTGTATAATATACACAAGGGAAAAGTACCGTACTTTAGTACTAAATATACGCAAAGGAGACTTAGCATATGGTAAATTTATTAATCGGTGAAAAGGGCAGTGGTAAAACACAGCGAATGATTGAAAAGGCAAATGAAGTGATTAAAGCCAGTGAAGGAAATGTCTTCTTCATCAAGAAGACTCACAGAGATACATATAGCTTATCGTTTAACGTAAGAGTTGTCTGCATGGACGATTATGATACCATTTGTAACCCAGACAAATTTGTTGGATTCATTTATGGTATGACAAGTGCAAACCATGATATTCAGGCTGTCTTTATGGATGGCATTTGCAAATATGCAGGAATTAACATGGAGAATCTTCCATATATTGTCGAGAATCTGAACAGAATAGCTTCTGACTGCAACATTGATTTTTATGTAAGTCTCAGCGCAAAACCGGAAGAAGTTGCCGGTCTCGAAAATTGTACTGTTTTAGCTTAGCATTTCTTTTTCATAAAAAGGGGCTGTTGCAAAATCATCAAAACTAGATGATTGAGTGGCAGCTTCTGCCGTTACAGACATAAATCGGGATGAAATCTAAATTTCTGGATTTCATCCCGATTTTTTGCCGCACTTTAATAAGCCTTTGATTTTTTTACATATTTTAGGCTGACTTAACCTCATGTAAATAACTTCTGGTCCGCTCTTTTTGGATTTTTGTATGCAGCTTATTTAGGTTATATCCCATGCAAAGCAAAAGAATCTCCAGTTTTACTTTGGTTTTTCCACGGAGCAGAAATCTCTGGAATTCATAATCATTTTTCAAAACTCCAAAGGCCCCTTCCACCTGTATAGAACGGTTCATCCGGTATTTAATTCCGGTTTCACTTAAGATATTTTCGTATGATTCCTGTCTCTTCTCTAGAAAGCTTTTTGAAATATACAACCGCTTATTCCCTTTCGCACGGGTACATTTTTCCTTATAAGGACAGTTAGTACAATCCTCACATTCATACACAGTTACTTCCGACTCATATCCACTTTTGCTTTTCTGTTTTTTTAGAAAAAGTGCGTTCAATTTTTTGCCGGCGTGACAGGTATATGTGTCTGTTTCTGCATCATAACCCATGTTTTCACGCTTGCTGATATCCTGCTTAAAACTGCGTTTCTTCCATTTTTCATATGTCTGTGGCTTGATATATGGTTTCTGTCCAGAATTGCGCAGATAGGTATATCCTTCTTCACTTTCATACCCGGAATCAGCAGTGATACTTGGATAATGGAATCCCAACTTTTCATCCATAAGCTTCAGAAACGGGATCAATGTCCACACATCATTTCTATCCTGAAATATATCTGTCGCTACAATGTATTCGCTATCTACACCAATCTGTATGTTATATCCCGGTTTCAACTGGGCATTCCGCATATGGTCATCTTTCATGTGCATAAATGTCGCATCCGGATCGGTCTTACAATAATTATTTCTTCCTCGAAAACTGGCAGTATGCCAGTCATAGGTTATCTGTCGTTCACGGAACCGCTGGAAAAGCTCCAGATATTCGGTGATTTTCTGCAAATCCATAGCCCTTGATTCCGTATTTACAGTAAAAGACTGCATGTAATCGTGATTTAGAAGTTTTACAGCTTCCTGAATCTTATGAAACATTTTTTCTTCCCATTTCCCTACGGACTTTTTCCAGACGAAAGTATATTTATTAGCACAAGCTTCCAGCTTAGTTCCGTCAATAAAAACTGTTTCTGTAGATAAGTCTTCCGCATCTTTCAGACGATGTACCATCTGATAAAACAGGTCTTCGCAGGCCTCTGCGAGAAATCCGGTTCGAAAACGGGCAATCGTACTGTGATCAGGTGCTTTTTGTCCAGCAAGCAGCCACATAAAGTTGATATCTCTGCGGCAAGCCTGTTCAATTTTCCGGGAAGAATAAATGTTTTGAGAATAAGCATAGGTCAGAATCTTGAACATGGTCTTCGGATCAACTGCAGGATTTCTTCCTTTGGAAGAGTAAGCCTTATACAATAACGTATAATTGAGTTCCTCAAGCTCATGGCTCAGCAGTCGAACAGAATCATCATTAGGAACAAGACCTTCTAAACTTAATGGCAAAACCAGTTGATAAGTTTCATTGAATTTGGTATAATCTTTTTGGTATTTTATTTTACTCGTCATAATTTATTATACCATGAATGGCAGGTTCTTCGGAGCCTGCTTTTTCATTTAGGCGCAAAAAAGGAGCCATTGCTCCATAGATGATTACTCATCTATTTTGCAACAGCCCCTTTTTGTTTTATCCTGTCTATGTGATTTATTTTGCTATTTCACGGATAATACGGTATTCGTCTTTGTGCCTTCTTTATACTCCAGCGTCACTTCGTCTCCTACATCATACTTGATAATCTCGATATAATCTACCACGGAGACATCAAAGATATCTTTTGAATTATCCAACATGATATAATAATGAGAATTTCCATCCACAACACCCTGTGCAATCTTAGTAATCATACCCTTTACTGTCTGGATTTCTCTCGTATCCGTTTCCTCCTGTTTCACTCCGTTTGTCAGGAGCAAAGAATTATAGGATTCTTCACACTGGCTTACTGTATCCCCAATCGCAACAAGCTGATATTTCTGCACATTTACCAGTGCATATTTCTTTACCAGTCCTGCATCATCCTTTAATGCAATAAAATATGTCGGCTCTCCCGCAATGTTAAGAAGCAGTGGGAAGGTCGCAGTATAGTGTAAGTTCTGCACCTGTCCTTCTGCAGAATCCATAGCAGAATCTTCAATTGCGCCTTCTACTTTATAATATTTCGTCTCCATAGTACGCTCATTCATTAACACAAAACCAACATTAGATTGGTCACTGTTTACCGAAGTCACTCCTGTATATACCCACACATCGTCATCAATCGCAAGGTAATTATAGCCATTCGTTGTCTTGAGGCAATCCTTCTGACTGAGTACACTGTTGATAAATCCATGCTTTAGGCTGCCGTAATAATCATAAAGTTCAATCAAAAGGCTTGCCGAATATGCATGATCAATCCACTGTGGCACTTCATCAATAACATAGTCTGTAGTCTCTCCAGTAATGGCATTACAGAGAACCACTCTCCCCACGGTGCGTCCGCCAAACAGACCAATGTTATACTTCACAACCGGAGCAACCCAATAAGGTGTCCCATCCTCATCAATTTCAAAACTCATTTCATCAAAAATGTAAGTCGGATAAGAAAATCTTAAGTGTCGGTAAATATTTCTTCCAAAATGATCACTGGTTGAATATTTCATTCCTTCTTCCAACTTCACAAGCCGGGTTGTCTGACTCGCCATATCAATCATAATATAAGCCGGAAGTCCTTCTTTGCGGTTTGTAAACCATTTTACCAGACTCGCATATTTTACCGGTGACACGCGGACCGGCCGATCCTGATAATTAATCTGACTGTAAATATCATCTACTTCAAACTGGGATACCATATCAGACATGCTTCCCATCTTACGGTCACCCAGGATTTCTGCCGAATCCCTGTCCAGAATCGGAATCTGGTCGAAGCTCAGTTCTTCAATATCCTTGGTAAATTCGCCATCCTCCACGGTTAAAAGCGACTGATATTTCTTCGCATTTACAATCGGGGAAGATAAAATCGAACCACCTATAAAAACAATTACCAATATTCCAAAGACCATAACAATCTTTTTCAAGGTTTTTGAACTTCTGATTTCTTCTACTCTCTTCCCCCTTTTTACAGCATTTATCGCACTTACAATTACATAAATCACACCGATGGCAGCCACCAGATACAGCAGAAAATACCACACCTCCACGGAATGGATATTAATTGCCGGAAGTGCCAGATAATAATAGATGCCGCCAAGTACAAGCAGCGCAACAATTCCCCATATAATACCTTTCTTTTTCATAAGCCCTCCTTAGGTTTTCATTACAGTATCCTGTCAGAAACTGTATTAATTTCTAGTATACACGAAAACCGTGTCCTTGAGTTCTTTTTTACAAATATTTATAAAACAATAAGAGTCAGGACAATTTTCCCGACCCTTACTGTTTCTATTCCTTCTATATTTATATTCTATTTCTTCTATATTCTTTTTGCTTCCCTGTTCTTTATTCTTCTGCACGGGCTTTTATTTCTTTTTCCTGTACATCAGCAGGTGCCTGTTCATAACGTGCAAATTCATAAGAATACGTTCCACGTCCTCCGGTCATTGAGCGAAGAGTTGTGCAATATCCAAATAATCCTGTCATCGGAATATCTGCTGTAACAATCTGATATCCTCCGGCTACCGGATCCATTCCAAGAACACGTCCACGACGTTTGTTCAAATCACCCATAACATCACCGGTATAATCATCCGGAACTTTTACTTTCAACGTAGCAATTGGTTCTAAGAGAACCGGAGTTGCTTCCATGAATCCTTTCTTAAATGCCTGGATAGTTGCTGTCTTGAATGCCATTTCGGAAGAATCTACCGGATGATAAGAACCATCGTACAGAACCGCTTTCACACCAACTACCGGGTATCCGGCCAAAGGTCCTTTCAATACGGATTCCTGAAGTCCCTTTTCCACTGCCGGGAAGTAGTTCTTTGGAACTGCACCGCCCACAACTTCTTCTTCAAATACATAAGGTGTTTCCAAATCGCCAGATGGCTCAAAGCGCATCTTAACATGCCCATACTGTCCGTGTCCGCCTGACTGTTTCTTGTATTTGGTATCTACATCTGAATTCTTGCGGATTGTTTCACGGAATGCTACCTTAGGCTGTTCCAGAGTAATTCCGACTTTATAGCGATCTTCCAATTTGCTTACAACAACTTCCAGATGCTGATCGCCCATTCCATAAATTAATGATTGTCTGTTCTCACTGTCATTAACCACCTTCAGAGTGACATCTTCTGCCATCATTCTGGATAATGCCTGAGAAACCTTGTCCTCATCGCCTTTTGCTTTTACCACATATTTCATATATGTATAAGGTTTTGAATATTCTGTCTTACCGTAAGAAACCGGAGTATTCTTGGTAGAAAGGGTATCCCCCGTCTTAGTAGTTCCAAGTTTTGCAATTGCTCCGATATCTCCGGCAAACAATTCGCTTACTTCCACCGGTTTATTTCCAATCAGAGTATAAAGCTTACCGGCCTTAGCCTCTGCGTCGCTCTCTGCATTATAAAGCAGGTCATCTCCTTTTAACACACCTGAGCACACTTTAACAAAAGAATATTTACCGATAAACGGATCTACCATTGTCTTAAATACATACGCGCTCTTTGGCATAGCAAAATCATAGTTTGCTACAAAAATTTCATTGGTCTTACGGTTAATTCCTGCACATTCTCTGTACTCTGGACTTGGGAAGAAACGTACAATATCAGAAAGTAGGTTTGCGACACCCTGCGCCTGAACATTCGACCCCATAGCCACCGGAACGATATCACCGTTCATAACTTCTGTTCGCATGGCAGAACGAATCTCTTCTACAGAGAACTCATCCCCTTCAAAATAGCGCTCCATAAAGGCTTCGCTTGTCTCGGCAACTGCCTCTAATAATTTTTCACGATAAAGCTGCAGATTTGGTTTTGAATATTCTGGAATCTCACATTCTTCCTTCATTCCAAGACCGGTATACCTTCTTGCTGCGTTCTTAATTACATTCACATAACCGACTAATTTTTCATTCTCACGAATCGGCGCGAAATGTGGTGCAATAACCTTTCCATATTTCTCTGTCAAATCAGCTACAACCTGACGGAAGCTGGCATCATCCACATCCATCTCTGTTACATAAACCATACGAGGCAGATTATATTTATCACATAATTCCCATGCTTTCTCTGTTCCGACCTGAACACCGGCTTTACCTGATACAACGATAACTGCTGCGTCTGCCGCACTGACTGCTTCTTCCACTTCTCCTACAAAATCAAAATATCCCGGTGTATCAAGAATATTGATCTTTGCTTTCTCCCACTCGATTGGCACCAGACTTGTACTGGTAGAGAACTTTCTCTTCTGCTCCTCTTTGTCAAAGTCACTGATTGTATTGCCACCGTCAATTGTACCAAGTCTGTTCGTTGCTCCCGAAACGTATGCCATAGCTTCTACCAGACTGGTCTTGCCACTCCCTCCATGTCCTAAAAGGACCACATTCCTAATCTCGTCCGTTCTGTAAACCTTCATCTATGCTGCCTCCTCGTTTCAAAATTTCATGTACTTATTGTACTAAATTTTCTATCAATTTACAACCTTTTTATCATTTTTTAACAACAAAATCAATTTTCCCTCCCACTTGTATATACTTTTTTCATAAACAAAATTTTACTTTCCCACTTTAAAGTGTCGATTTATTGACAGAGGAGGCGGAATGCACTAAAATAATGATGCCAGGGTCTAAAGGTCTGAATCCACATGAGCTTGCTCATAAGTGGATGAAAGACCTTGGAACCCGCCCCGATATGAGCTTAAAAGTGGGATGATAATCCCACGATATGCGAATATTGGGGGCAGATTGTGGGAGTGCAAAGCACAGAACAATCTGCAGGCATCAAAGCCTCGGGCTTTTAACCCAATATCCCATTAATGTTTAGATCTTAAAGGAACTTATAGAAAGGACAACCGCTTATGAAATACAACAAAATCGGATTTATCGGGCTGGGACTGATCGGTGGCTCTATTGCCAAAGCAATCCGGCAATATTACCCGGAATATGAAATTGTCGCTTTCGATAAAAATAAAGAAACACTTGCCCTCGCTACGCAGGAATCAGTGATTCATGTTGCATGCACTACAATTGACAACAATTTTCAAAATTGTGATTACATATTTTTATGTGCACCTGTGGCATTTAATACTGCTTATTTACAGCAAATGCTTCCATATCTGCATGACGATTTGATTCTGACGGATGTTGGAAGTGTGAAAACACCAATTCATGAGGAGGTCATCCGCCTTGGACTGGAACCATACTTTATCGGTGGGCATCCAATGGCCGGTTCGGAAAAAAGCGGGTTTTCCAATGCGAAGCCGATTCTGATTGAAAACGCATATTATATTCTGACACCTTCTTCTTCCGTTTCTGAAGAAAAAGTTGCAAGATATCATGACTTAGTGGAATCCCTTCATGCAATTCCTCTGGTATTGGATTACAAAGAACATGACTATGTAACAGGCACAATCAGTCACCTTCCACATATTATCGCTGCTTCTCTGGTAAATTTTGTCAAAGACACGGATACGGAAAATGAACTGATGAAGCAGCTTGCCGCCGGAGGATTCAAGGATATTACCCGGATTGCTTCTTCTTCTCCTACCATGTGGCAGCACATCTGCGCGCAGAACAGAGAAAACATTTCCTCTATATTAGAAAACTATATTCAGGCCCTGACCCAGGCAAAGAAATATGTGGAGCAGGGAGAAGAACAGCAGATTTATGATATGTTTGACCATTCCCGCAATTACCGCAGCTCCATGCCGGAATCTTCCGCGGGACCTATCAAGAAAGCCTTCTGTATTTACTGCGACATTCCGGATGAATCCGGTGCTATTGCAACCATTGCGACTATCCTCGCTTCCAATAGCATCAGTATTAAAAATATTGGAATCATTCATAACCGTGAGTTTGAGGAAGGTGTTCTGCGCATTGAATTTTACGATGGGCAGGCAAGCGGGCGGGCAGCTGAACTGCTTCAGCGTCACCGCTATACTATTTACGAACGATAGACAGGTCTGTCAGACCTTTTCGTCACATTTAAAAAAAAATAAAGATGAGGTAACTTTCATGGAAATACATACAGCATCCAAAGGACTCCGGGGAGAAATACAGATTCCCGGAGATAAATCCATTTCGCACCGCTCAGTCATGTTTGGGGCACTTGCCAAAGGAACAACAGAAATCACTCACTTTCTGCAAGGTGCAGACTGTCTTTCAACGATTGGCTGTTTTCGGGAAATGGGAATTGAAATTGAAAATACAAATGAGAAAATCATCGTTCATGGGAAAGGGCTTCACGGACTTTCCGCACCATCTAAAATATTAAATGTAGGAAACAGTGGGACTACCACCCGTCTGATTTCCGGCATTTTGTCAGGACAGGCATTTGCTTCCACACTCTCAGGAGATGCTTCGTTAAACAGCCGTCCTATGAACCGGATTATGGAGCCTCTGCAAATGATGGGCGCTGATATCCAAAGCAAGTTTATAAATGGATGTGCTCCTCTCCTTATTAACGCACATCTTCCGGTTGGGGTTAAACCCACACTTACAGGGATTCATTATCACTCGAAGGTGGCTTCTGCACAGGTAAAATCGGCACTCTTACTGGCTGGTATTTATGCAGACGGTGTGACTACAGTGACCGAACCCAATTTATCCCGCAATCATACAGAACTGATGTTAAATGAATTTGGAGCGCAGGTAACTACAAAGATGAACCCCGATGACAGTGCTGTGATTTCCATCTCTCCTTGTGAAGAATTATATGGACATGCTATTGTTGTTCCCGGTGATATTTCTTCTGCTGCTTATTTCATTGCAGCAGGGCTCTTAGTACCGAATTCGGAACTATTAATTCAAAATGTTGGAATCAATCCTACCCGGGCTGGCATTTTAAAGGTATGTGAAGCCATGGGTGCAAATATCACTTATATGAATCCGCACACCGGAAATGGAGAACCGACTTCTGACCTTCTTATAAAGACAAGTTCTCTCCACGGAACCACGATTGAAGGAGCGCTCATCTCCACTCTGATTGATGAAATTCCGATGATTGCTGTCATGGCAGCTTTCGCTGAGGGAACTACCATCATCAAAGATGCCGCTGAACTCAAGGTTAAAGAAACGGACCGCATCTGGACCACTACAGAAGGATTAAAGTCTCTGGGTGTGAATGTGACCCCTACCGAAGACGGTATGATCATACATGGCGGCAATCCCGTCCATGGTGGTGTCGTCAACAGCTATCTGGATCATCGTATTGCAATGGCATTTGCCATCGCAGGACTTGCTGCGGAAGGAACCACAACCATTTTGGACAGCCAGTGTGTAGATGTGTCTTATCCTGATTTCTTCCAGACATTAGAGAAAATTCAAGGATAATTAGTATAGGAGAGATTGAAAAAAGCGGGCAGAAACACTAAGTTTTCCGCCCGTTTTCCTTACTTCTATATTCTTTTCCTTGTTTATTTTGCTTTTGCCCTGCCGACAAAAGTGCCTACTACCAGACCAATCGCCAGGCCAAGACTCATGCAGACTGCAAGATTGGAAGTTGCCGTTCCAATCGCTACTCCGAGACACATTCCCATGCACATCCCCATAGAGCCATAACTGCCAATCTTCATCTGCTTTTCTGTCCACTGGACCGCCTTTTTCTCCAGTCCATTCACATAATCTGCTTTTCCACCGCAATAGCCGTCAATATCCTCTGGATATTCTGCTGCAAGACGACTCTTTAATTCGCTGTACTCCTTTGCATCTTCCGGATGATTTCTTAAATATTCTCGAACCGCCAGATGTCTTCCGATTTCATTTTTATTTCGTTCTTCAAAAATATGAACATGAAATGTTGGATTTTCCCCGCCTTTGACGAAGAATCGTCTGCCGGCAATTCCATTTTCCCCTTTACATACATAACCAAGTGCTTCCAGTTCCTCATGCACTTCATCTACAGCAGAAAGTTTCTTCACAACCGGCATAATGTCAATAATTGGCTTGGCTTTCATTCCTTTCACGGCTGTGCTTCCTATATGTTCAATGGAAACACAATTCTTCCCCAATGCCTGTTTGATTTTCTTTGATTCTTCTCTATATTCCTTTTCCCATTCCGGGCGGTAATCGACCACTTCTACTCTTCGCGACATTTCAAAATTCCTCCGTATTTTTTCTACATAAAAGTAAAGACCTGAAATATTTATTAATTAAATAAAGACTTCACACCTAAGATAATACTTATTGGTTACTCAGATTACAAGCTCATTTATATCATTCTATTTTCATAGTCTTGTAACTCATGAAAAATGTCATCTACATATACTATATCTTTTTCTATTCTATATAACATGAAATATCTGTGCTTTTGAAAATTTTTGCAGCCTGCTCATTCTGCTTTTCCCAAAGCAGATACTGAATAAACTGATTTAAATCTTCTTCTGCTTCTACGGTCACAACTACTCTATAATCCATATTTTTCTCTCATATCTGAAATTACAGTTTCTGCATTTCGATAATTCCCAGTTTATGATGATTCTCTGGATTGTTCCAATCTCTGAAGCATTTCTTCTGTCATAGATGCATAAGGATTACGCACTGTTTTTTTTATTTCAAATGGAAATCCATTATATGCAACAGCCTTCGTCAAAAACATTCTTATTGCCGATGTTGTGTCCGTTCCAAGGTCTTTGAAAAGTTGATCTGCTTTATTCTTCAAGTCATCATCTACTCTGATTTGAATTGTACTTGCCATTTCAAATACCTCCACTTCTTTTCTTTTATTATAATGTTATATCATTGTTATTTCAATATATTTGTAGTGATATTAAATTTATATAGTAAGGAATAAGCAGTGTTGACGCATTGCGTGATATTTTTTCACAACTACGCTGTGCACACCCGGCTGTGCTTCGCCCATCCGGGTGACGGCTCGCGCTTCATTCCTGCTTACGCTGTGCTCATCCGCCAAAGCAGATCTTCGTCGGATGACGGCTGGCACCGTATATATCCGCAAAAAATCAGCCTCTGGCATATTGCGCTAGCGCTCAACAAACTCACTGCTTACGCTGTGCTCAGCCCTAATTCGCTGTGCTCATTATGGCTGACGGCTGGCGCCGTATATAAATAAAAAAACTCCCACCCGCACCGTAATTGTGCAAGCACATTGCGTGTGGGTGGGAGTTTTTCTATTTATGCACAGCTTGTAGCTGATTCAAATTGTGAATTATACAGTTCTGCGTAGAAGCCGTTTTGGTTGAGGAGTTCCTGGTGTTTTCCTTGTTCGACGATATCACCGTCTTTCATGACGAGGATGAGGTCTGCATCCCGGATGGTGGACAGTCTGTGAGCAATAATGAAGCTTGTTCTTCCTTCCATCAGGTTATCCATTGCTTTCTGGATGCGAATTTCGGTTCTGGTATCTACGGAGCTGGTTGCTTCGTCTAATATCAGGATTTTCGGGTCTGCAAGAATAGCTCTTGCGATAGTAAGAAGCTGTTTTTGTCCTTGTGACACATTGCTTGCTTCTTCATTTAATACCATGTTATAGCCGTTTGGCAGGGTCTGCACGAACTGGTCTACGTAAGCTGCCTTGGCTGCTTCTACCACTTCTTCGTGGGTCGCATTTAATTTACCATATTTGATATTATCTTCGATGGTTCCATTGAACAGCCAGGTATCCTGTAATACCATTCCGAACATTTCCCGAAGTTCTCCGCGATTGAAATCTTTAATGTCGTGTCCGTCTACGGCAATTACTCCTTCGTTGACATCATAAAAACGCATGAGCAATTTGATCATAGTAGTTTTGCCTGCACCGGTTGGTCCTACAATGGCAATTTTCTGTCCTTGTTTTACATCTACTGAGAAGTCTTTGATAATAATGTGGTCTGGATTGTAACCAAATTTTACATGGTCGAAAGACACATTTCCTTTCAAGCCTTCAATAGAAACCGGATGTTCTACTGTCTGTACTTCTTCCTCTTCTTCCAAAAATTCAAATACTCGTTCGGAAGCTGCTGCCGTTGACTGGAGCATATTTGCCACCTGAGCTATCTGCTGGATTGGCTGAGTGAAGCTTCGTACATATTGAATGAAGGACTGGATATCTCCAACTTCAATGCTTCCTTTGATTGCAAGGTAACCACCTAAGATGGAGACACCTACATATCCAAGATTTCCGACAAACTGCATGATTGGCATCATCATTCCGGAGAGAAACTGTGATTTCCACGCAGATTGATATAAAATGTCGTTTGTCTCATTGAATGTACGAATAACGTCTTCTTCTTTGTTAAATGCCTTGACAATATTATGTCCACCGTATACTTCTTCTACCTGTCCATTTACATGCCCCAGATAATTCTGCTGGTCGCGGAAGAATTTCTGTGAACGTTTCACTATCACGGAAATCAATGCCAGCGAAACCGGAAGTATTAACAGTGCTACTACTGTCATCAACGGACTTATGCTAAGCATCATAATCAGCACACCGATCAGTGTAGTCGTAGAAGTAATGAGCTGGGTTGCACTCTGATTCAGGCTCTGACTTAAGGTGTCCACGTCATTGGTAACTCGTGAAAGTACTTCTCCATGTGTAACTTTATCAAAATAATTCATTGGCATACGATGGATTTTCTCGGAAATATCTTTTCGCATGCGATAGGTTATTTTCTGGGAAATTCCTGTCATAATATAACCTTGTATAAAAGAGAATACTGCACTCGCCACATACAGGCAGAGGAGTCCGATCAGGATTTTTCCTAATTTTTCAAAATCAATCCCGCTTCCACCAGTAATTTTTCCAACTAATCCATTGAAAATTTCAGTGGTCGCTTTTCCTAAAATCTTTGGTCCGGCTATACTAAATACCGTACTGCAGATTGCAAATACCATGACAAAGAAAAGTCCGATTCTATATTCGCTGATATAATTCCAAAGCTTTTTCATTGTCCCTTTAAAATCTTTTGCTTTTTCTCCTGCCCTCATAGGACCATGTCCATGTCCAGCCATTTAGCATTCCTCCTTTCCTTCATCTGCTTCCAGATTCCGTCTTAATTCTTCCTGTGATAACTGAGATGACGCAATCTGATAGTATGCTTCACAAGACCTCAATAATTCATTGTGAGTACCGATTCCGGCAATCTTTCCTTCATCCAGTACAATAATCTGCTCTGCATGCAGAATTGTACTAATTCGCTGTGCTACAATAATTACGGTAGAATCCTGTGTCTTTTCTTTCAATGCAGTTCTAAGTACTACATCCGTCTTATAATCCAGTGCAGAGAAACTGTCATCGAAAATAAAGATTTCCGGTTTCTTTGCAATTGCTCTTGCGATGGAAAGTCTCTGCTTCTGTCCACCGGAGACATTGGTTCCGCCCTGCGCAATCGTGCTTTCATATTTCTTCGGTTTTTCATCAATAAATTCAGTTGCCTGTGCGATAGAAGCAGCTTCTTTCATTTCCGCTTCTGTCCCATCCGGATTGCCATATAAAATATTGGATGCGATCGTTCCCGAGAACAGCACACCCTTCTGTGGAACATAACCGATTTTATCTCTGAGGTCATGCTGGGTCATTTCACGTACATCCATGCCATCAACCCGGATATGCCCCTCTGTTACATCATAGAAACGAGGAATCAGATTAATCAGTGTCGATTTTCCACATCCGGTACTTCCGATGATAGCCGTGGTCTGTCCCGGTTTTGCCACAAAGTTCAAATCATGTAACACATCATGCTCTGCTCCCGGATAGCGGAAATAAACATGTTCAAACGTAACTTCTCCTTTGCTGTTCTCCGGCAAGTGTTTCGGTTCTTCCGGGTCATCAATAACAGTCTCACTTGTCAGAATTTCATCCACACGTTCTGCTGCTACAGCTGCTCTTGGAAGCATAATCGAAATCATACAAATCATCAGGAAGGACATTATAATCTGCATCGTATACTGAATAAATGCCATCATATCACCCACCTGCATCTGCCCTTTATCAATGCCTGCCGCGCCACACCAGACGATTAATACCGTAATTCCATTCATAACCAGCATCATAAGCGGCATCATAAATGTCATGGCCCGGTTTACAAACAGGTTGGTTTTCATCAAATCACGGTTGGCTTTGTCAAATCTCTCTTCTTCGTGTTTTTCTTTACTGAAAGCACGAATTACCGGAAGTCCTGTCAGGATTTCACGCATAACCAGATTCAGCCGGTCTACCAGTGTCTGCAGCCTCTTAAATCTTGGCATTGCCACGATAAAGAGCACAATCACAATCATAAATACCAACGCTACACCCAACGCAATAATCCAAATCATATCTACATTGGTGTGGAATACCTTGATAATACCACCGATTGCCTGAACCGGTGCGTAGAGCACAATTCGCAAAAGCATGACTGTAAGCGTCTGGATTTGCTGAATATCATTGGTGCTTCGTGTAATCAGGGAAGCCGTTGAAAATTTATCAAATTCTGTATTGGAAAATCCAATTACCTTAGTAAATACTCTGGAACGTAAATCTCGTCCAGTACTGGCTGCCACTCTGGCTGCAAGGAACCCTACTGTAATGCTTGCCACCATTCCAAGAAGCGCAAGTCCTAACATTTTGAGTCCTGTATGCAGGATGTATTGTATCTGAATCTTGTCTGTATTTACTCCCAGCTCCTGATACACCGACTTAATGTAAACCGGTACGCTCTGGGTAAGTATCATGTCCGGTACATCCTTCATTTGTTCCTTTACCTGCTCCAGTGCTGTATTTTTCTGTTCCTCCGGAATTATACCAAACATTTCCATTTTTTGTGCCATCTCATCGTCAGATGCTGCACTCACATTGATAAACATCGGAAGCTGCATAATATCTGCCAATTCATCTAGTTCTTCTTCATCTTGCTGTATCTGACTCTTTAATTCATAGACAGCTCCATCGTAATCATACTCTGTATCTTCTGTCTGTAAGGTGTAGCTGTCTTTTACCTGCGCTGCCTCCTCCTGACTCATAAATATCGTCAGCTTCCGCAAATCTTCCTCCGACAATACCATCGGAACCTTATCATCGATACCACCTTGCTGAATTCCTACATTGACTATGTCAGAAGTATAGGATGGCAATGATAAGTCACAATATGCCTGCATCATCAGTACTGCAAAAATTGCTGCAATTGTCACGGCATACGGTTTTAAAAATTTTACCAGCTTGTTCATAACTGTGCATTTCCTTTCTGTCTTTATAAATTCATTTTATGAGATGGAGGGATGCTCCAGTGTTTCCACCTCCATCATATTTTCCCTCATCTGTATAAATAATCTACGAAGCAGCATGCGCTCTTCCTCTGTAATGTTCTGGAATAACTGTCTCTTCACGGATATATCAATATCACGCATACTTAACAGGCATTCCTTGCCTGCCTCTGTAATCTGAATCCGGAGTACTCTCTGGTCCTTCTCATCCGGTGTGCGTTCAATGAATTTCCGCTTTTCCAGCTTCTGAAGTGCTGCTGTAATCGACGGTGGCTTCAACTGCATCATGTCTGCCAGTTCACGCTGTGACACCGGTCCCTTCTTCCACAATACAAACAAAATAGCCGCCTGCCCGTGCTTCAAGTCAATGGGCTGCATCAGCCGGTTCATATACTGTTTTTCCATATGTAACACCTGATGCATCAATACCTGCAGTGGCATATTCATCGGATTTACACACATATCATCCAAAAAAGAATTCTTTTCCTTCAATCTATTTACCTCCATTTAGTTAGATAGCTAACGAATATTCTATTTATGTAAACCACAAATGTCAAGCATTTCTCCTATAATTTTATATTTTTATAAT
The DNA here is from genome assembly GCA_934307065.1 of uncultured Bariatricus sp. Taxonomy (GTDB): domain Bacteria; phylum Bacillota; class Clostridia; order Lachnospirales; family Lachnospiraceae; genus Allocoprococcus. The sequence goes on along the minus strand of CAKRCD010000012.1, from coordinate 45,558 downwards.
ATTTTCTCCCACTATTTTTATTAGAAATCTAATTATTTATTGTCAGATTTCAAAAAAAGCGTGCAATCTCTGCAGCTCTTTCGCCACACTAGATTGCACGCATTCACCTCACATGGAGATATCACTTCCAGGAGATTTTATTTTTTATTTACTTTTGTTTGTCGAAAAGTCCAAATCGTACTTTTTTAATTCTTTCCACCCCTCATTGATTGTTGCTTTCTTCTTTTTTTCCAGCATCTTCCTGGTATAGCTGATACATTCATCAGTTTCTTCCGCAGCTCTATCCCAGGCTTTCACAACTGTTTCTGAGTGTTCACTTTTATTCAATCCATAATGTTCTACCAGATATTTGCCAAAGTACTTGGTAAATTTCTCCTGTCCATATAAATTCATATGATGGTCATTATAAAAGTCTTCCGTCATATCCAGGCCGATTGCTTCTTTCTGTGCCTCAAAATCCACATAAGAAAATCCGTATTCTTTAATAATCTTTTCCGCTTCATTGGCACGCTGGTATACCGGATATGTTTTCTCTGTAATTCTGTGCGGAATACGCATAAAGAGCACATTGTCAATCTTTTCATCCTTTAGATACTGCAGCAAATCCCGCAGATAATATTCTGACATATCTGTGAGTGATAGCATCGTTCTGTCATTCGTAACATCTAGTACCTCACTTGAAGCCACTGTTTTATCTGTATATGTCTGAAAACCTTTCAATCCACTTCCGCCTTCCAGACGCATTCTTGTCTGGACATAGAGATTTGCCAGACACATATCCCAGCTCTGCCAGTTGGAATGATATTTCAGAAACGGCACGAAATAATTAATCTGCTCCTTCTTCGGGATTAGTTCTGAAATTGTTTCCACCTTGTTTGCAGACCACGGCATATTATCAATATATTTTCGAAGCCGGTTTTCATCCGTCTGATACGAATCATTTTTCTGAAGCGCCCCATTCAGTTCAATCACAATCAACTTCGGTGTTTGATGCTTTAACACTTCCTTTACCTGAGATTTCACTATGGCAATGGGACTTCCTGCAGTAGAAAAATCATAGCTGGTAAATCCATACTCATCCCAGAGCATTCCCGGTGCTATGGCTGTATAAGTTTCACTGGCACCGATTGTCACCACATCCAGACTGTTTTCCGGTTCCAGATAAAATCCTTTAATTCTCAAACCATCTGAAAAACTGTTTACCTGGAGAAATGCTGACACTCCGCTTAAGAACAAAAGAAATATCAGTCCAAAGCAGCACAATTTTACAATTCTTTTTTTATTCATCATCTATACTTCCTTTAAAACTGCATGTATACAAAATCCGATGCACTCACTCCCGGTCCGTACATTCCAAATATAGCAATCATTGCCAATCCAGCAAACAAAACCACCCACTGCATTTTCGGATGTTTCTGTTCCAGTAAAGCCCGCATGGTTGTATCCGGATGCCGCTCCTGAATCAAACTGACAATAAAAATCAACACTGTCATGATCAGTAAAAGCTTATAATCTTCCAATGTCAGACCACATGATGTAATCTGTTCCATCACTTTACATTTGTTCAGACTAAAGTCCGTCACACATCTTCCTAACATATGCATAGCTGATGTGAAATTTGCTCCGATATCAAACATATATCCTATCAGCACAATCACAAAAGTACGCAATATCTGAAAGGCTTTCCACCAAAGACTTTTTGTCCGAATTTTCAGTTTCGCAACTGCTTTATCAAAAAGCGGCTGCATCAGAATGGACACCATAATCACACCGCCATTCCAGATACCGAAAGCCACATATTTCATGTTCGCTCCGTGCCAGATTCCTACTGATAAAAATGTGATAAATGAAGCAATTCCCGTCGGCAAAACCTTTGCCACATGAGCACCCACCGGGTTCGATCCATACTTCTGCTTTAAATCCTTCCCCATTTTCAGGAAACGTTTGGACATGGCAAGGGAATAAAACACATAATTCTTCATCCATGCGCCTAAAGTAATATGCCAACGTCTCCAGTAATCATTAATATTTACCGCAAAATAAGGACGTTTGAAGTTTTCTGCCATCTGGATACCAAGAATTTCGGCAAATCCTCTGGAAATATCAATCCCCCCGGAGAAGTCTGCATACAACTGTAACGCATACACCAGAACTGTTATCAGAATGACCGTCCCACTATACTGCCGGTAATCTGCCGTCACTGTATTAATCAGACTGACTGCACGGTCAGCAATCACCATCTTTTTCAGATATCCCCAAAGCATCAAAAATGCTCCGTATTTCAGATTCTTATAAGAAAATGAATGCTCCGCATATAACTGGTGTGCCAACTGATCATAAAAACTGATTGGTCCTTGAATAATCTGAGGAAAAAAGGACACAAACAGCGCATATTTTGCCGGATTTATTTCCGGCTCAATTTTCTCCCGGTAAACATCTATCAAATATCCTGTAGACTGAAAAGTATAGAAAGAAATACCCAGCGGAAGAAATAATTTTAAAATCGGAACAGAAGCTTCTATGCCGGTAAAACCAAGCAGCGTATTCAGTCCGCCTGCAAACAGATTAAAATATTTCAAAAATACCAGGATACCAAGATTCAGCACAAGCACCAGAATCAGAAGCCGTTTCCGCTTCTTTTTCATACTCTCTTTGTACTGTTTCTTCTGTTCTTTGTCCCATTCTTTTTTATGCTGTGCCACTGTTTCTTTTGCTTCTTTGATGTTCCGGTACATGGCCAGCGCAGCAAAATAAACCGTATAGGTAGTGATTAAAATAAAAATCACATAACGCCAGCTTGCCCAGAGGTAAAATACATAACTTGCTGCTAAAAGCACCGTCCACTGATACTTCTTAACCGGAAACATATAATACGCTGCTACAACGAGCAGCGTAAAAATCAAAAATGTAATTGTTGTATAACCCACGTGCGTTACCTCTGTCCTTCCCTGTTGTCTGGTGTATTAAATATATCTGTATATATAAAATCGCGGACAAGACGGGCACCTGTCATTTCCGAATACAACACTACCGCTGGCATTTCCCTGCTTAGAAACACAGCCATCCCTTCCATCACAGAATATGCGCCTGTACGTCCAAATGCCAATAAATCTCCAATTTCCAACTTATCAGTCTGAATAGTAGCAAGCACATCTGCAGTAGTACAGAGACTTCCGCATAACGTATAACGCTCTTTCACGCTTCCTTCTTCTTCTCTGTTCAGCCGCACGATTTCCGGTGTCTGCATCCCCTTTACCTGCCCGTCATATTTGAGCTGGTTTAAGCCGCCATCGCAAATGGCATAGTGATACCCCTGATTTGTCTTCACATCTTCTACTCTGGTAATATATGTTCCGCATGGTGCTGCGAAAAATCTTCCCATTTCAATCGTCAGATGATATTTCTCACCCATTTCACGGACAAATACTGCGGCCTCTTTGAGAAGTGCTTCTTCCCATTCATCCGGATCTTCGCCAAAATAGTCCACATTCAACCCGGTTCCATATTCTATCCGTTCTATTGAGAATCCGGTTTCCGCAAGTAATCTCTGCGCAAATTCATCCAGCTTGCGCAGTTCTTTCTCAATCACAGTCACTTTTTTCTTCTGGGTACCGGTAAAATAATGAAGTCCCACAATCTGAATATTCGGATAGCTCTCCTGATTTCTTACAATATCCAAAATATCTGTCTCATCCATACCAAACTGACTTCCACCGGTTAAGCGCAGAAGCACCGGAACCACTTTATTTCGTTCGGACGCACAACTCTGAATCAGCTCTACATGCAGCCTGCTCTCTGCGGTAAATGTTCCCACTCCGTCATCCATTGCTCTTGCCACTTCTGAATATCTCTTATTGACTCCGGAAAAAATAATTTTGCTCATATCTGTACCGGTTTTTTCACATATCGTAAGTTCTCCCGGACTACAGACTTCATAATTGGAAAAACATTCCGGCATATCCTGAAGCAGGAATGGATTTGCTTTAATGGAAAAACAGCAATGTACCTTTTTTCCAAACTCCCGTTTTACCAGTTCTGCTCTTTCACGAAACACATCTGTGTTAAAGATGTAAAGCGGTGTTCCATATTTTTCTGCCATCTGAAGTAATAATTCCTTGTTCATTTTACTCATCCTGCAATCTTTCAATCATTTTCCACATAGCTTCTGCTGAATTGAAGTTCTCCGGAATCAGCTCAGCCGGATTAATTTCAATATCAAAAGCTTCTGTTATTTCTCCTACTAACGATACGATATCAAATGATTCCAGTACATGGTCATCAATCAGTGCTTTCTCTGCTCCGAAATCCACATCCGGTCTTAAATCTTCCAAAATTTCCATTAATTCATCCATTGTTCTTCTCCTTTTCCTGTATAACATGATATTTCACGCATCCAATGCTTGAAATATGATTTATAGTACTTACATCTTCACACGCTTAGTGTTTAAAATAAGATTTTAATGTAACCATATCCGTCTTTCCGTTCGGAAGCCTTGGTATCTCCGGCAGATTCATGATTTTTCTCGGGACCATGAATCCCGGCAGCATTTCCCGCATTGCAATGGAAATCTGCTTTTTATCTGCTTCTCCTGTATAGAACAGATATAATAATTCTTTTTCTTTATCATAAAGAGCGCAGCTTTCTGTCACACCCTCTATTTTTTCTGCTGCACTTTCCAGTTCAGACAGTTCTACCCTGTGACCCAGATGTTTAACCTGACGGTCCATACGCCCGTGGAATTCCAGCTCGCCATCTTCACGCCAGCTTCCCAAATCACCTGTACGGTACATCAGTTCCCGATAGGCATGATTCAGTGGATTCTGGACAAATGCCTTTGCACTGCGTTCTTCTGAACCATAATAGCCAAGTGCCAATACCGGTCCAAGCACACATATTTCTCCGGTCTCACCCGGTTGGACCTCCTGATTCTGCTCATTCAGTATAAGAATCCGGTACTGCTTATACGGCTTTCCAATCGGAAGCACGGTATCCTCAGTAACCTTTTCTTTTACAACATAATAGGTACAAGATGCTGTTGCCTCTGTCGGTCCATACTGGTTGACAAACAAGATATCCGGTAAGTGCTCCTGCCATATTTTCAAAATCTTTCCAGGCATCACGGAACCAGAGAAACAGACTTTCTTTAAGAAACGTGGCACTTCATATTCAAATGCCTTCATCTGCGCCGGAATGGTAAGTGCAGAACTGCTCCAACACAAGGTTGTCACTTCATATTGATTCAATGCTTCAAATAATTTTGCCGGAACTGCAAAATATTGTTTTGGCAAAATTACCGTTGTTGCACCATCCTTTACCGGGAAATAAATATCACGGATTGCCGCAATATAATCCAGTGGAGACTGATTTCCCATACGGTCTTCCTCTCCGATATGCAACACTTCCGAAACAGCGTCTATATAACACATCAGTGAATAATGAGAAGTAATAACCCCCTTTGGAATGCCCGTAGAACCGGATGTAAAAATTGTATAAAGAGGCATGTCAGAAGACATTCCTCCCCTCACTTTAGCTAGTCCTTTTTCATCTGTCTCTGTCAATTCCATCAGTTCTTCCATAATAAGAACCGTTCCCTGAAACTGGAGTTCTTCCGCCTTCTTCTGGTTCTCCCGGTCCACAATTAAGACATCTGCCTGAATCACATCTAATATCTGCAACAATCGCGTAGTCGGCATTGTCGCATCAATCGGTGCATAGAAATTGCCACTGTATACAACACCTAAGAAACAGACCGGTGTAAACCGGTGCCGTCCACTCATTACCAGAATAGGCTGACGTTCTTTTTTATATTTCAAAAGATGGCTTCCTACTGCTTTTGCTATCTCATTTACTTCTCTGAATGTAAGACTGCCTGACTCATCTATGAATGCTGTCTTATCGGGAATGCGTTCTGCCGTTCTGTCCAGCCAGTCTAAAACTGTAATATCCATGTCTTCTCTTCCTTTCTACCTACGTTATTCTACCACATATTTCTTAAGAAGCAACAAAGTATTTCTTAACTTTTTTATATTTATACAAAAAAGAGAAGTTCTACGCCTCTTTGCCGCAAAACTTCTCTTTTCTATCATTTAAATTACTGTTTCTGTAACAACCCTACGCAGACGTATTGTTTATTCCACGGAAATTACAGCATAATCCTGAGCTTCTACTGCCTGTTTTAATACATCATCTGCTACTTCTGCATTCAAAGTAACGATTGCAGTTCCATTTTCATGGCTTACTTCTGCTGATTCTACCTGTGGAAGTTCCTCCAAAGCTTTTTTCACTCTGCCAGAGCAGTGTCCACACATCATTCCTTCGATTTTCATTGTCTTAACCATTGTCTTTTCCTCCTTATTGTTTTTGTGACTGATTTTGATTTTTTTATCCTTACTTGCATCATACATTTTGAACAGATTCAGCCGCAATGCATTTGATACAACGCAGAAACTTGATAAACTCATGGCTGCTGCACCAAACATCGGGTTCAACTTCCACCCAAACAGCGGAATCCATACACCTGCTGCAAGCGGGATTCCAATAATATTGTAAATAAATGCCCAGAACAGGTTTTCATGGATATTTCTTAAGGTTGCACGGCTCAAACGAATTGCTGCCGGAACATCACTTAAACGGCTCTTCATCAGTACAACATCGGCCGCATCAATAGCGATATCGGTTCCTGCTCCGATGGCAATTCCCATATCTGCTCTGGTAAGTGCCGGTGCGTCATTGATTCCATCACCGACCATGGCAACTTTGCCCTGCTTCTGCAGTCTGCTGATGACCTGTTCTTTTCCATCCGGAAGAACACCTGCAATGACTTCGTCCACACCTGCCTGTTTTCCGATGGCCTTAGCTGTACGCTCGTTATCACCGGTCAGCATTACTACATGGATTCCCATGTTCTGAAGTTCACGGACTGCCTGTGGGCTGTCTTCTTTAATAACATCGGCTACTGCGATAATTCCCAGAAGTTCTTCTCCTTTTGCAAAGAATAACGGAGTTTTTCCTTCTTCCGCAAGTTTCTCTGCCTGATGCTCCATTTCCGCAGATACCTGTACCTTGGTCCGGATAAATTTCAGATTTCCGCCATTTAAAACTTTATTTTCATAAGCAGCTGTAAGCCCGTTGCCAGGAAGAATCTGGAAATCCGTTACTTCTTTTGCTTCTACCTTATGTTCTTCCGCATAAGTTAAAATTGCTCTTGCAAGCGGATGCTCGCTCTTTCTTTCCAATGCATAGGCAAGAGAAAGAAGGGTCTCTTCGTCCTTACCTGCTGCCGGTAAAATATCCGTAATCTTTGGTTCTCCACTGGTAATGGTTCCTGTCTTATCCATAACCACAATCTGCATCTTTCCGGTTTCTTCCAAAGATACGGCTGTCTTAAACATAATTCCATTCTTGGCACCTTTTCCGTTACCGACCATAATCGCAACTGGAGTTGCAAGCCCAAGGGCGCAAGGACAACTGATAACCAATACGGAAATAGCTCTTGCAAGCGCAAATCCGAAAGTCTGTCCTGCCAGCATCCATACAATAAAGGTAACAAATGCAATCGAGATAACAGCCGGTACGAATACACCGGAAACTTTATCTGCTACTTTGGCAATCGGAGCCTTTGTTGCTGCTGCGTCACTGACCATCTGGATAATCTGGGAAAGTGTAGTGTCTTCGCCTACACGGGACGCTTCGCATTTCAGGAATCCGGACTGGTTCAAAGTAGCTGCAGATACCATATCGCCTTCCGACTTATCCACCGGAATACTTTCCCCGGTAAGTGCAGATTCATTTACCGCACTGCTTCCTTCTAATATGACACCATCCACCGGAATATTTTCACCCGGGCGAACTACAAAAATATCACCTTTTTTAACCTGGTCAATCGATACTTCCTTCTCTACATCATTCTGCACAATGACCGCTGTCTTTGGTGCCAGCTTCATCAGACTCTTAAGCGCATCCGTTGTTTTTCCTTTGGAGCGGGCCTCCAACATTTTCCCAACAGTAATCAGTGTCAGAATCATGGCTGCTGATTCGAAATAAAATTCATGCATATAAGACATCACTGCATCTGCATTTCCCTTAAGCTGTGCATCGGTCATAGCAAACAATGCATAGGTACTGTAAAGGAAAGATGCCATAGAACCCATGGCAACCAGGGTATCCATGTTTGGTGCCTTGTGAATCAGTCCCTTCCATCCACTGATGAAGAACTTCTGATTGATGACCATTACGATTCCGGCAAGCAATAACTGCACAAGCCCCATGGCAATATGGTTGCCTTCGAAAAATTTCGGAAGCGGCCATCCCCACATCATATGTCCCATGGAGAAATACATAAGGACAATTAAAAATCCAAGAGAATATAAGAGTCTACGCTTCAACACCGGAGTGGTTCTGTCCTTTAAAGCATCCTCATCCATTCCTCTGCTGCCGCTCTCTTTCTTTGCACCTGCAAGAGATGCTCCATAACCGGCATCCACTACCGCTTTAATCACTGCATCCGGAGAAGCCGTACCTTCTACTCCCATGGAATTTGTCAAAAGACTTACGGAGCAGGAACTGACCCCTGGTACTTTTGATACTGCTTTTTCTACTCTGGCGCTGCAGGCGGCACAGCTCATCCCAGTTACATTGTACTGTTCCATTTTCATATCACCTCTGCTTCATTCACTCTACTTCATTAGCTTTTGTAAGGTCGCTACCAGTTCATCCACAGTCTCATCCTTACCTGCCCGAATATCATTCGTCACACATGTTTTTATATGTTCAGCCAAAAGCTGCTTATTAAAGCTGTTCAGCGCTGCATTCACTGCTGCCGCCTGAGTCAGAATGTCAATACAATAGGCATCTTCCTGAACCATGCGCTTCAGTCCCCGCACCTGCCCCTCTATACGGCTGAGTCTGTTCACAAGCTTCTTCAATTCTGCTTCTGAACGTTTTTTCTTCTTATGGCAACACTCTCGCTCCATATGGTTTCCTCCTTTTTCTTATCTACCAATATACTATACCCCCGTGTGGTATTTGTCAACCTTTTTTCCTATTTTTTCCCTATTGAGAAACGTTCATCAAAAAAAACAGAGACCTGCCATCTTCTAAATGACAAGTCTCCGTTTGACAATGAAAAACTTATTCTATATGATTTACACTCTTTTATTACCACTGACGATATAAAAGTATAAATTCGATGTAATTTTATAAACAACCACATAGAAAATACCAAATATAATATAACATATCACAGTTATTGCGATAATCAATGTTCGGTTATTTAATCCAAACATCATCATAATCTTCCACAGAAATGGGAAGGCAAAGCACAGATGAAGCCCTGCCATCAATAATGGCGAGAAAAATACGGTCAGCATCTGGGAGTTGATACTCTTTCTGATGTCCTGTTTCGTCATTCCTACCTTCTGCATAATTTCATAGCGAGTGTAATCTTCATACCCTTCTGAAAGTTGTTTATAATAGATAATCATAACCGCTGCCAGCAAAAATACCGTACTCAGTACAATACCAAGGAAGAATAAACTTCCATTCAAATCATAGAATGACTCCCGGTTATCTTCCCGACTGTCAACGCTGTAAAAAATAAGGCCGTCCACAGACTTTGTTTCCGATAACCTCGCCAGACTTTCTTCAATTGCCTCTGCCTCTTTGGTTTCCTGCTCTGTACTTTCCACATCATATCCACATTTCCACCTGAGTGCCATCACGGTTCCCTCAGTCCGTGTACGAAAATCGGACACGGTCTTTAAACATTCTTCAAAATCCGGTACTACCATAATCATACTTGGATTCATCATAGAATCCAAGTCGCCATCTTTTACACAGTTATCCAACATCTTCTTAACCTTGTAACTTGCTCCGTCTACAATGGTAAATGTATCCGAATCATACGTAATCCGGTTGGCATAAAGCAGACATTCATCTGCGTTTAAGGTTTCATCTGCATCACATAAGCGGTTATATTCTTCCAGTGACATTACCTGCAATGTCCCTACCTGTTCATAATCATTCATGCTTACGTCCACTGAAGTCACATCCAGATTGATTCCCTGGTCAGAAAATAACCCGGAGGTACCTCCCACGGTATAACAATCTGTCTCCTTTACTTCCGGACTGTTTTCCCGGACTGCTTCATATAATTTCTTCAGATTTTCCGAATTCAAGTCCTCCACATCACTGAACCCTACGACGACATTTACGGAATGTGGATATCTTCCAACTAAGGAATCCTCAATCCCGAAGTACAGACTGGTGGTAGATGAAAGCATAACCAGAACCATGGTAAGTAAAATGCAAATGGATGCAAGTCCGGCTCCATTCCGCTTCATACGGTACATCATGGAAGAAACCGATATGAAATGATTTGGCTGATAATAATAACGTTTATTCTTCTGCAAAATCCTGCAAAGTACCACGGAACCTGCCATAAAAAGTGCGTAGGTACCGATAATAACCATAATTACTGCCAGGAAGAAATACATCAGTGCTGTAAGCGGCTCCTTGATGCTGACCGCCAGATAGTAAGCAGCTCCGAGCAGAACCATACCTACTGCCGCATAAACCCATGTACGCTTCGGCATTTTCTCGCCCACTTTATTGCTCTTTAACAAATCAAGCGGTTTGGCAAACCATACTTTGATTACTGAATTCAGGAGAAGAATCAGATAAATTATAATATACCCCGTAATAGTATAAAAGACAGAAACAGCACTAATACGCAAGTCAAAGGAAATATCCATATGAACCAGATTAAACAGAACAAGTTCTGCTCCTTTGGACAGTAGGATTCCGGCCGCCAGTCCTGTCACAATGGCAAGACCGCCTACGAAAATATTTTCCCATGCCATAATCATACACACATTCTGCTTGTTCATACCAAGAATATTGTATAATCCGAACTCCCGATATCTCTGACGAATCAAAAAGGAATTGGTATAAAACAGAAAAATGATAGAAAAGATTGCAATCACGGCATAGCCCATAGGTAACACCGTTGACAAAGTAACTGCCCCTCTCATCACTCCGATAACAGGTGAATCCTGAAGAAACCGGAGCAGGTAGTACATCATGACCATTAAGGCTCCCATGGCAATATATGGAACATAAAGTCGTTTATTTTTGCGGATTCCCTCCCAAGCTAGTTTTGGATACACATTGATTCTCATCTTCTGTCACCACCTGTCGCAAGAGTTGTCAGTGTAGCGGAAATCATTTGATACAACTGCTCATCACTCTGATTTCCTCTGTATATCTGATGAAATACTTCCCCGTCTTTGATAAATAATACTCTGCCGGCATGGCTTGCCGCCTTTACCGAATGGGTTACCATGACAATGGTCTGACCGTCATAATTGATATCCTCAAAAAGTCTTAACAACTCATCGGTAGCACGGGAATCCAGTGCCCCGGTGGGTTCATCCGCAAGTATCAGCTTCGGATTGGTAATCAATGCTCTTGCCACTGCCACTCTCTGCTTCTGTCCACCTGATATTTCGTATGGGTACTTCTTCAGCAGATGCTTGATTCCAAGCTTCTCCACAATCGGCATCATTTTGCTTTCCATTACCTTGTAATGATTGCCCGCAAGCACAAGCGGAAGGTAAATATTATCTTCTACCGTAAAGGTGTCCAGAAGGTTAAACTCCTGAAATACAAATCCCAGATTGTCTCTGCGGAAAGTTCCCATCTGGGACTCCTTTACTTTGGAAAGGTCCATACCCTCCAGTTTTACCGTTCCATCCGTCGGCTTATCAAGCGCAGCCAGAATATTCAGCAGGGTTGTTTTTCCGGAGCCGGATTCTCCCATAATTGCCACATATTCTCCACGTTCTACACTGAAAGTTACATTTTTCAGTGCTTCCACTTTGTTTCCTCCAAAACGAGTCGCATACACTTTGCGTACTCCATTTACTTCTAATATACTCATATCAAAATCCCCTTTCGAATTTCTGCCATTATTATAGCAAAAGGGAAAATTGAATCACCATCGAATCAGCTTACAATTTTCCCTTCACTTCTAACAATTTTGTCACATTTATTCGAATTTCATCTTTTATGCAAATGCATCTCTTATTCGAATTTCATTTTTCTGTGGCTTACATCAATCCGAATGGTTGTTCCTTTATCCGGCTCCGACTGGGCCCAAATCCTGTGTCCCAGATTATCACAAATCCGTCTGCATAGATATAGTCCGATTCCACTTGCCTTTTTATCCATCCGCCCGTTATATCCCGTATAGCCTTTCTCGAAAATCCTTGGCAAATCCTCCGGTGCAATTCCGATTCCCGTATCCCGGATACAGAGTATTTGCTCCTCTTCCATATAAATGGAAACCGTTCCCGACATAGTATATTTCAGCGCATTTGACAACACCTGCTCTACAACAAAAGACAGCCATTTTTCATCTGTCAATACTTTTTCTTCTATTTTCTCATAAGAAAGTCCGATTTTCCTACTGATAAATTCCCCGGAAAACTTCTTCACTGCCGCACGGACAATTTCATCTAAATCGTATTCCCGGAATACATAATCTGAAGAATCGGAATCCAGTCGCAGAAACATAAGCACCATTTCCACGTACTGCTCAATCCGGAATAAATCTCCCGAAAGCTGTCTGCTTAACATGGAATCTTCATTTTGCAGATGGAGTCTCATAGATGCAATTGGTGTCTTAATCTGATGTGCCCATACCGTATAGTAATCTATCATATCCTGATAATTCCGGTTCATTACCATCTGCAATTCCTTCTGTTTCTTCCACAGCTCACGAAGTACACTTTGATAAGCCGCTTCCAGAACACTTTCTGCAGATGGTAAATGTTCTTCTAACACCTCAGGCACATTTTCCATATATCGCAGCACTTCTATCTTCTGCTTTACTTTCTTAAAATCCAGAATCAGATAAATCATACCAAGAGCCACACATAATATCGTGGGATAAATGGTGGCACGGAGCGGCAGATGATACATAGCAAAGCATGCAAAATAAATAATCGCACAACCGGACATCAGAAGAATGCTCTTCACTCTCTGCTTCAGATATGCACCAAACAATTCCATTTTTCTTCCTCCATTCAGCTAATCCTGTATGATATACCCTGTTCCGAATTTTGTCGTAATAAAATCCATAAGACCTGCCGCCTCCAGTTTCTTCCGCAGCCTTCCCACATTGACGGTAAGGGTATTTTCATCCACAAAAGAATCACTGTCCCACAATACTTCCATCAGCTTTTCGCGGCTGACTACCTTCTCTTTATTTTCCATCAGCGTCAGCAGAATCTTATATTCGTTCTTGGTAAGCTGAATCTTATGGCCCTGATAAACCAGTGAATTTTCTCCTGTATGCAGCATTGCCCCTCTGTGTTCTAAAACCGGAACTGAAGATGCAAAGTCATAGGTTCTGCGAAGCATAGCCTGGACCTTCGCCATCAGCACACTCTGGTCAAAGGGCTTGGCAATAAAATCATCAGCTCCCATATTCATTGCCATAATAATGTTCATATTATCCGAAGCAGAGGAAATAAAAATAATCGGTACTTTCGACACTCTGCGGATTTCACTGCACCAGTGATATCCGTTAAAAAATGGCAGTGAAATGTCCAATAACACCAGATGCGGATCACACGCAGCAAATTCTGCCATCACATCACGGAAATTCTGCACGATCTGTGCCTCTAATCCCCACATTTCCGCCTGTTCTTTAACTGCCTCACTGATTCCTCTGTCATCTTCCACGATTAAAACACGATGCATCCTTTCATCCTTTCTTTGACTATTTTTTCATAAAGTCTTTCAGATAAACTTCTACAGAACGGGTCATTTCCTTTGAAAAATCTGAATTATATTTCCGTTCGCAAAATGCTTTCATCCACTCTTCGTATGTACGGATTCCTGCTTTCGGTGCGAACATTTCCACTAATTCTGCCCCATCCATTTTTCGATAGCCATTCTCATGCACAATATGGGACAACTTAACCCGTTCCGGCTTCTTCCGCTCCATCTGTTGCTTCGTAGGATATCCGAACACCAACATGGCAGCCGGAACAACATAAGGTGGAAGACCTAACATTTCTCTGTGCTTTTCACAATTTTCCAAAATATCCCCTATATAGCAGGAGCCAATTCCAAGGCTCTGGGCTGCAGTCACTGCATTCTGTGCCGCAATATTTGTATCAGACATAGCTAAAATAAGATCTCCGACCCCAGGAAGTCTCGGTCCACATCCTGCTTCTTTAAACCCATCATACCATTTCTGACAGTCTGCGCAGAAAATCAGAACCATCTTCGCCTGTGCGATAAATGGCTGATTATCACAAGTCACTGTCAATTCATCTTTTAATTTCTGGTCTGTAATGTCTAATATGGTATAAAGTTGCTGATTACCTGCGGATGGCGCCATGACCGCCGCTTTTAAAATCAGCTCTTTGTCCTTACCGGAAATTTCTTTTTCTTCAAACACACGCACGGACTTCCGTTCAAATAATTTCTGAATTGTAGAATTTACAAATTTATTTTCACCTATACCCATATGACGTTTCACTCCTACAGTTTTTCAATAATTTCTCCTAGTTTCTCACTTAGCTTCCGGGCAGACTTAAAGTCCTTTGCCTTCATACTGAGTTCGATTCTTGTTTCCAGTTCCTTTTTCTTCTGCTCCAGTTCCAGATAATCTTTATCAAAATGTTCTTGATAAATCGTCTTACGGAATACACGGATGCTCATTCTTCTCAATGTATGATTTTCGACATAAAGCACGTAATCCGCACATCCTGCTATGGTATAAAAATCATGGGAAACCATTAACACTGCTCCCTTATACTCCGTCAAAGCCTTTTCCAGTGCAATCTGTGCATAAGTATCCAGATGACTGGTCGGCTCATCAAGGAGTAAGAAATCCGCATTTCCTGCTGCCAGCTTCGCAATCTGAAGTAAATTCTTCTCACCACCGGATAAATGTGCAATCTGATTGCTCAAAGTGTCTGCTTCAAAGCAATATTTGCCAAGAAACTCTGCTATTTCCCCCTTTGTCTGAAATCCAAGCTCTTCAAATTCTTCATAAATCGTATGGTCTTCATTTAAGGTATCGGAATGAATCTGTGACAGAAAACCGACCGTCACATCCTCACGAACAGAAATAGCCGGAATAGAAACAGCCGGATTTCTATTGCGGAACACTTCTCTCAGCAATGTGGTCTTTCCTGTTCCATTTGGTCCTACAATCGCCACTTTCTCATGATCATGTAATTCAAAAGAAACATGCTCCAGTAATGGTTCT
Source organism: uncultured Bariatricus sp. (assembly GCA_934307065.1). Taxonomy (GTDB): domain Bacteria; phylum Bacillota; class Clostridia; order Lachnospirales; family Lachnospiraceae; genus Allocoprococcus. The sequence continues at coordinate 30,271 of CAKRCD010000012.1, read as the reverse complement.
TCAAACCCAATTCCCAAATCCCGGATTTGCAGGACGGGCCTGTCTTCTTTGGAAACTGCTTCTTTGGAAACTGCTTCTTTGGAAACTTTTTCTGCTGAAAGTTCTTTACCTGAAAATACTCCTTCGGAAAAATCTTTCTCCGGCTGTGTAACCTTCGGCAACTGAATCTCCGGCTGACGGATATTGACAAACGGCTCTTTAATCCTTCGTGCCTCCAGTCGGGCAAGCTGGGTTGCCTTTGCATTTACCGCCTTTCCTCGGTTCACGCTGGCTACCACAGACGCATCCTGACGTAGACGGTCCACCATCTTCTGGTAACGCTCAATCTCTGCCGTATCTGCCTCTGCCTGTTCCTGAAGTTCCATCTTTCTCTGCATCAAAGAGAAATTATAATCCGTGTAATTGCCGTCAAATTCCTGAATATCCCCATTTTCCAGATGTAAAATCTTATCAAAACAATGATTCAGCAAATACCGGTTGTGGGTAATCACAAGAAGTGTTCCCTTGTGGGAATTAATCAGCTCCCGAAGACCGTTTAAGTTCTCAAAATCCAGAAATACATCCGGTTCGTCCATAATCAGCAAATCCGGCTTTAAGAGCATTTGACGGATAACCTGAAGCAGCTTGTATTCCCCGCCGCTCAGTTTGGAAATTTCCAAATCTGTCAGCTTACTCATTCCTGCCACTTTCAGCTGTCGGTGGATATTTACCTCATAATTATCCCCGTCAACTGCCTGGATTTCATCCAGGACACTCTGATATTTTTCAAAAACTTCTTCCAAATTCTCTGCCACTGCCATCTCGGCACAGAGACTTGCACTGATTTCTTGAAGGCGAACGAAATCTTCACTTAAGAATTCAAATACAGTTACCTGCTGCTCTTTGTCCCGCTTCGCAAACTGACTCACATAACCCATCCGGCAGGATTCCTCTTTGACAATCTTACCGTCATACAGATACTTTTCCGTATCCATAAGCATGTCCACCAGAGTACTCTTGCCTGTTCCATTGCTTCCAATCAATGCCGCATGCTGACCGTTCTCCAGTGTAAAAGACACTTTCTTATACAACTCCTTCTCCGGAAAGGAATAGGATAATTTTTCTACTTTAATCATGTTCTCCTCCTATGCTGCCGCATTTGTGTTTAAATTATAATTTGTATATTTATAATTGTCAATCTCACACATTTTGACTATAAATTTGAAAATTACCTTATAAATAATGGGACATGACTCCTGCCATCATGCCCCATTTATCCCTATTTTTCATTTACTTTTGAATTAATTGCTTAAATTCTTCCTCGCTTTTTCCGGCTTTCTCTGCTGCCTGAGCGATATTTAATATGCCATCATGTACCAAGTCTGACAACATATTCAACAATTCCTGTCGACCTTCGCTAAGCCCTAATTTATGTCCTTCACTAAGCCCCTGCTCACGTCCCTCACTAAGGCCAAGTTCACGCCCTTGCATAAAGCCTTCATTTCTTCCATCATCAAAAATTTCCTGTAATGCCTGACACATATCCACTTCCTCCTTCTCCTGATTCTTTATCTCGTCCATTTGTTTCTCCGCCTTTAACAATACTCTTAATACATTGTATGTATCTCTATCTACATGCCGGAAATATCCTTCATGTTCCTGCACATACTTCTGCATACTCTCTTTATCTTGTCTGTATTTTAGCATCTCCAAAATGGTTTGTAAATCCGTTTTATACACGCTGGCATCTTCTATTTGATTCACATCCAATAAATTAATATGGTAATTCGGAATCAGTGTCTTTATCTTTTCTTCCAGTTCCAGATTCTCTGATTCTTTCAGAAGTCCATGTAAATCTACACTTCCGTCCCACGGCTTATCTCCATAGTAAAATACAAGAGTAGAAACCGGATATAATCTGTCTTCTTTGTTCATTCCAGATAAAAATTCATCCGAGTTTACTTTTTCTCCCTTTTTCCGTTTCTTCTTCAGTTGTCTTATCTGTTCTGCATAACTTAGTCCATCATATAGCATGGTCCTCACCGGCATGGCATAATGAATCCTTTCCTGATTCTCACGCGCCAGAATCATCAGGTGAATTCCATCATCCCACTTCATCACGATATCCCGGTTCCGCTCGATTTGGTTCAGTATTCCATCCTTATTCTGGATTAATTCTTTGAAATTCTCTTTCTCTGATTTCAAATTCTCTGCTTTTACCATCTGTCTGCCTTGAAAAACACTTCCATTGTATAAATCTGCAAAGCGTCTTTCATCTCCCAGCCATGTACTTAATACTGTGTCACTTTTACCCATAGGCAAATCTCCTTTCATTTTTCTTCCGTTCATTTTCTCTTGTTTTAGGAATTACGCATCTGATTTCTGTGTAAACGAAAATAGATTTTTCATGATATTTTTGAATTGTTCTTAGAAATTGAATGCTTGATTTAGAAAATAACATACCTTACCGCTAAATTCAATATTCTAATCATAAAAGATATATAAAGATTCTTGATACAAAATACCCAGGAGCATATTCATTTACACTCCTGGGCTTCTCTTTATTCCATTATTTACTTTTCACTGGTTTCTTGTATGTCCACATTTGTTAGATTTTGTGGTTATTTTATAAACATCGCATCCCCAAAGCTAAAGAACCGATACCGTTCTTTTATTGCCTCTTCGTATGCCGCAAGTACATGTTCTCTTCCGGCGAGCGCACTTACCAGCATAATCAGGGTGGACTCCGGTAAATGGAAATTCGTAATCAGGCAATCCAATACTTTAAATTTGTACCCCGGATAGATAAATATTTCTGTCCAGCCACTGCACTCTTTCAATTTTCCCTTTTCATCTGCTGCCGATTCTACGGTACGGCAACTGGTGGTTCCCACGCAGATAACTCGGTGTCCGCTTTCTTTTGCACGGTTAATTTTGTCTGCTTCACTCTGCTCAATCCGATAGAATTCGGAGTGCATATGATGCTCCAAAATATTTTCCACTTTTACCGGGCGGAAGGTGCCAAGCCCCACATGCAGAGTAACGTGCGCAATATCTACACCTTTTGCTTTAATCTGCTCCAAAAGCTCCGGTGTAAAATGCAGTCCTGCCGTTGGCGCTGCCGCAGAACCTGTGTGTTTTGCATAAACCGTCTGGTAACGGTTCTTATCTTCAAGCTGATGGGTAATGTATGGTGGCAGCGGCATTTGTCCAAGCTGATCCAAAATTTCTTCAAAAATACCTTCATACTGGAACTGGATTAACCGGTTTCCTTCTTCCACAACTTCTTTTACTTCTGCATGAAGCAGACCGTTTCCGAACACAAGCTTTGCTCCCGGTTTCATCTTGCGTCCCGGCTTTACCAAAGTTTCCCACACATCATTTTCTTTCCGCTTCAGAAGTAATACTTCTACTTTTGCACCGGTGCCTTCTTTTTCACCAATCAAACGGGCCGGAATTACCTTTGTATCATTGATAACCAGGCAGTCTCCCGGTTCCAGGTAATCTACGATTTCCCGAAACACATGATGACTTGTCTCGCCAGTTTCTTTATCCAATACCAGAAGTCTGGAGCTGGAACGGTCCTCCAACGGGTCCTGAGCAATGAGTTCCTCTGGTAAATCAAAATAAAAATCTTCTTTCTTTAACATGAAATCTTCCTCTCAGATTACTGACGTAATTCGATTCCCATTCCTTCCAGTGCTCCAAGAATATTTTTCATTGCAGCAGAAATATCTGCTTCTTCCAATGTTTTGTCTTTTGCACGGAATGTAATAGAGTATGCCACTGATTTGAAACCGGCTTTAATCTGTGAACCCTCGTAAAGGTCAAATAATTGATAGCTTTCCAAATGTGCTCCACCATTTTTCTCGATTACTTCTTCAATCTGTCCAACTAAAATTTCTTTTGGAACCACCATACTGATATCTCTGCTGACTGCAGGATATTTTGCAATTCCTTCGTATTTTCTGTCAAATGTAGCGCGTGCCACGATTTCAGGCATATCAATCACTGCCACATATGCCCGTTCGCCAATACCATAAGTATCCGCAACATCCGGATGTACTTCTCCCAGATATCCGACAACCACTCCATCGTATACGATGTTTGCCTGACGGCCCGGGTGAAGGAAATTCTTGCCCGAATTCGGGTCATATGTTTCCTTCTTTTTCATTCCAACTTTTTCAAAGAACTCTTCTACCACACCCTTCATGCTGAAAAAATCTCCGTCTCCATACATTCCAAGTGTAAACTGCATTCTTTCATCCGGCAGTTCTGTAAGCGGAAGTGATTTTGGAAGATAAATATTTCCAAGTTCATACAGGCGTACATTTTTATTTCTTCTATTGTAGTTTGTTGCGAGCGATGTCAGCATACCATTTAAAGAAATTGTACGCATGATACTGTAGTCTTCTCCAAGCGGATTCATAATCTGAATTGCCTGACGCAATTTATCCTCTGCATCCAGACGTAATTTATCGAATACCTTTGGACTTTCAAATGAATAAGTCATTCCCTGGCTGAATCCGCAGAATTCCGCGATATCTCTTGCCACTTCTTCTACACGGAGCTTGAAGGAAAGCTTTCCTGCTGTTGCTCCACTGTTTGGAAGTGTAGTTGGGATATTATCATATCCATAGAAACGTGCCACTTCTTCTGCAAGGTCAGCCAGACGGAAAATATCATGTCTGAATGTTGGTGCAATGATTTCGTTCGTAGCCGGGTCATATTCTAACTCTACCAGTTTCAGATATCCAAGCATTTGTTCCTTGGAAATATCGGTTCCAAGCAAGGCATTAATCTTTTCTGCATTAAATCCTACTCTTACCGGCTCTTTCTTCTTACTGTAAACATCAACCATTCCGCCTACTACTTCACCGCATCCCATTTCTTCTACCAACTGGCAGGCACGGTTCATAGCTGCTTCTGCATTATTCGGATCCAGTCCTTTTTCAAATTTACCGGACGCGTCGGTACGAAGTCCGATTCTCTTGCTGGACTTACGGATATTTGTTCCGTCGAAGCAGGCTGCTTCAAAAAGAACAGTAGCTACATTATCTGTAATCATAGAGTTTTCTCCACCCATGATACCGGCGATACCAACAGCCTTTTCTCCGTCACAAATCATCAGAACAGACTCGTCCATTTCTCTTTCCTGTCCATCTAAGGTAACGAATTTTTCTCCCTTTTCTGCATTGCGGACTACAATCTGGTTTCCTGCAATGGTAGATAAGTCATATGCATGCATTGGCTGTCCGTACTCCTCCATTACATAGTTTGTAATATCAACTAAGTTGTTAATTGGACGGATTCCAACAGAAGCAAGTCTTCTCTGCATCCACACCGGAGATGGTCCGATTTTAATATTTTTTACAACTCTTGCACAATATCTTGCACAAAGGTCTTTGTTTTCCACATTTACTTTGATGTAATCGTTGACATCTTCCTCATTTCCTGTCGGAGTTACAACCGGTGGATGGAATTCTTTACGAAAAGTTGCTGCTGCTTCTCTTGCAACACCAATTACGCTGAAGCAGTCCACACGGTTTGATGTTACTTCGTACTCGTAAACAACATCATCTAATCCAAGTGCTTTGATTGCGCTTTCCCCTACAACAGCATCATCGTTAAAAATGTAAACTCCATTTTCCGGTGCTTCCGGGTACATTTCTCTTGATGAACCCAGTTCTTCAATGGAGCACATCATACCGTTACTTTCGATTCCGCGGAGTTTTCCTTTTTTGATTTCAATTCCTCCGGCAACTCTCTGTCCCGGTTCATGGCCTCCGGCAACACGTCCGCCATCTAATACAACCGGAATCTTATCTCCTTCTTTTACATTTGGTGCACCGGTTACAATCTGAATCGTCTCTGTTCCAATATTTACCTGACAAACAACGAGTTTATCTGCATCCGGATGCTTGTCCATTTTGACAATCTGTCCAATCACAATCTTGTCCAGATCCGCATCCATTTTTTCATATCCTTCTACTTTTGTTCCAGAAAGTGTCATTGCATCAGCATATTCCTGTGCTGTCACTTCCAAATCCGGAACGTATGCTTTAATCCATGATAATGAAGTATTCATTTTCTATCTCCTATCTTCCATTGCTTACTATATTGTGCTCACTAGAATTGTTTTAAAAATCTGATATCATTTTCGTATAATAGTCTCATATCGTCGATTTCGTATTTCAGAAGTGCAATTCTTTCCAGTCCTACACCAAATGCAAATCCTGTATATTCTTCCGGGTCAATTCCGCACATTTCCAACACGTGTGGATGTACCATTCCGCATCCAAGGATTTCAATCCATCCTTCTCCTTTACAGAAACGGCATCCTTTTCCTCCACACTTAAAGCATGATACATCTACTTCAGCACTTGGCTCTGTAAATGGGAAATGATGTGGACGGAATTTTGTCTTTGTATTTTCACCAAATAATTCTTTTGCAAATTCTTCCAAAGTTCCCTTTAAATCAGCGAAGGAAATATTTTTGTCAATAACAAGTCCCTCAATCTGATGGAAGGATGGTGAATGTGTAGCATCTACTTCATCGGAACGGAATACACGTCCCGGTGAAAGAATACAGATTGGAAGTTTGCCCTGTTCCATGATACGTGCTTGTACCGGTGAAGTCTGTGTACGAAGCACAATATCTTTGTTAATGTAAAATGTATCCTGTTCATCTTTTGCAGGATGGTCAGCAGGAATGTTCAGTTTTTCGAAGTTGTACAAATCATATTCTATTTCCGGTCCTTCGACTACTTCATATCCCATACCTACAAAGATACGCTCTACTTCTTCCAATGCAATTGTATTTGGATGACGGTGTCCTACCATATTTTTCTTAGATGGGAGGGTAACGTCAATCACTTCATTTTTTAATTTTTCAGCACGGATAGCAGCATCCATTTTTGCTTTTGTCTGCTCTAATACTTCTTCAATAGCTGCTCTTGTTTCATTTACAAGCTGTCCGACTTTTGGACGTTCCTCTGCAGCAACATCTTTCATTCCCTTTAATACGGCTGTAAGTTCACCTTTTTTCCCAAGATACTTTACACGTACATCATTTAATTTTTCCGGTGCATCAGATTCCTGAATCTGTTTCAGTGCCTCACGTTTGATGTTCTCAAGTTTTTCTTTCATGATTTCCTCCTATAAATAAAGATGTCCCTATGCATTTTCATGCATAGGGACGAATGTATCGCGGTACCACCCTTATTCTTGCTCGTCTGAACAAGCTCTCGGACTGCGTAACGTGCAGGGACGGCATTTCCTACTTTTATTTCAAAAATGCGGCTCGCGTGGGAAATTCAATTCCTGTCTGAACCAAAGGGAATTTTCAGCCTGCGATTCCCTCTCTCTATTGGAAAACAAGTCTTTACTTACACGGTCTTAGCCTTTACATATATTAACTCTATCATTGTAACATAACAAACGAGTCTGTCAAGATTTTTTTCCTCTCTCTTTTTCAGATTCTTTTACAGATATCTCTTTTACAGGTGTCACTTTTACAGATATTTCTTTTTCTAAAAGCACACTGTTAATAAGTCCTCCAAGCAAAATCGTATACATACAGAAATATAGCCACAGCATTACCAGTATAATTGCTGTCATACTTCCATACAAGCCTTCAAAATTATGGAATACCGTCAGATATACAGAAAACCCAAAGGAAATCAGCATAAATAATACGGAAGTAAATACCGCACCCGGAAGTTGTTTCCACGCATTTCCTTTCTTATTTTTTTTATTTGGTAAAAAACAATAAATAACCATAGCAAATAAAAACCACCCTACAAAGGAAATGATAGTGCGGCTTTCCAGTATTGCCATAATCGTATCCTTTAACAATGGAAAATGTCTGTATATAAACAAACTGATATTGTTTCCAAATACGGAAAGAACAAGGCCGATTACAATTGCCAGCATAAACACAACAATATAAAAAGAGGCTCTGATTCGCAAAAATATATAATTACGTGTTTCTTTGGTATTATATACACAATTGAGTCCGGTGTTGATTGCAAGCACTCCTTTTCCCGCAGACCAAAGAGCAGTAATCGCTGTAATAGGAATGATCGTCTTTGATTGGTTGTACACCTGATTCACAATCCCTACAATAAAACTCTGCATACTCTTTTCCGGGAAAACAAGTACCATCGCAGTCATTACATCTGCTTTTGTAACCGGTGTATACTGGATAACAGCTAGTAATAACAGAATAAACGGAATTAAACTTAACATCAGGAAATATGCAGACTGTGCCGCATAAGCTCCTACATGGGCCGCACCTACTCGTTCGGTAAAGTGCCATAACTCTTGTATTTTCTTCTTCATGCTTTCTGATTCCCTTTCTATTATCCTAAAATACCGTATTTCCCCAATTTTTTCAATCTTTTTCATTCTCTGAAAAAAGAATTATTTTCAAATGTCAGCCAATATTCTGACAAACTGTTCTACAATCAAAAAGGACAGTTGCACAATGCAACTGTCTTTTATCTTTTGTAATCCCCCGAAATGCCGTTTCTCGTTTTTTGACTCCTAGCTGGCGCTAGGTGGGCAACCGCATCTGCTTTTCTGTCTTCCACTGCGTAATGGAGGCCTGACATATTACAGAGATATAAGAATCCCGTTTAAAGTAATGTAGGTTCAAAAAATCGAGATTATCGAACACCTCAGGTTATGGGTCTATTATATAATATTCTTGCTATGATTTCAACTGAATTTAACAAAAGCTTTTCATCTGCTTAATAATTTCTTCTGCGAGTTCCTCAGCCGGTATCGGTTCCTGTTCTGGATAATCACAAAAATATTTTGGATACGGACTGTGCTTCAGTCCTTCCAGCAAAATAATATCCGCTTCCGGAAATGCCTTCATCAAGTCCCGTTCATTGACTTCTTCCGTTTCCTTGGTAATCATCATCCGTTTGGAAGAAAACACTGCCGTTCCATAGGCTCCGGCTTTCTGGTGTCTGTAACTGTCTGTTCCCGGGACATCACTTTCAAAATCATGTCCATCATGTTTAATCACAGCCACTTTGTATCCTTTTTTTGTCAGGACAGAAATCAGCTTTGTAATTAGTGTAGTCTTACCACTATTTTTATATCCGCTGATTGCGAAAATAAATGGGGGTTTTTCTGCATTCTTCAATTTTCGATAATCTTCTACTGTATTGATATTTTCTGCCACACTTGTTTCCCCCAAATCCACAACCTGATATTCATTTTCCTTTAAAAGATTCATCATTCTATAATCTTTTTTCTCAATTACTTTCTCAATTTCCGGAAGTACGGTTCTCGGATAAATGCCAAAGATTGGATGAAGCCTTCCGTTTGTTCTCACAACCGTTATTTTATGTTGCTTACTATACATTTTTGTTACCAGATGCACTGCTTCTTTTGTTACCATCGGCATGTCGCATGCCACTACAAACAACGCATCTGCATCGCAGGATTTCATTCCTGAATAAATACCTCCCATAGGTCCAATCGCAGCGTATTCATCCACGATTATCGGCAGATGGAGCTCCTGATAAGGCGATTCTGCTTCCACTGAAATATATGTGACATCAAATTCTTCAAATGCCTGCAAAATGCGCTCGCAGAATGTGGTGCCTTCATATTCTAAAAATATTTTTTTTTGTCCATTCATTCGCCGATTCCGTCCTCCTGCAAGGATATAACCGCAAATTTTCTGTCGTTCTCTCATCTATATTCCTCACTTCAGCCTTTGCCACCAGATTCCCGGATACCCCTAATACCTTGAAAGGCTGCCGGTTCCGTCCGACAGCCCATATTCTACATACTTTTTATGCAAGTTCAGAAACTAATTTCTTTAATGCGTCAACTGCTTCTTCCGGAAGCTTGTCATATCCGCCTTTTTCTACTGCAAATGCTTCTACTTCATTTACACGGTCCTGCATACGTGCTTTCAACTGGCTCTTATATTCCGCATCATTAAGATCCGGAACAAATCCTTCCCATTCCATGATTTCAATATCAGAAAATGGTCCCCACTGTTTAAACTCTGCACGCTTTTCTACAATAGCTTCCAAAATGCCAAGTGTATCTGCAGGTTTTACTTTCTTACCCATGAAATCACCTGTATTTACAATATAGCAGTCTACATTCTTTTCTTCTACCAGCTTCTTGAACTTCTCGTAGTCGTTTACAAGCGGATAGGTTCTGAATGGATTTGCATATGGAACAACGACCAGCTTATTCGGATCTACTCCCGGTGCAAGACGTTCTGCAGAAGAACGTTTTGTTGCAAGTGTTGCTCCCATAACAGATGCAAGTGCTGCTCCTCTCAGTCTTACAACCGGTGGAATTGTCGGGTCTTTCATGATCCAGAAAATAGCATTTACCGGAGCGTCAATCTTGTCTACGCGGTTTGGTGACCACAATTTAGATTTAATTGCACGTCCATTTCCATTACGGATATCTTCTGTCACTAACTGAATCTTTCCATTTTCATCTAAAGTAGCTGAACAGTTCTGCGCAGTCAGAAGGTATTTATTATCCGGGCATCCTGTCGGATAGTCTGCTGTCTTATCAAAATAAGTTGGTTCAATCGCAATGGAAGCACAGGTATCTGTATTGATAATAAATGCATCATCATGGAGCACCTTAATCTCATACTTTCCGCCATGCTTTGCATGTGTAAGTGTGGATTTTCCGGAACCGGAAAGACCATAAACAGATGCAACAAACTTAGAACCATCTGCAAGTGTATATTCTTTCTGTCCTCCATGGCAGGATGCATATCCATTACGGTTTGCAATTGCCCATACCATAGTAAGTGTTCCTTTTTTATGTTCTCCAAAGTATCTCATACCAAGGATACATGCACAGTTTGTCTCTGTATTGAAATAACATAATGTCCTCTTGGCAGGGTCGCTTAAACAGTCGAAACTTACGCCTGCTGCTTCTTCCGGAACCCACTGCGGGTCGGAGAAAATGTAAATGTCTGCTTCTTTTCCGTCCCCAACCGGCTGAGAATTCTTGTACATTTTCACATATTCATCTGACATATACTGGAAATTGAGCATCCAGTTATACATAATGTTTTCTTCTCCTTCCGGAATAAGAAGATGACATTTTACCATAAATTCCGGGTCAAGTCCTGCATAAACCGTTGCATGATACATGGTTTTCCAACGTGACTTATAAACTGCATCCATGGCTACTTTATCCAGAGCATCACAATCTACTCCCGGTTCTCCTGCAATACGTCTGGCCGTTGCATAACGTCCTGTAATTGCTCCATCATTAAATAAGAGAACTTTCGCATCACGGTCGAGTCCAAATTCCTCTCCTCTATACACAGGCATATCTGTCACAATTGTTCCAGGAGAGTTCTTGGCCAACTCATATGCTTCTTTTAAGGTCTCAATTTTGACTACATTATTTCCGTAAAAAGCAGCTTCGATAATTGCTCTTGTTTTAGAAAAACCAGTCTTTCCCTTCCCGATTTCTGAAATTGGATAATATGCTTTTGTTGACATTATCTCTTCCTCCTATATATTCACTCTTCAGACATTATCGCATTTTCCACTGATAAAGTCAATATTGTTAAACTTTTGTCGACATTATTACTGAATTTGCAGAATCATTTTCACGGTATCTTCCATTTTATCTACATCACATTCCGTATTGTGCAGAATCTGTGCATTTCGAATTTCTTCAATGGCTTTCGGAATGGCCATGCCCGATACCTTCTGTAATTCATCAATTAATGGGAATTCTTCTAGTGCATTATACTTCTCATCAATGGCTGTCATAACGCTGCGTGCAAATTTATACGGGCTTGCTGTAGAGGCAATCACAGTCTTATGTTCATCTTTGCTTTCTTTTCTATAAGCCTGATAAACGGTTGCAGCAACTGCCGTATGCGTATCCATTACATATCCGGTTTCTTTATAAATATTATGAATGGTCTGTTTTACTTCATCCTCTGTAGCATATCCACCCACGAAATCCTTCAGTTGTGCTTTCATATCTTCACTAATCGTGTAAGAACCTTTTTCTTTCAGTTCATTCATCAGCTCCTGATTTTTCTTATCATTCTTACCGGTCAGCAAATAGATAAGTCGTTCCAGATTGCTGGAAATCAGAATATCCATGGACGGTGATGTTGTGAGGATAAATTCACGGTTCTTGTCGTAAGTTCCTGTGCGGAAAAAATCATAAAGCACTTTATTTTCGTTGGAAGCACAAATTAATTTGGCAATCGGGAGTCCCATATTCTTTGCATAAAACGCTGCCAGAATATTTCCGAAGTTTCCGGTCGGAACCACCACATTAATTTCTTCTCCCTCTGCGATTTCCCCATTCTGCAATAATTTTGCATAAGCATATACATAATACACAACCTGTGGAATCAATCTTCCGATATTGATAGAATTTGCAGAAGAGAACTGATACCCTGCTTCTTCTAGTTCTCTTGCCAGTTCCTTGTCCTCAAACATGGCCTTCACACCACTCTGGGCATTATCAAAATTACCATGGACAGCAACTACCGATGTATTGGCGCCTTTCTGGGTTACCATCTGAAGTTCTTGTACTTTGCTGACTCCGTTCTTTGGATAAAATACAATAATCTTGATTCCTTCCACATCGGCAAATCCTGCAAGTGCCGCTTTTCCGGTATCTCCTGATGTTGCCGTCAGAATCACAATGTCATTTTTTACTCCATTCTTCTTTGCAGAAGTAGTAAGTAAATGTGGCAGAATCGAAAGCGCCATATCTTTAAACGCAATTGTAGCACCATGATATAACTCCAGATAATACGCGCCTTCCACTTTGGATAGCGGAGCAATCGCTTCCGTATCAAATTTGCTGTCATATGCCTTTGCAATGCAGTTTTTCAATTCTTCTTCTGTGAAATCGGTAAAGAATTCCTTCATCACAGTATATGCTGTTTCCTGATAACTCATATCTTTCAGTTCCTGAAGGGATACCGGAAGTTTTGGAATCTGTGTCGGTACAAACAGACCCCCGTCCACTGCCAGTCCTTTCAGAATTGCCTGAGAAGCAGTTACTTTAGTATTTGAATTACGTGTACTCTTATAAAATAAATCCATTTTCCCACTCCTCTGTGTCTTATTTCTTTTTACTGTTTGTATAATTTACCAGTCCGCCTGCTGCAATTAATTTCTGCATAAATTCTGGAAAAGCCTGTCCCTGGAATTCTGTTCCCTTAGTACGATTGTAAATTTTACCGGAATCGAAATCTACTTCCACTTCATCACCGGCTTCAATTCCTCTTGCTGCCTCTGGGCATTCGATAATCGGAAGTCCGATATTAATTGCATTTCTATAGAAAATTCTTGCAAATGTCTCTGCAATGACACAGCTTACGCCTGCCGTCTTGAGGCAAAGCGGTGCATGTTCTCTGGAAGAACCACATCCAAAATTTTTATTTGCAACGATCAAATCGCCTGGCTGCACTTTGTGTGCGAATTCCGGGTCAATATCAACCATCGCATGTGTTGCAAGCTCCTGTGCATCAAAAGAGTTCAGATATCTTGCCGGGATAATTACATCCGTATCCACATTGTCGCCATATTTAAATACATGTCCCTTTGCTTTCATTATCTGCCACCTACTTTCTCAGGATTTGCAATATAACCTGCAATCGCACTTGCTGCTGCCACTTCCGGAGAAGCAAGATAAATCAGGGAATCTACATGTCCCATTCTTCCTACAAAGTTACGGTTTGTTGTCGAAACACATTTTTCTCCTGCTGCCATAACACCCATATGGCCACCCATGCAAGGTCCGCAGCTTGGTGTATTGACTGCACATCCTGCATCAATAAAGATATCAACAAGTCCTTCTTTAATACATTCCTTGTAAATCTTCTGCGTTGCCGGAACAACCATCACACGTACATCTGGATGAACAGTATGTCCTTTCAGGATTGCTGCTGCCTTTCTCATATCCGAAATACGTCCGTTTGTACAAGAACCAATCACAACCTGATCAATCTTAATCGGTTCCATCTGTTCAATCTCATCAATAGTCTTGGCATTACCCGGAAGATGCGGGAACGCAACAGTTGGACGGACTTCAGAAAGGTCAATTTCGATTACTTCATCATACTTGGCATCTGCATCTGCTTCATAAATCTTATATTCTTTTACCGAATGTTCTTTCAAGTATGCTTCTGTCTGCTCATCCACCGGGAAGATTCCATTCTTTGCTCCTGCCTCAATCGCCATATTTGCCATTGTGAAACGATCATCCATTGTAAGGTTTGCAATGCCGTCTCCCACAAATTCCATAGATTTATAGAGAGCTCCGTCTACACCAATCTTACCGATAATATGTAAAATAATATCTTTTCCAGTTACATAAGGGCCTGGTTTTCCAGTCAGTACAAACTTCATTGCAGACGGCACTTTAAACCAGAGTTCTCCGGTTGCCATACCTGTTGCAATATCTGTGGTTCCTACTCCGGTAGAAAATGCTCCCAAAGCTCCATAAGTACAGGTATGTGAGTCTGCTCCGATAATACATTCTCCAGCGACAACTACTCCTGCTTCCGGCAGAATCGCATGTTCCACACCGGATTTTCCCTGTTCAAAATACCACTTTAATCCCTGCTCTTTTGCAAATTCACGGATTGCCTTTGAATTTTCTGCAGACTTAATGTCTTTATTCGGCGTGAAATGGTCTGGTACCAATACTACTTTATCTTTATCAAAAACGTGATCTGCCATCTGTCTGAAAATCGGCAGTGCCATAGGACCGGTAATATCATTTGCCATCACTATATCCAGTTTCGCCTCAATAAGCTGACCTTCTGTCACACAGTCCAGTCCGGCATGAGCTGCCAAGATCTTCTGCGTCATTGTCATTCCCATGTTGCGCTCCTCCTCTAATTTTATATCATTATTTTCTACGTGTCATTCTAACACATTTTAGAACAGTAACGCAAGAAAGAATCAAAGATATGATAAGAACTATCAATCCATTCGAATCTCCGGTCTTTACTGTACGAAAAACATTAGGAACTGGTGTCGGTTTTTCCGGTTCTTCCGGCGTTTTCGGTTCTTCCGGCTTCTCTGGTTCTTCCGGTATCTCCGGTTCTTCTGGTTCTTCTGGTTCCTCCGGAATCTTTTCGTTTGTTAAGGTTCCAAGATGTATTACCTGGTTATTTCTTTCTACCACTACTTCAAAAGGTGGAATCAAGGTGTAGTCCTGATTTACTTCACATTCCAGTTCTTCAATGATATACGTATCATAAGGCAGTCTGCCTTTCCCTTTTTCAGCCTCTCCCTCTCCAAACCAGATATCACTTTCTGCCGTTTTTCCTTCTCCATTTGCATCTGTCATAAGAATATGTGATTCCCCTGTGGTCTGGGAAGTAATGCGAAACGGGACATGACTAAGCCGCTTCTGACTGTCTCCTGCCACCTTTACCAACTCCAGATTCCCACGAACCACCTGCTCTGCTACTGTAGTTTTATCAAGTATCTGCCCCACTGTCGGAGCTTCATCCGTCTGATATCCTGTGCAAATAACAAACACATCAGAATTAAGTAAATATCCTCCCGGTGCTTTTTCTTCCTGAATGGTAATCGTGCCCAGAGGCAGTACCACATCTTCACCGTTCAGGTAAAGCGGATCTCCTTCTGTCAGATATTCGCTCTGCCACCTGATCTTTCCTTCTTTATCTGTCTGAAAATGCCACTGACGCAGCGGCTCCGCTCCCTGTTCTTCCGGATTCGTATCTGACAGCACATCATAAAACCTTACAACAAACTCAGCTCCCGCAAGAGAGGCCTTTCCCTGGGCTTTCGGAAGTCCGGTTTCTGCATCCAGTTTCTCCAGAAGCAGTTCTGTCTTCCACTTTTCTGCCACATCAGTACACTCATAAACAACGGTTCCCCCGGACTTCACCGTTACTACATCGGTTTCTGTGTTCAGCACATATCCGTCCGGTGCTTTTGTTTCCCTGATATCATAAGTCCCGGTCGGAAGATTATCGGCTTTTCCATAACCGGTTTCATCTGTGACAATCACTGCAGCCACTTCCGTTGTCCCATGCCGGAATACGGTATATTCTGCCCCCTTCAGTGTATAAAGGTGGTTTCTGGAAATAATCTCTGCATCAGATTCCAGTCCCTTCTTACGCACCTCAAGATTTCCTGTATGGTTATTTTTAAATAAATACACAGTAGATTCACACTTTCCCATAAGTTCTGTAATAGCGTTGATTCGACCTGCTCCAATCGAAGAATGCCAGAACCGATTATCTGTCGGAGAGTCTCCCCAGAAAAATCCAATATGGCAGTCTGCTCCTTCTATATCCCACGAAACAGGATCAAAAAAGATAACATCCCCTTTCTGGGCATATCCGCTTGCAAGCAGTTCGCTGATGGTCTGAAAATGATAAGATTCCACAGAATTCTTCTGCATCCACTTAAACCAGTTATAGGCATTGGCTTCTCCTCCTGCATATCCAAAGGATGCAATTTCCGACAAATCTGCACCACATTTTCGAAGTACCGATGCTACAAATCCAGTACAATTCATGCCACCATTTCCCGGATACTGTCCATTCGGACGCAGACAATTTTCCGGAGTAAGCGGCCACCCGTTGTACGGAGTTCCCAGATAGTAATCGTCATGCTCATGAGATTGAAGTTCTGCCAGGACTGCTCCCGGCTGCACACCTAATCTCTGGTCTAGTTTCACATAACCACTATCCATTGTTACAAAAGTCTGATTTTCTGCCGATTCGGCTAATACTATGTTGCTTCTGGATAAAAAGAGCAACACAAGGATGACAGCACTGATAATCACAGCTGTCCATTTCTTTGAAAATAATTTCATACGCATTCTCTCTCCATTTCCGGAAAGAAAACACAAAAAGACGAGTAACCATATCTTAAGATATGGCTACTCAAATGTCAATCCTATATTCATAAAAATATTTATCCAAACATTATTTATCGGAACACCATCGAAATGTGATAAATAAGAAAACTCATTCCCCATGCTACCAATAGCTGGAAGCCTATCATCAGTGCTGTAATTCTTCTGCTTCCCACTTCCCGCCGTATGGTTGCAATCGTTGCAGTACAAGGAACATATAACAGGCAGAACACCATAAGTGCCAACGCATTGTGAGGTCCGAACCCAATCCCTGCAAGGGAAGCCTGCAGAGCCGCCATGCCATGTGCCCCTGTCACATTTGCAATGCCAAACAAGACGCTACAACTGGAAACAACTACCTCCTTTGCTGCAATCCCCGCAATGAGCGCTACTACAATCTGCCAATAGCCCAGTCCTACTGGTCTGAATATAGGAACAAACAGATGTCCAAGCACCGCCCCAAAGCTCTGCGAAATGTCTGTCGTGTACCCTTGCGGTCCAAAATTAAGAATTCCCCACATAATCATGGATGCCAGAAGAATAACCGTTCCCGCCTTAGACAAATAATCCTTGACTTTCTCCCATACATAGATTGCAATTGTTCTTGCATTTGGAGTCTTATACTCCGGAAGTTCAATCAGCAGATTGTGTTCTGCCTTACTGCCATCTACTTTCGATATACTATACGCTGAAACGATCGCTACTACAATTCCAAGCAGATACATAGAATAGCAGACCAGCATGGCATGTTTTTCGAAGAACATAGAAGAAAACAATACATAAATAGGTAATCTGGCACTACATGACATAAATGGTGTTACCAAAATGGTCTTTAATCTGTCTTTTCTGTTTTCCAGTGCTCTTGAAGCCATAACCGCAGGCACCGAACACCCGAAGCCGAGAAGCAGTGGAATGAAAGCTCTTCCCGAAAGTCCGATTCTGCTCATAATGTCATCCATTACGAAAGCCACTCTGGACATATACCCACTGTCTTCCAGAAAAGCCAGTGCCAGAAACAGAATGAAAATATTAGGTAAAAAGGTAAGGATTCCACCCACACCCGAAATAATTCCATCCACTACAAGAGATGTAAGAATCTCATTCGTATGTATCAAAACCAGCAGATTCTGGACTCCTGATGAAATCATCTCGATTCCAACTTCAAAATATGCCTTCAGCCAATCTCCAATAGTAAATGTCAGGAAAAACACCAATGCCATAATTCCAAGGAAAATAGGCAATCCCAGATATCTATGAGTCAGATATTTATCAATCCGGTCTGTAAACTCTGCTTTTTCCTCTTTATTTACCAGTGTCTCTTCAATTATTTCTTCAATAAAATCATATTTCTGGTTAATGATGTCTTTCTCATAACTTCTTTCTTCATTCTTCATCGCAATTGGATAACGCTGCATCACATCTTCATCTCTCTCCAGATATTTGATAGCATACCACCTTTTATTTACCAATTCCGGATAAGATTCCTGTAGTGCATCAGAAAACTGGTCAATTTTATCTTCAATCTCGTCACTATATACCATAGCATACTCTGCATGGTGATCGTGGCGATGATGGGATGGTTTCTCCTTTGCATGATGATGAATCAGTGGATCTGACTTTTCAAGTCCTGTATGATGCGCAACTGCATGCATCAATATGGAAAGTCCTGATTTTTTCCGGGCAGATACCGGAATCGTCGGAACTCCAAGCATCTCCGGAAGTCTGTGTAAATCAATCTCCATCCCCCGTTCTTCCACAATATCCATCATATTCAGAGCCAGCACCACCGGCTTTCCAAGTTCAATCAACTGTAAAGTCAGATACAGATTTCGTTCCAGACTGGATGCATCAACCACATCTACAATCACGTCTACTTCATCACTTAATATGCATTCTCTGGAAACTCTTTCTTCCATAGTGTACGAAGTCAGACTATAGATTCCGGGAAGATCAATCAGCTTAAACTCTTGACCGTCATAAACAGTTTTTCCTTCTTTTTTCTCTACTGTAACCCCCGGCCAGTTTGCCACCTTCAGGTTTGCTCCTGTAAACGCGTTAAACAGCGTAGTTTTTCCGCAGTTTGGATTTCCTATAAATGCAACACTTACTGTTTTACTCATTTACAGACACCTCCTCCACCTGGATATGCTCTGCGATTCTACGACCCATCGCAAATCGGGTTCCACGAAATTTAACCGTGAGTGCTCCCTTTTTATCATTATTCAAAATAAGAATCCTGCTTCCTTCTGTAAGTCCCAAGGCTTCCAGTCTTCGTTCCAGATTCCGTTCTATGTCAATTGCCTTGACAATATATGTTTCTTTATTTTTACCTTCTTTTAAGTTCATCGCACTTTCTCCTTTGTTCTACATTTTATTATATCCATCTATATTTCTGGTGCAAGAACTTATTGAATTTTTTTCTCATTATGTGTACGATAAGAAATGTCTGAAGAAATTCAAAAGAATTTACTTACTTCGAAAAATAAGTAATAAAAAAGCTCACTTCGGCAGTGAACTTTTTATATTTCCTATATATTTGGTTTTAATGTTTTCTCTTAATCTTTTTAAGATATGGTATTTCGATTGGGTCAATTGGGTCAATTGGCTGTTCATCATGCATCTTGTGCTTGCGTCCCATCTTTTTCCAAAGCGCACCTGCATTATTATATACCCAGAATGAATAAGAATACAGACTCTTATATCTTCCAAGCTTATCCCGTGACACTTTTGTATAAATACTACCCTCAGCTTTGATGTCTTCTTTTGCACGAATCTGCATAATTAAATCCAGTTCTGTCTTAATCGGTTTTGGAAATTCTGTGTAAGCCATTCCAGCACAATCCGGTTTATGGGCATCACTCCCACCAGTTCCGGGCTTATCATACTGTTCTGCAAGATATTTTGCCCCGGCATTGGATTCCTCTGTCTCGCATGCATTAAATGTCTCAATAAAATCAAATTTTTCCAACAGTTCCGGTGTCTTGCGCCAGCACTTTGTATTTGTAAAACTGAGATATTTTTCGCCACACGGATGTGCCGGTCCACAAATTCCACCATGGTGGTGCACAAAATCAATCAGTTGCTCCAGTCGCAGCCCACGCATTTCCAGAAGTTTCATTTTCACACCTTGCGGCATAATAATCAGAATGTGTCCTGCATCCACTGTATCATATTCGATTCCTTTCAGAACGACAAAATCACGATACTTCTTTCCTTTTATATGATTTTTCCAGTAACGAAATCCGTTATAAGTATCATGATCGGTTACCAGCATTCCATCGATTCCTTTTTCCTGCAGTCTGCGAATATATTCTTCTATCGCAATTCTGCTGTCTATGGATCCTTCCTTCACATGACAGTGCATATCTATCTTCATGTTACATCATACACCTTTCTATTTATCCGCATCTATATCTGTCGCATCATCAATAACTTCTATATCAAAATCTTCAAAATCTTCTGCCATATCTATACCTGCATCATCTTCCGTATCTGTCTCTGAAATGTCATCTAAAGTATCTACTTCGGTATCTTCTACATTCATATCGTCCACTTCTATGTCACCGAAATCATCATCAAAAAGTGCTCTTGCGTTTTCCACTTCTTCTTCCATAGAAATTTCTTTCTTAACCTCTGCAGAGTGTTTTGCTTCTTTTCTGCCAATCTCCCGTGATTTCAGGATAAACTGTACTACACAACCAATCAGTACAGGAACACCATACGCTGCCAATTTTAAAAGCATCGGGTTACTCACATCCGGAAGCGGAAGATTCAAAAGTACACTTCCAATTCCAATTCCACCTGCAAACGCACTGGAAACAATATAAAACGGATTCATCCATTTGATTCCCAACAGTGCAATCAACATTGCCACACCACCACTGATTGCATAGAGCAGCCAATTATCTGCACTTGACGATGCATTCAATACATAAGAGAGCATTCCGGTAATTGCCACCAGGCTGAATACAAAGCATCCAACTTTTTTTACCACACCGTTCAAAACTGCAAGGACCAATGCGGAAATACTAATAATAATCCACCTTGTCCGTGTATCCACCTGCACAAATTCCAATATGGTGTACGCAATTCCAGCCCCAAGTATCGCACCTGCTGCTGCATTAAAAATGCGCATCATTTTTATGCCAAGAAAACAAAGTAAAACGGAAATAACCGCCATGCCGATTAAAATCAAAAAGTCCATCTTCTATTTCCCCTTTCTTTTGTACCATTCATCTCCCGATACCGCATATTATAGCACATTTTTTCTTAGCACTGCAACTATTTCACTTTCTTTTCAAATTTACCCGATTCATACACCTAAAAAGAAGAGTACCAAATTATTATCTTTGATACTCTTCTTTATGAAACTGCCCTAATCATTTTTTCAACCTTTTAGTATAACTATGAATGTATACCTACCTTTCATTTTTCTACTTTTGTTTAAATCCTTTTACCTTTCTGGTGGTCCATACCTTCGCTTTCTATAAATTTGTTTTGGGTTTCATGTTATGTTTCTGGTGGTCTGTACCTTCCTTTTCTTAAATTCTTTTTCTTTTATTTTTCTTTCTTTTTATGTCTTTATAATACACTCATATTTTCAATTTGTCAATACAATTTTAAAATATTTTTTATTTTTATCTGACAATATGATGCTGTGATAAAAATTGAAAATCTTAGTAAGATTACTCATAAACAATGAAACGGCCTTGCCTGACCCGATATGAGTCTAAAAATGGGAAATCCCACTTTGAGACTTCCCACCCTTTTGTTATAAATTATTTATTTGACTCTGTTGCTGAATTAGTTTCTGTATTTGTGTCTGTACCGGATTCTGTGTTATCTGTATTGGAATCTGTAGTACTATCTGAACCAGACTCAGTATTATCCGTATTTGACTGTGTCTTCATTGTAACACCATGCTTTGTAAAATCCAGTTTCTTCCATACATTTTCATGTACGGTAATATCTGCAGCCTCTACCCATTCTTTGCAAAGGTCACTGTACAGTGTCTGCTGACGTTCTGAAATAATCGATGTCTTCTTTGCGTCTGTCGCTTCTCTGTCAAGCATGCTTGTAACCTTTGCAACATAATATCCGCTATCTGTCTCAATTACATCTGTAACCTGTCCTTCTCCCAGCACATCTGCCGCCTTGATAAGGTCTGTGGATGGAGATGTTGTGTCAGAATCAAAAGTTGCCGTCTGTGCTTCTACACCTGCTTTTTCTGCACATTCTTCAAATGTCTTGGTTCCGTTTGCTGCTTCTGTCTGAAAATTCATGGCTGTCTCTTTCAGTGCAACTTTTCCGTCATCATCCAATGTAGTTTTATTTCCAGAGTCGTCCGTAGTTTCAAATGAGAAGAATGCATAACTCATACTCTTCTGTGCAGCCTCATCATCCGAAACTTCGGTATCTGCATCTTCAATCATAGCATTGTACATTTTTCTCTGAATGGTAATGAGTTTTAAAACCTCTTTTACATTTTCAATATTACCTGCTGATGCACTTAAAGCTTCCCCATCATTCGCATCTACGAATGCCTGTGCTGCTTCTGCTACGGCAGCCTCATCATCCGAAGTATATTCCACATTATATTCATCCATATGTGTTTCCAACACATACATGGTTTTTAATGTATCCAACGCATTATTCTTTACACTGTCTTCATATGTGCTTCCATCACTGACCTCCGTGGTCCACATATTATCTCCGTAATATGGCATATAATAAGCCTCATAGCTTGCCTGCTGATATCTTGCATAGAACTCAGCCACGCCTGCCTTAATTTTTGTATCTCCAAATTCTGCCACTACGTCATCACTGTTTAAATTTCCGCTCCCACATCCGGTTAAAGCAGATACAGCCATAGCTGCCGCAATAGCTAATGCCGCGAATCTTGTCTTCATCTAACTATCTTCCTCCTTAATGCTTCCGTATACGTTTTTTCATATACTGGTTAAGTATACCTTTTTTTTCATCATACCGCAATCATTTTCACAAAAAATGCACACTATTGTGCCAAAGAAATAATGTCCTCTATCACTGCACTTACATTTTCTATAATCTGTTCATCCTTTTCTTTTTTACCCTTTTTCAGTTTTTCATACACAAAATAAGGATTTTCTTCTGCTTTGAATGTCAAATCTCCCTTATACTTCTGAAGCAGGGTTGGAATTGCCGCTACATTTACCTTTGCCTTTTCATACATCGTGAAAATATACCGTTCTCCCTTTTGCTCAATGGATACAACATATCCTTTATGGGCCATTGCTTTTAATTGCGCGATTCTCAGAAGCTGCTGAACTTTCTTTGGTGGTTCGCCAAAACGGTCTATCAGTTCTTCTAACATATCATCCCGTTCTTCCTCAGTCTCAATCGCAGCAATCCGCTTATATATATCCAGCTTCTGATATTCATTCGGAATATAGGAATCAGGAATATAAGCATCGATATTGATGTCTATCGTTGTTGTATAGACGTCCTCCGGCATTTCTCCCTTCAGATATTTAACTGCTTCATTTAACATTTTACAGTACAAATCATATCCTACCGCCTCCATGTGCCCATGCTGTTCTTCTCCAAGAAGATTACCTGCGCCGCGGATTTCCAAATCCCGCATGGCAATCTTAACCCCGGAACCCAAATCCGTAAACTCCCGGATTGCCGTTAAACGTTTTTCCGCTACTTCTTTCAGAAGTTTATCCCTTCGATAGAGCAGGAATGCGTATGCCATCCGGTTAGAACGGCCCACACGTCCTCTGAGCTGATAAAGCTGGGAAAGTCCCATCTTATCAGAATCATGGATAATAATCGTATTGGCATTTGGAATATCAAGACCAGTCTCTATAATCGTTGTAGATACCAGTACATCAATTTCTCCATTAATGAAATCATACATGATATTTTCCAACTGCCGTTCTCCCATCTGCCCATGTGCGAAAGAGACATTGGCATCCGGAACAAGTTTCTGAATTTTATCTGTAATCTCCGCAATGTCTTTTACCTTATTATAGACATAATATACTTGTCCCTGCCTGGAAAGTTCCCGTTCAATAGCTTCACGCACCATTTCATCATTGTATTCCATAACATAGGTCTGAATTGGCATACGGTCTACCGGTGCTTCTTCTAATACACTCATATCACGAATCCCGATTAAGCTCATGTGAAGAGTACGTGGAATCGGTGTAGCTGTCAAGGTCAGAACATCCACATTATCCTTTAATTTCTTAATTTTTTCCTTATGCTGTACCCCGAAACGCTGTTCTTCATCAATAATCAAAAGTCCCAGATCTTTGAACCGGACATCCTTACTCAGGACGCGGTGAGTTCCCACCACAATATCTACCTGTCCCTTAGCCAAATCCTCTAACGTTTTCTTCTGCTCCATCGGTGTCCGGAAACGGCAGAGTAAATCCACTCTTACCGGAAAATCCTTCATTCTCTGCACAAATGTATTATAATGCTGCTGTGCCAGAATGGTTGTCGGCACCAGATAAACTACCTGTTTATTCTCCTGCACCGCCTTAAATGCAGCACGTACTGCAACTTCTGTCTTTCCAAATCCAACATCTCCGCAAATCAGTCTGTCCATAATCTTCGGACTTTCCATATCCTTTTTGACAGCCTCAATTGCAAGCAGCTGATCTTCGGTCTCTTCAAACGGAAACATTTCTTCAAACTCCCTTTGCCAGACAGTATCCTGCTCATAAATGAAACCGGTCTTTTCCTGTCTGACAGCATAAAGTTCTACCAAATCTTTTGCAATCTGCTGTACTGCCCCCCGGACTTTTTTCTTGGTCCGGTTCCACTCCTGTCCGCCTAATTTATTCAGCTTCGGCTTCTTAGCATCCGCACTTGCATATTTCTGAATCAAATCAAGCTGGGTCGCAAGGATGTAGAGATTGCCTCCATCCGCATAAGAAATCTTCATATAATCCTTGACGACTTTATCTACCTCAATCTTTTCAATTCCACGGTAAATACCAAGTCCATGATTTTCATGCACCACATAATCGCCCGGTTTTAAATCCGCAAAATCCTGTATTTTCTGTCCTTCATAAGTTTTTCGTTTTTTCTTTTTCTTGTGCTTTCCGAAAATATCTGTCTCCGAAATTACCATGTATTTAATCATCGGATACTCGTAGCCGGCTTCCACATGTCCATAGCAGACCATGATTTCCCCCGGCTTCACTTCCCGTTCTAAAGTATCACTATAGAAACTGCTTAAATCATAATCCCGTAAATCCTCTGCCAGACGCTTTGCCCTGGTGCGCGAACCAGATATCAATATGACACGGTATTTGCTTCTTTTCAGACGTGTTAAATCCCGGGTCAGCATTTCAAAGCTGTTATTATATGGATTCACACTTTTTGCCTGAATATTATAAACTTCATTTATCTGGAAACATTTATATTTATTTTCAAGTGCCGATAATCCAACTGACGAGAAACTATTTATTTTCTTTGTCACTTCTTCTGTACTATAGAATTGCGGTTCATCGTAGGAAATTCCCTTTTCTTCCAAATCGGCTGCCCGCATCTCGCTTGCCTTTCTTACCTCGGCTTCTACCTGTTCGCCTCGTTCCAACAGTCTGACCGGTTCATCCAGAAACAATGCGGTATCTTCCTTAGAAAAGTAATCAAGAAAGGATACACTCTTTCCTTCTTTCCTTTCATCTCCCGGATAAATTGTGATTTCCTGTAAATTTTCCACAGAGCGCTGACTATCCGCATCGAAGGTACGAATCGAGTCAATTTCATCTCCCCAGAATTCAATTCGAATCGGAAGTTCCTCCGTCAATGGATAGATATCCAGAATACCGCCACGCACAGCAAATTGACCTGGTCCGTCTACCTGAACCTCTCTTTCATACCCCAGACATGATATCTGAGAAGTCAGCTTTTCAAAGTCAACTACATCACCGGATTTCAGCATCATAATCTGTTTCTTGAGGCTTTCTTTCGAAACCATTTTATCCATAAATGCATCAAAGGTTGTGATAATCGTGACTCCCTCTTCACCCTTTTCCAACATCATGCGGATTGCTTCGATTCTTTGTCTGATAAGCTCTTTTCCATGAATGTCTGCCTGATAAAATAAGAAATCTTTAGCCGGATAGAAACACACATTTTCATCCAGAAAACGATATTCTTCCAACATTTTTTTTGCTTTTTCTTCATCAGAAAGAACGATGACTGTGTATGGACAGCCATCGCTAAGTGCATATATCATATGTGTTTTCTGGGAAGTCACACACCCGGAAATCAGAGTCATGCCTGCTCTGGCACGAAACTTCTTCTGTATTTCTTCATATCCTGCTAATTCTAAAAGAGGTGCAGTAAACGATTTCATTGTCTATCACATCCTATTCTTTCTTTTTCTTGTTATACTGATTCATTGCCTGTTCGATATTCCCCTGAACAATGGCAGCCACCGCATCCACGGCATTCCGATAACCTTCTTCCATCAGTTCCTGCTCTCCTTTGGAAAATTTACCGAGAACATAATCTGCCAAATCGTATCCCTTCGGCTTTTCCCCCACTCCTACTTTAATTCTCGGGAAATCCATTGTGCCCAGATGGGCAATAATATTTTTAATTCCGTTATGTCCCCCCGCACTGCCTTTTTTACGGATACGGAGCTGCCCCACATCCAGACTGATATCGTCATAGATAACCAATAATTCTTCTTCCGGTGCAATCTTATAATAATCCGTCATGCTAAACACACTCTCGCCACTTAAATTCATATAAGTCTGTGGCTTCGCCAAAATTACCTTCTGTCCTTCTATCATGCCTTTTCCAATGTATGCCCGGTGCTTCTTTGTTTCTACGGAAATATTATATTTCTCTGCCAGTTTATCTATCACATCAAATCCTACATTATGTCTTGTTCCCTCATACTGCTTATCTGGATTACCCAGTCCTACGATAATATACATCTTCTTTACCTTTCTGTTTTCTGAATAAATCTTTTCTGCGTCTCATATATTGTTATAAGCAAAAACGGATTGCTTATCATCTACACTTCCAGGAGGTTTCCATGAGTTCAAAAACAAAAATTGTTGTACTTCATATGAAAGAAATTATTTATACCATCATTATCTCTGTGCTTATTATTCTGCTTGCCATTCTCTTTTTCTTTATGTTTTCCTCGAAAAATCAGGTGAGAAAGACAAGCGCACAAGTATACACACCTGGAATTTACACTTCGGCTATTAAATTAAACAACACGAATCTTGCGGTAGAAGTGGTGGTAGATTCTGAAAAAGTCCAATCCATCCGCCTTCAAAATCTGGATGAATCTGTAGCTGCCATGTACCCTCTGTTGCAGCCCACACTGGAAAATATTGCCGACCAGATTTGTGCCGGTCAATCCTTGGATAATATCACTCTGTCTGATGATACTCCTTATACCTCCCGCCTGCTTATCAATGCCATTGAAGAGGCATTGAATCAGGTTTCTATGGCAGATAAAAAAGTTCACTGAACCTTTTTGTTGCATGCCTGACAAGGAAAAAGTCGTAGCATACACTACGACTTTTCGACTTCTTAGCCTTCTACAATCAGATACTGTCCGTTTTCTAATGCAAATACTTCTGATGCTTCTTCCAGTTCTTCATCGCTCATACCATCCACATCAGCGCCGTTCTCTTCAAAATATTCTCTTACTTCTTTTATGGAATCCACAACAACTGCCATGCAGTCCTCCAAAAAGGCTTCTGCTTCTTCCAAAGTCTCCGCTACCGGTTCATCAAACAGCTGCCCCTGATTCTTTAAGAATGTACGCAGGCATGTTTCTTCATATTCATACATATCGCGTTCCTCCCTCGCCACATTGTATTCAGTAATTAATATATCAATTATCATAGTATGAAGCGGAGGAAATTTCAACCCAAATTTATGTTTATCCAAGATACTGTCTCATTTCTTTTAATGCATTTTTTTCCAGACGGCTTACCTGGGCCTGTGATATCTGGATTTCTTCTGCTACTTCCATCTGGGTCCTTCCTTCAAAAAACCGGAGTTTTATAATATATCGTTCTCGTTCTTCCAACATTTCCATAGCGGCCTGCAGTGACAAGTTTTCCACCCACGTATCCTCTTTGTTTTTCTTGTCACTTATCTGATCCATCACATAAACCGCATCCCCGCTGTCATTATAAACAGGCTCCTGCAGACTCATAGGACTTTGTATCGCATCTAATGCATAGACAATATCCTCTTTCTCTATACCAATTTCTTCTGCAATTTCTTCAATTGTCGGTTCCTTCAAATGTTTTTTCCGATACATTTCTTTTGCATAAATCGCCTTATATGCCGTATCCTTTAACGAACGACTGACCCGGATTGAATTATTGTCCCTCAGAAACCTTCTTATTTCTCCTACAATCATAGGAACTGCATAAGTAGAAAACTTTACCTCCAGCTCTGGATTGAAGTTATTAATGGCCTTAATCAGCCCCACACATCCTATTTGAAACAAATCATCCGGATTCTCATTACTGGTGTGAAACCGTTTCATCACACTTAACACCAAGCGTAAATTTCCCTTAATATATTCTTCTTTTGCTTCTTGATCTCCCTGCTGAATCTGTGCAAATAATTTCCGTTTTTCTTCTTCCTTCAGAAGGGGTAATTTTGAAGTATTTACACCACATATCTCAACTTTATTCACTGCCATGTTTCAGCCTCCTGTTGCATTTGCTAGTAGAATTTTTTCCAAATGCTTTTTGATTATGCAGTTTTGTAAATAAATTATAAATTTTTAACCCCTTGACAGCATTTCATTGTAAAATATAGTATAATGAAACTAAAAAAGGAAAAGGGAGATGACACGATGAAACTGACTTTTATAGGTGCCGCTCATGAAGTAACAGGAAGCTGCCATTTTCTGGAAGTCTGTGGCAAAAAAATCCTGATAGACTGTGGAATGGAACAGGGACCGGATTTATATGAAAATCAAGAAATTCCTATTCCGCCTTCTGATATCGATTACGTGCTGCTGACCCATGCTCACATCGATCATTCCGGCAATCTTCCATTACTCGCAAAAAATGGATTCCGGGGTGAGATTGTGACAACCTTTGCGACGGCAGATCTGTGTAATATTATGCTGCGTGACAGTGCGCACATTCAAGAAGCAGAAGCGGAATGGCGCAATCGTAAAGCCAGACGTTCCGGTGGTGAATTATACGAACCGATCTATGTTATGGAGGATGCAGAAGCTGCCATTGCACTGCTTTCTCCTGTGGATTATGGGCAGCGTATTACTCTATGTGAAGGTGTGGAGGTACGTTTTACCGATATCGGACATCTGCTTGGCTCTGCATGCATCGAAATCTGGATTTGCGAAGATGGGGTAGAAAAGAAAATTGTATTTTCCGGTGATGTAGGAAATACCAATCAGCCAATTATCAAAGATCCAAGTTTCGTAGAAGAAGCAGATTATCTGGTCATTGAATCCACTTATGGTAACCGGGTACATTCAGCAGTACGACCGGATTACATCGGAGAACTGGTCAAGATATTACGGGAAACCTTTGCCCGTCAGGGAAATGTTGTGATTCCATCTTTTGCAGTTGGAAGAACGCAGGAATTACTTTATTTCTTCCGCCAGATTAAAGAGCAGAATCTTCTACCGGAATATCCCGGCTTTGAAGTATATGTAGACAGTCCGCTTGCCATTGAAGCAACCCGCGTATTCCAGAAAAATACCCATTCCTGCTTTGATGAAAATGCAACTGCTCTCATTGAACAGGGGATTAACCCGCTGGTATTCCCGGGACTGAAAACCTCCGTAACAAGCGAAGATTCCAAGATGATTAATTTTAACGAAACACCAAAGGTTATTCTAGCTGCCTCTGGTATGTGTGAAGCCGGACGAATCCGCCACCACTTAAAGCATAATCTGTGGCGCAGAGAATGTACCATTCTCTTTGTGGGCTACCAAGCAGAAGGAACCCTTGGTCGCAAATTGGTCGAAGGTGCCGACTCTGTAAAGCTGTTCGGGGAAAACATTGAAGTCAACGCTCATATTTCTATTTTAGCAGGCATCAGCGGTCATGCAGATATGAACGGACTCTTGAACTGGATTGATGGTTTCAAGAAAAAGCCTTCCCACGTATTTGTTGTTCATGGGGAAGACACTGTCACGGAGGAGTTTGCAAAAACTGTCACTGACCGTTTTGGTATTCCTGCCTTTGCTCCATTTTCCGGTGGATGTGTAGACCTTGCAACAGACACCATCCTAAATCCGGGCATTCGTATCCAGAAGCGTGCTGCTGAAAAACCTTCCCGTGTACGCGCCAATACTGCATTTAATCGTGTTGTTGCCGCCGCCAAGCGCTTAATGGATGTTGTTCTTAAGAATGAAGGCCTTGCTAATAAAGAC
>CAKRCD010000011.1 GCA_934307065.1 uncultured Bariatricus sp. | reverse complement strand
CAACAGGTGGTAAACAGTACAAAGTAGCCGAAGGCGATATCATTAAAGTAGAAAAGCTTGGTGTGGAAGCCGGACAGACTTATACATTTGACCAGGTTCTTGCAGTAAGTGATAATGAACTTAAAGTTGGAACACCAGTAGTAGAAGGTGCATCAGTTGAAGCAACTGTTATTGGTGATGGAAAAGCTAAAAAAGTTATCGTTTACAAATATAAGAGAAAAACAGGTTACCACAAGAAAAACGGACACAGACAGCAGTATACAGCAGTTAAGATTGAAAAAATCAACGCTTAATCCCAAGTTGGTGTTCCAATGGTAAAAGTAATAATTTATAAGAATGCAAAACATCAGACTGTAGGTTTTTGTACATCAGGTCATGCCGGATACAGCGAAGCAGGATATGACATTGTCTGCGCTGCTATTTCAGTTTTGACAATTAACACCGTGAATTCCATTGAGAAATTTACGGATGATGAGACAAGTCTTGTATCTGATGAAAGAACTGCCAGAATTGATTTTCAGTTGAAGGGCAGTCACAGCAAAGAAGCTTTGCTTCTGTTGAATGCAATGGTACTCGGTTTAGAGGAAATTGCAAACGATGAAGATTATAGAAAGTATATGGATTTAACATACGAGGAGGTGTAAACCATGATGAAATTAAACCTTCAGTTTTTCGCTCATAAAAAGGGAGTTGGTTCTACAAAGAACGGACGTGACTCTGAATCAAAGAGACTTGGTGCTAAAAGAGCTGACGGACAGTTTGTAAAAGCCGGAAACATTCTTTACAGACAGCGTGGAACAAAGATTCATCCAGGTGTGAATGTAGGACGTGGTGGAGATGATACATTATTTGCTTTAGTAGATGGTGTTGTTCGTTTCGAAAGAAAAGGTAGAGACAAGAAACAGGTTTCTATCTATCCAGTAGCTGAATAAGCATTGTAACAAGAGGCTTCAAACTAACCAGTTTGAGGCCTTATTTTAAATTCAAACCAATTGAAAGGAGAATTTCCATGTTTGCAGACAGAGCAAAAATATATATCCGTTCTGGAAAAGGCGGTGACGGTCACTGCAGTTTCCGACGTGAATTATATGTACCAGACGGTGGTCCTGACGGCGGTGATGGCGGACGTGGCGGGGACGTAATCTTTGAAATTGATAAAGGATTAAACACTCTTGCAGACTTCCGTCACAAACGGAAATACGTTGCACCGGACGGAGAGCAGGGTGGGAAAAGAAGATGCCACGGAAAAAACGCAGAGGATATAATTTTAAAAGTTCCGGAAGGTACTGTAATACGTGAAGCAGAAACAAATAAAGTCATTGCAGATATGTCCGGAGATAATGTGCGACAAGTAGTTTTAAGAGGTGGACGTGGTGGTCTTGGAAATATGCATTTTGCAACGGCTACCATGCAGGCTCCAAAATATGCTCAGCCCGGAAAACCTTCCCAGGAACTCTGGGTTAATCTGGAATTAAAAGTGATTGCAGATGTTGGACTGGTCGGATTTCCGAATGTTGGAAAATCAACTTTCCTGTCCCGTGTAACCAATGCACAGCCTAAGATTGCTAATTATCATTTTACAACACTGTCTCCGAATCTCGGTGTAGTAGATTTGGATGATGCAAAAGGGTTTGTTATTGCGGATATTCCGGGATTAATTGAGGGCGCATCTGAAGGTATCGGTCTTGGTCACGAATTTTTACGCCATGTAGAGCGTACTAAATTGATAATCCATGTAGTAGATGCTGCTGGAACAGAAGGGCGTGATCCGGTGGAAGATATTTACACAATCAATGCAGAATTGAAAGCATACAACGAAGAAATTGCCAGCCGTCCACAAGTCATCGCTGCCAATAAAATTGACCTCATTTATTCAGAGGACGAAGATCCGGTAGAACGCTTGAAAAAAGAATTTGAACCACAGGGAATCAAAGTATTTCCAATTTCCGGTGTGACAGGAGAGGGACTCAGCAGCCTGCTTTACTATGTAAGCGGTGAACTTCAGAAAATGGATAGCAAGCCAATTGTATTCGAACAGGAATTCTTCCCAGAAGATGCAATCATCCATACTGACCTTCCATTTACCGTAGAAATAGAAGACGATATGTATGTAGTGGAAGGCCCGAAAATTGAAAAAATGCTTGGATATACCAATCTGGAATCCGAAAAGGGATTCGCTTTCTTCCAGAAATTCTTAAAAGAGGGCGGTATTTTGGACGCACTGGAAGAAGCCGGTATTGAAGAAGGCGATACTGTCAAAATGTACGGATTACAGTTTGAATACTTCCGTTAAAAAGATACAATAGATAAAAGAAGAAACATATATAGATAAATTTCAGAAAGGAATTGTAATTATGACATCAAAGCAGCGCGCATATTTAAAAAGCCTTGCCATGACAATGGATGACATTTTCCAGATTGGAAAGTCCAGTGTCACGCCTGAACTTACAGCAGCCGTATCAGAAGCACTTGCTTCCCGCGAGCTTATCAAGCTTCATGTTCTCCAGAATTGTGACAGTGATATCCGCGAAATGGCAAACACACTGGCCGAAAGAACACGTTCACAGATTGTTCAGGTTATCGGCAGAAAAATCGTACTGTACAAAGAGGGAAAGGACGATAAGAAGAAAATTGTTCTTCCTTAAAGGAGTACAAAATACAAAACATCCCTTAGACATCGTAGGTGGGCATTTAATCCCATCAGCATGATATGCAGTCTATTAAATCAATTTGGAGAAAAATATGAAAATAGGAATTATGGGCGGAACATTTGACCCCATCCATAATGGACATCTGACAATTGCGGAATATGCATACCGGCTCTATCATTTAGATGAAGTGTGGTTTCTTCCAAATGGGAATCCACCACACAAGCACACTCCTGAAATTCTGAAAAATGTTCAGGACAGGCTTGCGATGACCTCCCTTGCAATTGAAGATGTCCCTTATTTTAAATTAAATACCTACGAAACTGATAAAACAACAATGTCCTTTTCTTATCAGACCGTTGCACATTTTTGTGAAAAATATCCGGAATACCATTTTTATTTCATTTTGGGTGCAGACTCTCTGTTTTCCATGGAATCATGGGTTCATCCAGAATTAATTATCGGAAAAATCACAATTCTGGCTGCTTACAGAGATGACATGGATACACCGGAGGAAATGAATCAGCAGATTGCCTATCTCAACCGGAAATACGATGGAGATATCCGGCTTCTTAAAACACCCCTTGTTCCTGTTTCTTCCCATGAAATCAGACATGCTGTAGCAGTAGGAGCCCCAAAAAATACACTTCCGGTTCCGCGAAAAGTCGCTGATTATATTTTCACACATCATATGTATTTGAAGACGGATAAAAACTGATAACAGAGGAATAACAAAGGAATGGCTATATGACAGAAGAATTGCTTGAACTCGACGAAAAACTGAAACAAAGTCTGGATAAATATCGTTACGACCATACTATCGGAGTCATGCACACTGCGGCTTGTCTTGCTATGAAATATGATGGAAATATCAGACAGGCAATGATTGCAGGAATGCTTCACGACTGCGCCAAATGCATTCCTTCAGCTGAAAAGCTGAAGTTATGTATACAATACCACTTAGAAGTTTCGGAGGCCGAAAAAGCTAATCCGGGGCTTTTACACGCAAAGCTCGGTGCATATCTGGCAAAAAATGTATATGGAATAGAAGATGGAGAAGTACTTCACGCAATTTCCGTACACACCACCGGTTGTCCGGAAATGACATTACTCGATAAAATACTGTATATTGCAGATTATATTGAACCCGGACGAAAAGACACAGCCAATCTTCCTGCAGTAAGGAAACTTGCATTCTGTGATTTGGATGCATGTCTCTATCAGATCCTTCAGGATTCTCTAGAGTACTTAAGGCAGACGGACCGTGTCATAGACTCCATGACAGAACAGACTTTTTTATACTATGACACTATTTGCAAAACGAATAAAAACAAACTTTTCTAGTCGTAAAACAGCTAGAAACCAAAAGACATATGCTAAAAAGAAAGGAATGGAATGCTATGGATATGGAGAAATCAAAAAAAATGGCCAAAATTGCTTATCAGGCATTAGATGATAAAAAAGGAGAAGATATCAGAATTATCGATATCTCTCAGGTTTCCGTCCTTGCTGATTATTTTATTATCTGCAACGGAAGCAACGAAAGTCAGGTCAGAGCATTGGTAGACAATGCAGAAGAAGAACTTGCAAAAGAAGGATTTCAGGTAAAACAGACAGAAGGACAGGGCCTTGGCAACTGGGTACTCATGGACTTTGGCGATATCATCATCCACGTATTCGATAAAGAAAACCGCCTGTTTTATGATCTGGAACGTATCTGGAGTGACGGAAAACAGGTAGATATTTCTGAATTATAAAATTATACGATTATTGTCATATCATATAACCGACAAAAAGCTGATGCAGTTTGTTCACTGCATCAGCTTTTTCTAATTTTCACTCTTTACTTCAAAAAACGAAATACACCAATTACTTTTCCGAGAATATCAACTTTTTCCAAAATAAATGGTTCCATATTATCATTCTCCGGCTGAAGACGGATAATTCCTTCCTCTTTATAAAATGTTTTAACTGTGGCACCATCCTCTATCAATGCCACAACCATCTCTCCGTTAGAAGCAGTATTTTTCTTTTCCACCAAAACATAATCCCCATCAAGAATTCCGGCATTAATCATGCTTTCGCCTCTGACCTTCAACATAAAGCATTCATTATTCGGCATAAATTCTACCGGAATCGGATAATATTCTTCAATATTCTGTTCTGCCAGAAGCGGTTCCCCTGCAGCAACACGACCTACAATCGGAACCTGCACCATTTCTCTGCGGGTCAGATTAAACGTATCATCTAGAATCTCAATTGCACGAGGCTTGGTAGGATCACGTCTTATATACCCATTCTTTTCCAACGTTTCCAAATGAGAGTGGACAGAAGAAGTCGACTTTAAATTCACTGCCTCACATATCTCACGTACTGCTGGTGGAAACCCTCTCTCCAGAATCTGTGCCTTAATATATTCCAGAATCTCTTCTTGCTTTTTACTAATCTTTCCTTTATCCATATTACTCTCTCCTTTGAATCATAACAATTATTTACAACTATGATAAATCTATTTTTGAAATGCAATATTTCTTTTTGCGTTTTTTTCATAATATCATATTACGATAAAAATAGCAAACAAATGTTTAGAAAATATGTTCGATTTTTTGCTTTTATCCATTGACAAACATTTGTTCAGGTGCTATATTCTTATCAGAACATTTGTTCCGGAACATATTTTCGAGCAATCTATGTTTCTTACCATTAAACAATATCACTTTAAACTATTTGGTAAATGAATAAAGGAAACAAAACGAGCGAAGCACAGGAGGACACCATTATGAAAAAAAGAACACATAACAATCATACTTATTCAAATTCAAACATGTATTCTGAGAATGAGAAATGTACAGCAGCACGGAAGTATCCTGCAAAGCATTCGCACACAATCATCCTGTCCTTTGTATTAATAATAATATGCAGCTGTATATTCGGAAGTTCTTTCTCAAGTGCTCATGAAAACCATGTCAGCGAACCAGTCAGAAATAAATGCTATAAAAGTATTCAGGTACAATCCGGAGAATCTTTGTGGAGTATTGCACGTGATAATATGACGGATGAATATGATTCCATTGATGAATATATTGATGAAATAGCAGTTATCAACCATATTTCAACCATCGATATGGATTCTATTCAGGAAGGTACTTATCTGACGGTAGCATATTACAGTGAAATTTAATCTTACCCAATAATTGACGAAAATAAATATTCCTCTTATACTATAAAGAGATAAGGAATTATCTACCATCAGAATGAAAGAAAAAGAGGGCACGAAAGATGAAGAAGAAACAAACCATCGGTTTAATCATCGCAGTTATTCTGTTTGTATTTACAGGTATTGCCAGCGTATTTACACATACCATATCCAAGGCAATACTTGCAGACAGTTTATCTGTATCAACAGATTTTACAGATTCGGAGGACTTTCCAGAAGAATCCTATATTGCTGTTGTGCAAGTAACCGGAACGATACAGCAACAGACCTCCACAAGTATTTTTGAAACAGCAGAAGGATATCAGCATAATACAACCATGTCCTATATCGACGATTTAATGGATGATGAAAATAATGCTGGAATTTTGTTATATGTTGATTCTCCCGGTGGGACTGTCTATGAATCAGAAGAATTATATGACAAGCTTATGGAATATAAAGAAACCGGAAGACCTATTTGGACATATATGGCACATTATGCGGCTTCGGGCGGATATATGATATCAATGGCTTCCGACAAGATATATGCCAATAAGAATACTACAACTGGTTCTATCGGTGTCATTCTCTCTACATATGACTTATCCGGTCTATATGAGAAACTTGGTATCCGCTATGTAAGCATCACAAGCGGCGCTAACAAAGACAGTAGTCTGCTCACAGATGAACAGATTTCCATCTATCAGGAACAAATTGCGGAAAGTTATGAATCTTTCGTTGACAAGGTAGCTTTGGGACGCAATATGGATGTTGAAACGGTTAAAAAGCTGGCTGATGGACGTACTTATACAGCTAATCAGGCTCTATCCAATGGCTTAATTGATGAAATCAGTTCTTATGATGAAATGACAAATGAAATGTGCTCATACTTTGGTGTATATGACCTGTATCAGCCAGAAACAGAAGAAAATATTTTTGCATCTATCTTTTCAAAGATAACAAATAGCCTTCCAAAATCAGAATCTCAGATTTTATCTGAAAAGGCCGAAGAAATGGAGAGTGGGGTGTTAATGTACTATGCAGAACAATTACACTAATGACGATAATCTGTTTACATCCGGATATCATTATGTAGACAATCCATCCGATAACTTTTCTCCTGAGTCGGCAAATACGATGCCTACATTCATTCCTTCAGAGAGCACTGATAAGAACAGCAGTAGTACAAATACCAACAATACTGAATATGGTACAGCAATGCCATCAGCAGAACAGTATGCTGGGTTTGGTGTACGACTATTTGCATATGTTATTGACAATCTGATTTTATTTGTTGGACTTTTAATTATCCGAATCATTTTATTCATTGCCGTGCATATTGTTGGCTTAGATTTTCTGTCCAATGAAATATTGTTTCAGTATTCATTAAGTGATATTTTTCTCTATATCATGCGCGTTGCCTATTTTGTTTTAATGACATACTTTACCGGTGCTACATTAGGAAAACGTCTGTTAAAAATTCGTGTAGTATCCGCTGATTTGTCGGAAAAATATTCTTTTTTTGATATTTTATACCGTGAAACCATTGGAAGATTTTTATCAAAAATAATTTTATATATTGGTTACTTTTGTGCTATAGCAAATCAGGATAAAGCAGCTCTGCACGATATGCTGAGCGACACAAGAGTAATCTACAAAAAATAAAAAGATAATTTAATAATTTGATAAGCAGGAAACAATTATATAATAATTTGACAAAACATACCAATTATTATATCTTAGAAAGAGATACCAATCTATAAGACAAATACAGATTTATCCAATAGATGTATCTCTTTTTATGATTTTATATAAAGGGGGACCTAAAATGTCAGGTGAATCCAGCAATAGTTATCAAAAACAAGTATATATTGATAATACGATTAAACTACGTGGTGTACTGAATACCTTACCGGAATTTGCGAAAGATTATTTTCGTTCTATTGAACCAACCAGTTCACCGAGAACACGAATTTCTTATGCATATGATATCCGTGTGTTTTTTCAATTTCTGTTAGAAACAAATCCAAAATTCAAGGATTTTCAGATGACAGATTTTCGTATCACTGATTTAGAAGATTTGACTCCTCTGGATATTGAGGAATATCAGGAATATTTAAAGGTATATCAGTCTTCTAATCAGAGGCTTGTTACCAATACAGAAAAAGGACTTTCCCGTAAAATGTCTTCTTTACGAAGTTTTTATGCCTATTATTACAAAAGAGAGCTTATCCATAAAAACCCTACCTTATTGGTAAACATGCCTAAACTTCACGAAAAAGCGATTATAAAAATGGATTCCGATGAGGTTGCCCGTTTACTGGATTATGTAGAAAATTGTGGAGAAACACTTTCTGGGCAGGCCAAACTTTATTATGAGAAAACCAAAGACCGGGATATTGCAATTCTGACGCTTTTACTTGGAACCGGAATCCGTGTATCCGAATGCGTTGGACTGGATTTGACAGATATTGATTTTAATAACAACTGTATTACCGTCACACGTAAAGGCGGAAATCAATCAGTTGTATATTTTGGTGATGAAGTTGAAACTTCGTTAAAAAATTATCTTGATAATAGTCGTGCCTTAATCACACCACAGTCTGGATATGAAAATGCACTTTTTTTGTCAACTCAGAAACGACGCATGGGTGTTCAGGCAATCGAAAATATGGTAAAAAAATATGCCAGTCAGGTAACTTCCAAGAAAATTACTCCACACAAATTGCGAAGCACCTATGGAACCGCCCTATACCGCGAAACAAGCGATATTTATCTTGTAGCCGATGTCTTAGGCCATAAAGACGTAAACACCACCAAAAAGCATTATGCAGCCTCTGATGAGGACCGCAAACGTAGGGCAGCTAATGTAGTAAAACTACGGGAACCATAAAAACTAAAAATAATTTTGTTAAGAAAATCAAGAATCTTAATAATATACAAAAAATCACTTTCCAAATCATTAATGTGTTATAGTAAATTAAAGATATAAACTATACATTTTTAGAGAAAGGAGCTTTTATTTATGAAGATGGCAGTTTTTTATGATTCCAAAACAGGGAATACAAAACAAGCCGCTGAGTGGATTGCTGAAGGAATGAATAGGGTCAACGACATAGATGCCAAAACATTTTCCATTGAATCAATTGATGAGGAGTTTATAAGAGAATCCAAAGGGATCGTGGTTGGTTCTCCTTCTTATGCTGCTCAAATGACACCAAATATACACGGATGGTTGCTTGCAAACGCAGGGAAATTAGGGTTTGCAGGAAAACTCGGTGGTGCATTTGCAACAGAACAATATACTCACGGTGGAGGAACTCAGGTAATCCATTCTATTTTGACAATTGAAATGGTCAATGGCATGCTTTGTTACTCAGGTGGTGCATCCTACGGAAAACCCGTAATCCACCTTGGTCCAGTTGGTGTAAATAACAATATGGAAACATTTAATGGAATGGACCATTACAAAGACTATTTTACTATTTACGGAAAACGTTTTGCAGAAAAAACGCTCGAACTTTTCGATTAATTTTCAGTTAATAATTGAACCTAATATGAATTCAACTAAAATAAGTCCCAGCGAAAGTACTTTCATTTCGTATAGGACTTATTTTAGTTTATATTTATTATTTATTGTTTGTCATATATTTTATTTTACTTTACAGCCAATTCATACATACCTGCAGCAGTAATCTGGATTGCCTGAATCAGTTTATCAATTTCTACTCTCTCATTTGGCTGATGAATGACTGCAGGGTCTTCTACAAAGCATGGTCCGAACGCAACCATATTCGGGAATTCTTTTGCGTAAGTTCCACCACCGATTGCAAGCGGCTTATCATCTCTTCCGGTTTCTTCTTTAAATACTCTCATCAATTTTGTAACAAGTTCTGAATCTTTTGGAACATATAACAGATGCGCATTTGTCTTTTCACGTACCACAAAGCCTGCCTCTGTAATGCGTTTAACCACGTTTGCATCTACCACTTCTGCTTCTGCATTTTTAGGATAACGAATATCCAATGTAAATGACATTTCTTTATCATCAAAATGAAGTACACCAAGATTTAAAGAAGTTTCTCCTGTTTCTTCATCTGTATAATGTACACCCATAGATTCTCCGTGAACTTCTGTTCCAATCTTGTTTAAGATGAAATCCATGTAACGCTGGAAATCTCCGCCAAAATGATTTTCTTTTACTGCATTTAACAGCTTAATTGCAGCGTTTATGCCCAATTCAGGAGTACTTCCATGTGCGCTTAATCCTACTGCTTCTACAATCGTCTTTCCATCTTCTTCTGTAACTGTAATACCTTCAGTTGGTGTTACATTAAGTTTTCCCTTTACAATCAATTTACACTTTGGTGTAACCACATTTAATGCAAGTCCACCGCCAAAATATTCTACTTCGATGTTACCTTTATCTTTCACATCTCCACCAATAATGAAATGTGACATTCCTTTCTCGCAAAATATAAGCGGAAAATCCCCATCCGGAGTAAAACCGATAGTCGGCATTTCATAACCAT
This sequence comes from uncultured Bariatricus sp., assembly GCA_934307065.1. GTDB lineage: Bacteria > Bacillota > Clostridia > Lachnospirales > Lachnospiraceae > Allocoprococcus. The sequence continues at coordinate 59,680 of CAKRCD010000011.1, read as the reverse complement.
TATTTACATAATACTCTGCACATGAGCATCCACATTCTTCATCGGAACCGAATAACACACGGATTCGTCTGTCAATTGGAAGCTGTAAATCACGGATTGCTTTCAGTGCATAGACAGCCCCAATAACTGGACCTTTATCATCCAGACATCCACGTCCCCATAAAATATTATCATGGATTTCTGCGGCAAATGGAGGATAAGTCCAGCCTTCTGCTCCTGCCGGTACTACATCTACATGACCTAATACACCAACCATCTCTTCACCTTCACCGTATTCAACCCATCCCATACGGTTATCTGCATGTCCTGTTTTGAATCCAAGTCTTTTTCCTAATTCAAGTACATCTGTAAGTGCGGCTTTCGGACCTTCTCCATATGGAGCTTCTGGCTTGGCTTCTCCACGTACACTTTCAATGCGCATATTCTGCTGAATGGATGCAAGAATATCCTCTTTCATCTCTAAAATCTTGTTGTTTAATGCATCATAACTCATATTTGATTCTCCTTTTCTCATTTTCATCTTATTCTTATTGGATAACTCTTTTTTGATAATTCTCTTCTTTTTATTTATGATTTATCCCATTTATAACTTATCAGAATCCAGAACAATTGTGAATGGACCATCATTGACCAGGGATACCTTCATGTCAGCTCCAAAGCAACCTCTTTCAACCACCGGAACTGATTTTTTACATTCACTGATGATATACTCATACATCTCATTTGCCATATCCGGTGCGCCTGCCTCAATAAAACTTGGGCGGTTTCCTTTTTTACAGTTTGCATAAAGTGTAAATTGAGAAATCAGTAATAACTGGCCGTTTACATCAGCAAGTGATAAATTGGTTTTACCATTTTCATCTTCAAAAATACGCAATCCGACCATCTTTTTTATCATTTTATCGGCAATTTCTTTGGTATCTTCCTGACCCACACCGATTAGTACCATAAATCCTTTGCCAATCTCACCGATTATTTTATTATCTACCTTCACATTGGCTTCTGTCACTCTCTGAATTACAAACTTCATTCTATCTATATCCTCTTTTCCATTCTATAAAATCTCTTATTTGTATAATTCTTACCGGATATATCTTACCATTTTCAAACTGGTTGGGCAATCATTTCTTGTATTTTCTGGTATATAAAATTCTCCTTCTCAAGTATGAATGTCATTACCATTTCACTATACAAAAGGGCGGATCGCTCCGCCCCATTTTATGTCTGATATTACAATCATTTTTTTAAATAAACCTCAATTACAAAACAACTTTTCCTGCTGTTTCACATCTTGCAAGCACATCTTTGATTGCTTCTACTGTGCCGTCAATTCCTAACTTAGAACTGTTCAGGCAGAGATCATAGCTTTCTGCATCCCCCCATCTTTTATTGGTATAATAGTTATAATAGCTTGCTCTCTTTTTGTCCTGTTTGATAATTAAATCTTTTGCCTTAGCATCGGTTGAATCTGTATCTCTTGCGATTCTGCGGATACGGCTTTCCAAATCTGCACGAATAAATACGTTCAATACATTCTCGTAGGATTCTAGGGCATAATCTGCACAACGTCCTACCAATACACATGGACCTTCCTCTGCGATTTTCTTAATTGCTTCGAACTGTGCCAGAAATACCTTATGATTCAGCGGCATATCTGTATATGTACTAGAAGAATATCCCATAGAATATGTGTCCATTACCAGCGAATACAAAAAACTGCTGGTTGGTTTCTCATCATGAGTTTCAAACAATTCTTTACAGATTCCACTGTCTTTTGATGCTCTTTCTAACATCTCTTTATCGTAAAATCCGATATCCAAATCCTTTGCCAGCTTCATACCAATTTCTCTTCCACCGCTTCCAAACTGGCGTCCTATTGTAATAATCATATTTGTTTTACTCATAATCATCACGCTCCTTATCATGTACATAAATACAATATGTACAGATATATTATATCCTATAATGAGAAAAATGTATACAAATTTACGTTTTTTATTCAATTTCTCTCAAATTTTAATTTTATCTTAACTTTTGAAGCAATCTTTCAAAGTATACTGGAAGCGGTGCATCTACCTCCAAATATTCTCCTGTCCTTGGATGAGTAATTCCAAGGACTTTCGCATGAAGCGTCTGACCTTGTAATTCCGGAAACGGACATTTCTGCGGACCATATACCCGATCACCAAGCAACGGATGATGAATACTTGCCATATGTACTCTGATTTGGTGAGTTCTTCCTGTTTCTAACTTGCAGGCAATATAGGTATAATTACCAAAGCGTTCCAACACTTTATAATGTGTAACTGCTTCTCTTCCGTTTTGATGATTGACACACATTTTTTTCCGCTCCGTAGGATTCCTGCCAATCGGTTCATTTATGGTTCCACTGTCTTCTTTGATGTTTCCATGCACAATTGCATGATACACCCGTTTTATAGAATGTACTTTCAGCTGCTCTGCCAAATTCTGATGTGCAAAATCATTTTTACATACTAAAAGAGAACCTGTTGTGTCCATGTCAATTCGATGAACAATTCCCGGCCGCATAACACCGTTAATTCCTGACAGACAGTTTCCACAATAATACATCAATGCATTTACCAACGTTCCGCTGTAATGCCCTGCAGCAGGATGAACAACCATTCCCTTTGGTTTATTTACAATCAGAATATCCTCATCCTCATATAAAATATCCAACGGAATGTTTTCCGGCACAATATCTGGTGCTGTAAGATCTGGAATTGTGACCTGAATCCATTCATCATAACTCAGTTTGTAATTTGCCTTTACTGCTTTTCCATCAACCTTTACATTACCATCTTTAATGAGTTTCTGCACATAAGAGCGCGACAGCTCTTCCATCTGAACAGACAAGAATTTATCAATTCGTTCGTTCGTTTCTGTTTCTACTTGAAATTCCTGAATCTTCATGAATTCTACCTTTTCTTTTATTTTTTCTTTTTTGGCGTATAGACTGCCAAGTCCTCTTCTTTGTATACAAAGAGTATCAGTACAGCCAGAACCACAAAGCTGACTGTCACGTAAATATCTGCCACATTAAAAATTGGGAAATCAATTAAACTGAAATAAAAGAAATCAACCACAAAGCCCCGGATCATCCGATCTATAAAATTCCCGATTGCTCCGGAAAGCAAAAATACAAGCGTAATCTTCATTGGCAAGAATTTCTTATCCTTTGGAGTCCGCCAAAAGCCTGCGCCAATCACTATTACCATAATAATGGTAATGCACACGAAAAAAATCTGCTGATTTTGTAAAATTCCAAAAGCCGCACCACGATTTTCCAGATAATGAAGTTCAAATACACCCTTCCATAGAACAAACGGCTCATTTCCTTTTAACTGTCTAAGTGCAAGCAATTTTGTAAACTGGTCAAAAGCAGTCAGAACGATTACACACAAAATTGCCCAAATGCACTCCTTGGTTTTCGTATATTTTTCCATCATGTTCTCCTTTTTACACATATTTGTACAATTCAATACAATATCGTCCCTTTTTGGTCTGGGATACAATTTCTTTAAACTGAAATCTACCCATTCCACGGACAGAAATAATATCATTATCCTTCACACGGTACGCATTACTTGTAATCAGTTTTCCATTTACATACACTCTGCCGCCCTCAATCAGCGGTGTCAGTTTGCTTCTGGAGGACTGGAACGCTAAAGATAACAGAGCATCCAACCGAACAGAAGAAACCGTTCCCCTGATGACTTCGAATTTGGGCTCATATACAAAATCTGCCGAATCCTCTATGGACGGAAGCACAACCGTATGTCGCACCTTTACCAGTTCTTTTACCAGAAAGTCTGCCATAGATTCATGGACAAATACATACGCTGTTTTTTCCTGTACCAGTATATCTCCAATTTTTGTACGTTCAATTCCCAAATTCAAAAGTGCCCCCAGATAATCTCTATGCCCAAGTTCCTCCGCAAATTTTGCGTGAACCGGTGTAATCTTCAGAATCTGCATAGGGTACATCTGGTGTATTTCTTTCTCCTCCATATACAAAGAAAAAGCATCAGGTAGAAATGCAGCCATCTGACGCTCGGATTGAATATACCCGCCAAAGGTACGGTATGGAACCGGAAATAAATCCTTTGGCGTAGTATGTAAAATATTAAGTTCATTCAAATTCAGGAAATCTGAGTAAGTTGTAATTCCACGCTGATAAGCTGTATTGGATAATTCTACAAAACGCTTACGCAACAAAGTCTCTTCTTTTTCCATTCTCGTTTCCCACCATATAAAACCGACTGTCAGCTTAGTAACGATTCTGAATTGCCGGTGCACCTAAAGAGGAACCAAGTAAATCCTGTAAATCACCGGAAATATCTACATTCGCAGGAGTAACAAGGAAAATACTGTTAGAAATTTTCTGAAGGTTACCATCAATTGCAAATGTTGCACCGGAAATGAAGTCAATAATTCTCTGTGCATCTTCCAAATCCAGTCCTTCAAGATTTAAAATCACAGTCCGTCCTCCAAGAAGCGTTTCTGTAATTTCTCTGCTGTCTTCCATATTATTCGGCTTAATTACACATACTTCCATTGCTGGAGCACTCCTTCTTGCCGGCTGACGCATCGGTGTAACCTTGCTGTTATTTGCACGTCCGCTTCTCTTCGGCTCATATTCTTCTTCCTCTTCATCCATATCATAAGACGGCTTTTCTCTCTTGAAGAGTCCTTTTTTTGGCTTTTCCTCTTCGTAATCGTCGTCAAAATCATCATCTTCAAAGAAATCGTCATCATCATACTCATCATCTGATAATTTGATTACATCCAAAAACTTATCTAAAACACCCATTTTTTACACTCCTATCTGTTGTACAATTAATCTACTGAATATAATTTCGCCTGCCAAAAATCGCGGTTCCCACACGAACCATCGTTGCTCCTTCTTCAATCGCAACTTCAAAATCATTGGTCATCCCCATCGAAAGAACACTCATATTAACATTATTCACTCTTTTCTTTGCAATGTCAACAGATAATTTTTTTAAGTTAGCAAAATATTTACGATTTTCTTCCGGATTATCTACAAATGGTGCTATTGTCATCAATCCTTGTACTCTGATATTCTCAAATCTGACAATTTCACCCACAAAATCCATCACATCCTCCGGCATAAGTCCAAATTTTGTATCTTCCTTAGCCATATTAACTTCTAACAGAATATTTACAATCACACCCTTTTTAGCAGCTTCTTTGTCAATTTCTTCTGCCAGACGGATGGAATCCACCGAATGAATCATATCTACTTTATCAACGATATATTTTACCTTATTTCTCTGCAGATGTCCAATCATCTGCCAGTGAATATCTTTCGGCATTACTTCATATTTGTCCACCAGCTCCTGTACTTTATTTTCACCAAAATATCTAGAGCCTGCTTCGTAAGCTTCCTGCAGCATTTCAATTGGTTTTGTTTTGCTGACTGCTACAAGCGTTACTTCTTCTCGCTTTCTGCCAACACGTTCACACGCTGCAACAATCCTTTTCTCTACATCCTGTAAATTTTCCGTTATCATTGTCCCATCTCCTTATTGACTGATAATGTCATTTTCCCGAATATTACTTCCATCTAATGCAATATGGTCATAATTGGATAAACCATATTTATTTCCTTCTTCGATAATATAGTATTCTTCACTTTCACACAAAATCTTTACCTGCGTAAATACTGCATATCCTTTGTTAATATTATAAACACCCTGTAATATGGTTTTCTCAGACAAAGTCATTGTCTCTGTAGATTCCGGCTTTACAAGAATATCTCCATCCTGAAGCTGAGCTTTCCGCAAATAAACAATTCCATTTTCAATATCGCGGCTGAAAATACTGGTTTCCACAAATTCCACCGTTCCTTTTTTGGAATTCTGACGCAGAACACCCGTACTTGAAGTCGAACCACCACCTGTCAGATAATCTTCTGGCACTGTGTAAAATTCCTGCTCTGCAACCGCTGATTTCGGGATCTTAAGTCCTGATTCGTCCTCCAAAATCACTTCCACATCCAGATACCTGTCATCTACATAACGAATCATAGAATCCGACAAACTGATGCATCCGTATGCATCATCTGTACCTGAATGATAGATTTTCAGATTTCCCCATACTGTCTGGTCATCTTTTACAAAACGCAGCTTGACATATTTACTTTCCTTATCCCCCATTTCATCCAGGAAATATTTTTCCATATCTTTGGAAAGCTTGATTACCAGTGTCCAATCTTCACTCGTCACTAATCGGTATACCGGGTCTCCTGCTTTTACCTGTGTATTATTTACCAGTGAAATTTTAGTATAATTACTCTTGGTAAGCTCCGTATCTGTCACATCACCAGACCGAAGCCCCTCATACCCGTCAATAGAATAACAAATAATCCCATCGTCCGTTGATGTATATATAGATGCTCCGCTTCCGGCTTCTGTTCCTAAGAACTCATTTAATCTTGCAACCCTGTTCTGCGTTGTATTATTCTGCAGAACCGTGCTTGTTTCATCCCGGAGTGTCTTAGCTGTCTGAAACTCATTCTGGTTAAAACTATCATTAAATCCTTGTACTTTCTGCAAAAGGCTGCTCCAGTTGTCCGCACCTAAATTTACTTCATCATTAGAATCCTGTGCACTGTCATCCAAAATGGCATTCGCCGTAAGTACATAGGCATTTTTCCCTGTCGCAATTTTCTTTCCTGATTCAAAGAAATAATTTACATATCCAGCTTTTTCTGCATAAACCACGTTTTCTTCCCGCAAAGCAATTCCAGTAAAAGAAGTATCTTTCAGGATACTGCCCTCACGCACTTCATAAACAGCCGTCTTGCTCTCGGAGAGATACAGGACAATTGTGATAATCAAATAAAAAAAGATAACTCCAAACAAAATGACACCAATATTCAAATGTGGTTTTTTCTTATATTTTTTAATGCTGACGACATCTTTATTCTCATCCATGAAAAGACCTCCCACTTTCTATTTCAATCTGCCAAGTGCTGCACCGTTTAAATAATGGCATTCTTTTCCCTGGTAACGATTCTCTGTTTCCATTTTTCGAAGAAGTTCATCCTTCAGTTTCCACCAGCTGCATCCCCAATTTGAAAACACAGCATCTTTTTCCGGGATACGCGAAAATAAACGTTCTACTGCAACGGTCTCAGGAATCTGCTCTAAAAATGTAATCACTCTTTCAAAATATTCCTCTTTGGAGCACAAAGTAATCTTGTCTTCCTGATACCATTCATATAATTTTGTATCAGGTGAAATATAAAGCGAATGGAGCTTCACAATATCTACACCTAACGCAGTAAGAATTCGTGCTGTTTCCCTTGCATCCGCAAATGTATCTCCGGGAAGATTGAGTATTACATGGGTACAAATCTGGAAGCCTGAATATTGCTTTATCATGAGCACTGCATCAATAAATTCTGCCAATCCATGTCCCCTGTCTATTTTCTCAAGTGTGTGGTAATTAGCCGTCTGAAGCCCAAGTTCTACTGTCATTTCAATTCCAGTTTGTTCTCTTATCTCCTGCATGACATCCAGATAATCCTTCGTAATGCAATCTGGTCTTGTAGAAACAGAAATTTCCACAATATTCGGAAATGCAGCAGCTTCCTGAAGATATATACGAAATTCTTCAACTGGCAAAAATGTATTGGTATAATTCTGAAAATACGCAATGTATTTACTTGCATGGTATTTACGTATAATCAATTCCTGTGTCTTTTCAAGCTGCTTCGTTATACCATTTGATGAATTCATTGCCTCAAATCCCGTCCCTGCGCCGGCACAAAAAGCACATCCTCTGCCATTGATTCGGTTTGGACAGGTAACTGGAAGATTAATCGGCAATTTATAAACTTTTTCTCCATATTTTTGTTTTAAATAATCTGAATATGCATAATATAACATTTTTCTTTTCCTGAATAAATAAATATTTTCGGTACATACTATTTCTGAGATTAAATGAGATTAAGCAAGGAGGAACACGAACATGAAATGGTTTGATAATACCGCTCTAACTCTTGTAATCATTGGTGCCATAAACTGGCTCCTCATCGGCATCTTCTGTTTCGATGCAGTTGCATGGATATTCGGAAGTCTTACATGGATTAGTCGAATTATCTACACACTTGTCGGACTCTGTGGTATTTACCTCATCAGTCTTTACGGACGTATGAACAGCATGTCCGAACTATAAATTCGATGATGTATTTTCACACCTTTTACCGGACATTACACAAGGAAGAGGGGTACCGCACATACGTGATGCCCCTCCTGTTTGTATTTGCATTTCTTACGGAATTGCTTCGATCAAACTGGTCATATCCTGATATAACACACTCTTTGCCTCCGCTCCCATTACAATTGAAATATAATCTTTACCGGCAGTATCTTTTTCCAAAAGGACAAGACAATATCCCCCTTCATCCGTAGTTCCGGTTTTTCCGCCAAGAATGGTAACATTCTTCGGTTTTTCCGCAAGTCCTTTTGCATAGTAATTCGTTGCATGAAAGGTTGCCTGAGAAGTACTGCCATCTGCATTTTTATAACTTACTGTACAAGCATCCTGATTGATAAGATTTACAAATCTTTCATCTTGTATACACTTCTGAAAAATCAGGTAAATGTCATATGCCGTAGTATAATGGTCATCTTCATGCAGCCCGTGTGGATTGCAATAATGTGTATTACATGCCATCAGTTCCTTTGCGCGTGCATTCATCATCTGCACGAATTTCTCCTCCGTACCTCCGATATGCTCTGCAATTGCAACAGCCACATCATTTCCCGAATATAATAGTAACGCGTTCAGAAGTGCTTCTAACGTCCATGTCTGTCCTTTTTTTATCCCACACACCTGCGCTGCCACTGGAAAACTGGAAGCATCCGCATTAGCACTGATTACCACTTCATCCTCAAGATTACCATTCTCCAAAGCAAGAAGTGCAGTCATAATTTTTGTAATACTTGCAGGATAAACCTTCTTATGGGCAGAATAGGAATATAATACATTCTTATCGGTCTGAGCAAAAAGAGCTGCCGCCTGCACAGTTGTATCTTCCTCATAACCGTCCAGTTCTACATTCGACTCTGATACACATAAATCTTCTGCAAATAATCTTCCGGTATATAAATTCTTACTGTAATTTTCTTTTTCATATTCTGCAATAGACTTCTGATTTTTGCTGCCACAGCCACACACGGAAATCGTCAAAATCAGAATACTGCATATCACAGACATTGTCCACTTATTTGTACATTTCACGCCAGTCCAAATCTCCTCTGTCTAAAGCTAAAATAATAATCTCTGCTGTAGCAAGATTCGTTGCCATAGGGATATTATGCACATCGCAGAGACGAATCACATCATTTACATTCGGTTCATGCGGTTTTGGATTCGAAGGATCGCGTAGGAAAATCAGTGCATCGATGTCATTCTGTGCAATCTGTGCTCCCAACTGTTGCTGCCCACCAAGAGGCCCTGCTAAATATTTATGAATTGATAAATTAGTCACTTCTTCAATCAATCTTCCGGTTGTACCAGTAGCAAACAACTGATGTTTACTTAAAATTCCACGATAAGCAATGCACAAATTCTGCATCAAAGCTTTTTTTGAATCATGTGCAATGAGTCCAATATTCATGCTCATTCCCCCTCTTTTATTTCTATTTTTATCTATTGATACTTTTTAGGCTGTAAACCAACATTTAGCACAAATCCAATTCCCATATACATGCTGACAAGAGAAGTCAATCCATAGCTTACAAATGGAAGCGGAATGCCGGTATTCGGAAAAATCCCCGTTGAAACACTGATATTAATGAAGGCTTGTATTCCTATCTGCGCTCCTATTCCGCAACAGATAATCCTCCCGGCAAGATCCTGGGCCCGCATTCCAATTAGAATACATTGTATCACTATTAATAATAACAGTCCAATCACAATACAGCAACCTATAAATCCTAATTCTTCACCTACAATTGCAAAAATAAAGTCCGTCTGCGGCTCCAAAATATAATTTCCATTTTTTACAGATGTTGTTGTGTTATTATTCAAACCCTTCCCTGTAAGCTGACCTGAACCAATTGCCATAATAGAATTCATCTGCTGATATGCTTCATCATCCGCATACTTTTCCGGCTCCAGCCAGGCAAGAATACGTTTCTGTTGGTAAGGCTGTAAAAACTTCTGATTGGGTTGTACAGCGGCACTGATAAAAATCACTGCTGCAGGAATCAGAATTGCAAATACAGCTCCAATCAATTTATAACTCAATCCACCAATAAACATCACGATTCCAAATACGACTGCCAGTGAAATTGTCGTAGACAAATCCGGTTGTTTCACTATCAAAATCAGGGTCGGTATCATCAGTCCTATAGAGGTAAGGATTGTTTTCGGAGTATTAATTGTATCTTCATGATCCATCAGATATTTTGCAAAAAATAATATCATAATAATTTTCGTCACTTCTGAAGGCTGGAAAGTTGTCACTTTCAAATCTATCCATCGTTTTGCTCCATTTACCTCAGTTCCAAAAAACCTTGTAAATATAAGCATTGCAATATTAAAAAAATATAAAACCCAGTAAAACTTCAAGACCCACACATAGTCAAGCAGTGAAATTACCACCATGGCAATGATTCCAATCCCTAGTCCCAGAATCTGTTTATTCTGCACAGATGCTTTTGCACTTCCAATTACCATGACTCCTAAGACGGTCAGTACAAGCACAGTAATTACTAGTGTGAATTTATAATCTTTTAGTTGATATGGTTTCATTTTTTTTGTTATTTTCACAGTTCTTCTCCTGATAATGTAATATAAATCTTTTTTCTTGTAATTTTGACATCAAAGTCTTTCTCTGAAATTTTCAAGTATTTTCTGAGCGTGCCGTAAAGTTCTCTGTATAACATATCATATGTATCCGGCTGGCATTGTACTCTGTCCGCTGCCAAAAGTGTCTTTAAGCGTTCTTTGGCTACCATAACAGAAGATGCCGTCACACGTTTTTCAAATACCTTCATTTCTTTCCCTCCCTAATTCTTTCGAAAAACATGAGTCAGTTTTGACAAAATACTCTTTGTTTTTTCAAAATTGAGAAAGGGAACATCCTCTCCCGTAATACGTTTAGCGATATTTTTATATGCCTGTCCGGATAAAGAATCCATATCTATTACCGGCTCTCCCTGATTCGTAGCAATCACTACCTGCTCATCATCCGGAATCACTCCGATTAAGTCTGCTGACAAAATTTCCGTGACATCTTCCACCGACATCATATCGCCACGTTTTACCATATCAATTCGCAATTTATTAATAATTAACGCTATCTTCTTTATCCGATTTGCTTCCAGAAGTCCGATAATACGGTCTGCATCACGAATAGCCGATACCTCCGGTGTCGTTATTACCAATGCCCTGTCTGCTCCTGCAATTGCATTCTGAAATCCCTGTTCAATTCCCGCCGGACAGTCGAGCAATACATAATCATACATCTGCTTTAATTCTGCGGTAAGCTTTATCATCTGCTCCGGTGTAACTGCTGATTTATCCTTCGTCTGTGCCGACGGAAGCAAATACAGATTTTCATATCTGCTATCCTTAATTAAGGCCTGATTCAGACGGCATCTACTTTCAATGACGTCCACCAGATTATAAACAATCCGATTTTCCAGACCCATTACCACATCTAGGTTGCGCAGCCCCAAATCCGTATCGATAACCAGAACATTTTTCCCCATCTCAGCAAGTCCTGCTCCAATATTTGCTGTAGTAGTTGTCTTTCCGACTCCGCCTTTTCCTGATGTTATAACAATGATTTCGCCCATTTTATACTCCTCCTACCAATCTTGATCTTTCAGTGGGTCAATATAAATACGCTTACCATCCATCCATGCAATCTTGGCCTCCGCTTTTTCTTCCTTACGGATATATATATGATTCTCCATAATATCGGCAATTCTGAGAGACTGAGGTTTCATAGACAGTGCAACAATAAACGCATTCTTGTTTCCAGCTGCACCCGCATGCACATTGCCCCAAATTGTTCCAAGCACCACAATATTCCCCTTAGATACTACGGTAGCTCCATACTCTACATCCCCAAGGACAATAATGCTCTTTTCTGATTCCAGAACTTGTCTTTTCTTTAAGGTACCTCTGTAAAACTGTCCTTCTCTTCTTGGCATATCTTCCAGACTCTGCTCCACCACGCTCTGATACAGGCGTTCCGTATTTTCATTGTTATCAAATATACATACAATATTAACCTTTGCCGTTTCTATAATGGTTTCAATTACTTCTTGTTCCTGTACTCTCGTCAGAGCATGCCCTTCAAAGGAAATTGCCATATTTGCTCCTTTGAAAAAGCGGGCAGACTCTGTAAATTTGTCCTTAAGCTCTTCCAGTATTTCACAAAACTCTGACTGTGGGTCCATATAGACAATCAATCCATATCTATTACTCTTTATCATCACTTTTTGTTTCACGTTCTCACCCCTTTAGTCACTGTGTACCGTACCAGATAACGTAGACGCTTTCCCAGTTACCAGTTCACTATAATCAGCCAGACCATAGTAATATCTTACTAAATCCCGGCCTATCTGACCTACATAAGAAGATTCATAACCATTTTTAATACGAATCGCAAATGCAATCTCCGGATTACTGCTCGGTGCAAACCCTACAAATAAGCCGTGGTTGGCATGGGTTTTACTCTGCTGTGCAGTACCTGTTTTTCCAGACATTTCAAAATCTCCCAACACATCATAAGTATGGCTGCTTGTAATAACCGCACGCATTCCCTGTTGAACGGTACTCCATGTTCCGGAGGAAACATCCGTAATCTTATTCAATATATCTGATTGCTGCTGTTCCACTACCTGTCCAGACACATCCGTTACCTTATCTAACAAAGTAAGATTATATACCGTTCCCTTATTTGCAACCGCTGTAATATACCTGGCAAGCTGTGTGGTTGTATAGTTATTGGTTCCCTGACCGATTGCAGAACGAACAGAATCTTCATCTGATATCTTCGGTTCTGATTCTGGTATCTCAATTCCAGTAGTTTGATTTAATCCAAAGGATGTTGCATACTTTGCCAGAGTCGCCAGTCCCTGGTCTTCCGAACGTTCTTCTCCGGATTCTGTACTCTGTCCAGTAAGTCCAAGACGATAACCGACTTCGTAGAAAAACACATTACAAGAATGCTGAATACCGCCAACTACATTCAAAGTACCGTGAGATTTCGGATAAATCCAACATTTTGGGCTTAAATATGTCTTATCATAAACACCGGTACAGGTTACGGTACTCTGTGCATCGATCACTCCCTCTGTCAGACCTGCAACAGCAACTAGTGGTTTATACGTAGAACCAGGTGCGGTTCGTTCCTGTGTCGCATTATTATAAAGCGGTGATGCCTGATCATGCAGCAGCTTACTGTAATATGCAGAATCCATGGTATTGGCAAGCCGGTTATTATCATATCCCGGATAAGAGACGCATGCCAGCAGCTTTCCTGTATTGGGATCTGTCACAACAACAGACCCTGTACATGGCTCCAGTCCAAGCTGTCCCGGAGTAATCTGTAGATTATCAATTGCATTGCGCACAAAATCATATGCGGATATTGCACCTCTGTCCAGATTTTGATATTGAGTTTCGTCATAATCCAGTACTCCCTGCTCATAGAGCATCATACAGATTTGTCTTCCTGTAATTTCACCGGAACGAATCATATACCTGTAAATCAGCTTATCAAACTGGGAATCCTGAGAAAGTTTGGAAAGAATCAGTTTTACAAGTCCCTGATAAGTCTCATTCAAATCATTGTATGTACTGTCCTCATTCAGATAATTCTTAAGCAGCGAAGTATCTACCCAGTTCTGGGATATAGCATAATTTAAATACGTATACAAACTAATACTCTCATCATTTTCCCACTGTAAATAAGTTGCATCATTCTTGTCAATCTTATCTGTCAGAAGCAGAGATGTATTCGAAGTCAGCAAGGTACTTACAATATAACTCTGGTACGCCTGCATCTCCTTGGAGCAATTACTGTATGCATCCGCATCTGCACTTTCAAGCTGCGTCTGAATCGCACTCAGTACCGATTCTTTTCTGACTGTAAAACTTTGATTTACCGCAGCTTCTGTCACTCCGGCATCTTTCTCGGCAAAATGATTGGTGTCCAGAATCTCATTCGCAAAAAAGGCATTGTATACATCACCAATCGGAATAACCACATCACTGTCGTCTCCTACCTGATTCCGGTCATATTCCATTACATTCTGTATCTTTGCAAGCAAAATACCTGCCAACTTCTCCTCCAGTAAATTATAGGCAACCTTCTGCAAATTTGCATCTATGGATAGATACACATCGTTTCCTGCCCCGGATTCTGAAACCTGAATGGATTCAATTACTTTCCCTACGTTATTAACGTACATTTTGATTTCACCTTTGCTTCCCTGAAGCTGTTCATCCATCACCTGTTCAAGTCCGGCCTTTCCTACAATGTCTGTAAGCGAATATTTTTTCTGGTCTTCCTTGTCCAGATTATCATATTCGCTCTGTGAAATCTGTCCTGTGTAACCAATCAGCGAAGCAAAATATTTACTGTCATTATAGGAACGCAGAGACTCCTCCGCGATATTAATTCCCTGAAGACTGTCCAGATTTTCCATAATCGCAGCTTTTGTCTGCTCAGACACATCACTGGCTATGGTTGTCGCCACATACTTCTGAAACCGGTTCAGACTCATGGCATAGCGGATATTCACCCGCTTAAGTACTTCCGCTTTTGTGTAATCTTCCTGTTCAATTCCATAACCATATTTTTTATCGGTGCACAAATAATCAATCATCTGCTGGGCTGTGCAATTCTTCTGCTCGTCACTCAGCTTATCAATGGTTGCAAGTCCGTAGACATCCGCAATAAAACGCAGTCTCGATGTTCCCTCATCCATGGTGTATTCATATTCACCGTTATCGTTTAATACAATTTTAAAATTGCTGATAATGGAATCACCATTTGCTTCTACAATATCAATCACTCTTCCGATAGTTTCATTAATAACTTCATTTTTTTCTGCAGTGGTATCATATACACCATTATCCTCCAGCGTAACCGAATAAGCCAGTCTGTTATCTGCAAGAACCACTCCGTTTCTGTCCAGAATGCGCCCTCTGGTTCCCTGTACTTCCTTTGTTTTCTGTATCTTTAATGTATAATCATCCAGATATTCCTGTCCACTTACAATCTGAAGATAGAATACCCGCTGTACTAACACTCCTGTAAGTACACAAAAGACAATAATCAGCACAAACATTCTGGACTTTACCAGTTCCAGTATCCAAGATTTCAATCGTTCAAACCACTTAAACAAATTTACTTGCACTCCTTTTTTCTTCCTCCTCCAGCGACTGGTTAATATGAAGCAGAATCTGATACAACACCAATGTCACCAGAATGGTATATACTAATTCAGGCATAATAATATGTCTGAAATAATAACCGAATTTAAAATCACTCTTTAACATGAATAAAAATACATATACTGCAATACTATATAAAAACTCACTCGCAGAAATAAGTACAATAGGGAGCTTTACATCTTCATCATAGAACACCTGCTTAAAGAAACCGTTTCCAAAGCCTAACATCATATAGATAAAAGCATAAAAACCAATCAGTCCACCGCCCAGTACATCCTTTAGCAGACCGCAACAGAATCCTGTTATCATGCCTTCCTTCTTACCGCGCATAAAGCCAATGGAGGATGTTACAATAACGAGTGTATTCGGTATCACAGAAGCCAGTGCCAGATGTGGAAATACGGTTGTTTCCAGCAAATAGCATACAACTACCAAAACTACATATACAGCAATACGTTTCAATCTTCGCATCTTCTATTCCTCTTTTTTAATCAAATCATCCTTTGTTACTGTGATGACCAGTACTTCCTGTAGTTCTTTAAAGTTCGTGGCAGGAATAATATAACCGGAACGGGTCAGGTTATTCGAGTCCACATGAATTTCAGATACATATCCGATTAAAAGTCCCTGCAGATATTTATTACTGATATTTGATGTGACGACCTGTTCTCCAATCGGAACTTCATTGCCGTTATTTTCCAACTGATGAAACTTAATTACCCCATCATCAATCAAGGTTAAATCACCACTCACAATACATTTATCGAAGGAGGTCAGTATCATGCCACTGACATTTTTATCATCAATTACCGAACTGACAATGGCATAGTTTGGTCCCACATCTGTTACAATTCCAACTAGCCCTGCACCAGATAATACATTCATATCTTTACGGATTCCATCTTGACTTCCCTTATCTATTGTAAAAGAAGAATACCAGTTGCTGTTATCACTTGCGATTACATTCGCCCCTAATTTCGGATAATCGGCTGTATTCTGATCCATTTTGTATAATTCCTGCAAACGCTCCAGAGTGGCTGCATTCTGCTTGAGCTGGTTATTTTCCACAGTCATATCCGCCAATTTTTCTTTCAGTGCCTGATTCTCCTCCTTCATTTCCTGAAGGGTGGCAAAGTTATCCGACACATCGCTCATCCACATTCCCACGGTATTGATTCCCTTTTGCATAGGAACAACTGTATAACCTGCAATCCATGAAAGTGGATTTCCCGTGCGTTCTGCAAATCCGGAAAGTCCCATCAGAACAATACATACAATTGCCAGTATCAGCAACAGATATTTACTTGAAAGTGAAAATTGATTTTTTGTCTTCATTTATCTCAACCACCTATATTTATCATCTATCATGGAATAAGTAAGACTCTTCCATTCCTTCGATGTCATTATTTTGCTCAGTCCCTCTACCGTACAGACTTCTGGTTTTCTTGTTACATGGACCGGATAACCAAGCGCTTCTTCTATGTATCTGGACAATCCCGGCAAATTGGAAAGCCCACCTACCAGATAAATTCCATTCTTCTGGATGGCACGCAATACCTCGGGAGGTGTTCTGTCCAGCATCAGTTGAATGTTGGACACACACTCAGCAAGCGGTTCCCTTATGGCCGCCCGCACAAGACTGATTGGCACCTCCACCTGTTGAGGTACACCTGTCAGCAAATTGCGTCCTGCCACCGTCATAGCCGAACCACTATCTCCGCCAAAAATTCCAAATCGGCGTCTCAGCATTTCCGCTGTAAGCTGCCCAATCAAAAAATCATAATGCCTTCTTACTAAATGCAAAATAGCGTTATCCATGGTTGTTCCGCCAATTTTTAACATTTTATTCAAAACAAGACCACCCATTGCAACAACGGAAATTTCCGTTGTCTCGGCCCCTAAATCTACAATCATAATCCCCTTTGTCTGTTTCACATCAATACCAAGTCCTATTCCCTGGGCAAGCGCACGTTCTACAATGCTGACTTCTTTCGCCTTTGCAGCTGAATGAACAACCAAATCAAAGAATGCCCTTTTTTCCACTTCAGTAACGTCTGTAGGTACTGCCACAACGTATTTAGCGCCCAGCAAAAAGTGCCTTTTCTTCTTCAGAATACTCTGCAAAAGGAACTGCATATCACGGAAACGGCTGATAACACCTTCTTTCATCGGAAACACTACTTCAATATTTCCCGGTGCTTTCTCAAACATCTCATACGCTTCATCTCCCACCGCAAATATAGTTTTTTCATCTGCGATAGCTATGACGTTCTTTTCCTTCCAAATTGTATCCTGCTTCTTGTCATATACTTTAATTTCGTATGTACCAAGGTCAAGACCGTATACATTACGTGCCATCTTCTCTATTCCTTTCAATAATTATGCATCCCGCAGAAGGTTTTCTTCTGTAAAACTAACATAACAATTATCTCCAATAATAATGTGATCCAAAAGTTCAATTCCCAAAAGGCTTCCCCCCTCACGGACACGTTTTGTAATCAGTACATCCTCCCTGCTTGGAGATGGATCCCCGCTGGGATGATTATGTAATAAAATAATATAAACTGCCTGTTTTTGAAGTGCCTCTAAAAACAGTTCTCTCGGAGAGACAACCGACATGTTAATCGTTCCTTTGGAAATCTCACTTTCTCCAATCAAACGTAAGCGTCCATTCAGCATCAGAAGCTTCATATGCTCCTGTCTGCGATGACGCATATCTTCCATATAATATTCTGCAATCGTATGCGGTTTGGAAAAATCCAATTCTTGTCCGGCTGAAAATTGAGACATTCTTTTTGACAATTCACAAAGACAAAGAATCTGAATGGCTTTTACTTTACCAATTCCATGTATTTTCAAAAGCTCTTCTTTTGTCCAGTTCTGCAGATGGGTCTGCCTGTTGTCTGGTGTTCCTCTCTCCGGATATAAAAGTCTGCGCGCCAGACTAAGCGCATTCTCTCCCTTAGTCCCGGTTCGCAAAAGCACCGCAAGCAGCTCCACATCTGTAAGGCTGCCTGCTCCAAAACGCTCACATTTTTCATATGGGCGTTCTTCCAAAAGCATTTCTTTTATATTTTCTTTTTCACTCATTCTCTTTCCGAATTTGTCTTCTCACACAAACAAACCTGAACCCAACCGAGAGATGTACTTGCATCTCATAAGAAACGATGATGTTCCGCTGTTGTTCTCACATCACAAACTGGTATTATTTTAGCATATTTCAAAAAACGTGTATAGACTTTTCGGTCATTAATTTTTTATTAAGCTTCTGCTATTTGTCGAATGTTCGAAATTTTTTGCGAATCATTTCTGCAATTTTCATACCATCTACTGCTGCCGAAGTGATTCCCCCTGCATATCCGGCCCCTTCACCACACGGATACAGCCCACTGGTTTCACTTTCCATTTGCTCATTTCTTAATATACGAACCGGAGAAGATGTTCTGCTTTCCACTGCCGATAATACGGTATCCGGTGCATTATATCCCTTGATTTTTCTGCCAAACTCTTCGATTCCGCTGACCAGTGCCTGATTGAACTCTTCCGGTAAAATTGACTTAAGAGAAGCATACTGATATGCACCCTTCATGCAGGGCATCAGATCAGATTCTTCTGGTTTTTCTTCTTCCTTTTTCTGTCCGGTAACTTCTTCATAAAAGTCCCCGTATCTCTGCACCGGAATCTTTCCGTTTCCGGCTTCATAGGCTGCTTTTTCCAATTTCCTCTGGAACGCAATCCCCGCAAGAGGATGTTTCTCTTCAAAATCCTCCGGGAATACGGTTACAATCACGGCACTGTTCGCATTTTGACCCGCTCTGTCATGATAACTCATTCCATTTACAGCCAGCATTCCCTCTTCCGAAGACGCATTTACCACGTAGCCTCCCGGACACATACAAAAGGTATAGACTCCTCGTCCACCGGGAATCTTCGCTGTCAGCTTATAAGCAGCTGCACCCAATTCCTTAAGATACTTCTCTCCATACTGAGACTGGTTAATCATTTCCTGTTTATGTTCTGCACGAAATCCGACTGCAAAAGATTTCGCCTCCATTGGGACCTTCTGCTGATACAGTTGATAAAATGTCTCCCTTGCACTGTGCCCCGGTGCAAGAACCACCACCTCTGCCGGAACGCATCGCACTTTCCCGGTTTGTAAATTTCTTAATTTCACTCCGGTCACTTTGCCATTATAATCATCCAGCAGTAACTGTTCCATTCTGGTATGAAACTGTACGGTGCCTCCCATTTCCAGTATTTTCATACGCATACTTTTCATCACATTGCATAGAATATCGGTTCCAATATGCGGTTTGTTTGCATAAAGAATTTCTTTGGGAGCCCCATGCTCTACAAATATTTCCATTACCTTGTGAATCCGGTTTCCCGGGTCCTTCACCAGCGTGTTTAATTTTCCATCGGAAAATGCACCTGCTCCGCCTTCTCCGAACTGTACATTGGAATCTGGTTTTAGCACACCTGTTTTCCAAAATGCTTCCACATCCCGTTGCCGCTCTTCCACCGGTGCTCCCTGCTCAATCAAAATCGGTCGATAACCGGCTTCTGCCAGAAAATAAGCGCAAAACATTCCTGCCGGTCCACAACCGATGACATAAGGTTTTTCGGTTAAATCTTGTCCATCCGGATTTGCATCCGGAAAATGATATTCTGGTTTCTGACAACATTCCACATTTTTATTCTGATGTTTCTTTTCCAACTTCTGATACACGAATTCTTCGCCTCTGACCTCCGCATCCAGTGTATACACATAATACAGCTCCGGTTTTCTTCTGGCATCCAGAGACTGTTTCCAGATGTTCCATGATAAAAGCTGCCCCTTTTCGATTCGCAGCATTTTTATCAGTTTCTTTTCCAGTTCCTCCCTTGTATGGGTAACCGGAAGTTTTACCTGACTGACTCTAAGCATTGGCAGCTCCTTTCCCGGCAACGTATCCGCTGGACCAAGCCCACTGTAAATTATAGCCGCCGCAAATACCATCTACGTCTACCAGTTCTCCTGCAAAAAATAATCCTTTTACCAATCTTGATTCCATATTTTCTGCATACAGTTCCTTTGTATTTACACCACCTGCACAAATCTGTGCCTGTTCGAAAGATTTGGTCGCTTTTATTGTAGTCCGGAACTTTTTCACGGTCTGGACAAGCCGTTTACACTCATATTTTGTAAGCATTCCTGCTTCTTTTTCCGGTCTGATATCTGCTCTTTTTAAAAATACCTGTGTCAACTTCTTATGAAAAACTCCAATAAAGAACATTTCCATTTTCTTGTCCGGTCTGTCTGATATTCGTTTTTTCAAATAGGTCTCAAATGCTTCTTCAGAAATATCGGGCATAAAATCGAGTTCCGCTTCCACTTTCCGCTTTTCATAAAGCCCTCGCGAAGCAAACCTGCTTACCTGAAAAACCGGAATTCCTGAAATTCCATAATCCGTAAGCTGGATTTCTCCTGTATCATCCGCGACAGCCTTGTCATCTACAAGCATCGTCACTTTTCCATGAACCCGGACACCCGCCAGTGCCTTATAGAAATTCTCACTGCATTCAAGCTGAACCAGTGCGGGAACCACCGGAATCATACTATGCCCCAGACTTTTTGCAAGCGTATATCCACTGCCGTCACTGCCAAGCTTCGGTGCTGCTTTTGACCCTGTAGCCAGAATCAGTGTATCGCCAAGAAAGGTTTGCCTTCCCAGTTCGTTTGTAATCCCTACTACGCGGAATCCTTTTCGTGTAACCTGGATTTCTTTCACATCAAGACCAGTGTATACAGTTACCTTGCATCGTTCCACCTCCATGCGGAGTACATCCAGCACGGCGCTTGCCTGCTCTGAAAACGGATAAAGTCCTCCATTTTTCTTTTTCCCAATAATGCCAAGTTCTTCAAAAAAAAGCATGGTTTCTTCATATGGAAAACGAGAAATGACCTTCCATGGAAACAACTCTTCATCGCTTCGGTAGTCCAATGGTGTCTGATATTCGTTTGTAAAATTACAACGGCCATTTCCGGTTGATAAGATTTTCTTTCCAATCCGTTCATTATGTTCCAAAATTGTCACCTCTGCGCCTTCTTTTGCCGCAGTAATGGCAGCCATCATTCCGGCTGCCCCACCTCCAACTACAATTACTCGTCTTTTCATCTGAGACTCCTTATAATTCTTTCACTGCTCCGGCTTCACATAATTTCTGTAAAGACATCAGAATGCCAAGCTTTGCATGCTCCCAGGTAAGTCCTCCCTGGAAATATACTGCATATGGCGGTTTAATCGGCCCATCCGCACTCAATTCAATGGAAGAACCCTGCACGAAAGCTCCGGCTGCCATAATTACCTCGCTGTCATACCCCGGCATTGGTCCCGGAACCGGTTTTGCATAACTGTCTACCGGAGCAGCAGCCTGAATACCCTCGCAGAACGCAATGACACCTTCCGGTGTTCCGAAGGTTACTGCCTGGATAATATCATGACGGCTTTCTGTTCCATTTGGTACCACCCCAAAGCCTAATTTTTCAAAAATATTCGCCGCAAAAATTGCACCCTTGAGTGCCCCTGCCACAACAGTTGGCGCGAGGAAAAGTCCCTGATAGAAAGACTGCATAACGCCAAGAGAAGCGCCCACTTCTTTTCCAAGTCCAGGTGAGGTAAGACGGTATGCACACTGCGCAATCAAATCCTTGCGCCCTGCCACGTAGCCACCGATTGGTGCGAGTCCGCCTCCCGGATTTTTAATCAGAGAACCTACTACAAGATCTGCGCCTACATCACTTGGCTCTCTTTCCTCTACAAACTCTCCATAGCAATTGTCTACCATACAGATAATATCAGAACGGATGCTTTTTACAAATGCAATCGCTTCCCCGATTTGTGCCACGGAAAAACTTGGCCTGGTCTGATATCCTTTTGAGCGCTGAATTGTTACAAGCTTAGTCTTATCCGAAATAGTTTTGCGGATATTTTCAAAATCAAAACTTCCATCTGCAAGTAAATCGACCTGTTTGTAAGTCACTCCATATTCAGCAAGAGAACCGGTAGACGGACGGATTCCAATTACCTCTTCCAAAGTGTCATATGGCTTTCCTGCAATGGAAACCAGCTCATCCCCCGGGCGCAAGTTTGCAGAAAGTGTCAATGCAAGCGCATGGGTTCCGCAAGTAATCTGCGGGCGCACCAGTGCATCCTCTGTGTGGAATACATTGGCATAAACCTGTTCCAGCGTATCCCTTCCATAATCGTTATATCCATATCCTGACGCATAATTAAAGCACTCCGCCCCCACTCTTGCCTCTTGCATGGCATGAACTACTTTTAGTTGATTATATTCTGCCATCTTATCAATTTCTGTAAAACGTTCTTTTAAATCTTCCAGTATACTTGTACCAAAGGCATATACCTTTTCCGAAATTCCCATTTCCTTATAAATTGCCTTTGTCTGTTCCTGTATATTCATACTACAAAATCTCCTTCGTTTTTAAAATATTTAACATTTCAGCCAGAATCTTGTCTTCATCGTATTGAAATGCAGATTTATCAATCCAACAGACATCTTTTTCCCGTTTGAACCAAGTAATCTGCCGTTTTGCAAAATGTCTGGTATCTCTCTTTAAAATATAAATTGCTTCATCCAGTGTCATTTTCCCATCCAGATAATCCAAAATTTCCTTATAGCCAAGTCCCTGCATGGAAACCATGTCTCTGGTGTATCCTTCTTCGTACAAAGTCTTTACTTCATTCAGAAGTCCTTCTTCCATCATAAGGTCAATCCGTTTTTCGATCCGTTCATATAATCGCTGACGTTCATCCAGCAGCACAAAATAGGCAAAGTTATAAGGCGATTCTTTCTGACGTTCTTTTTCATTATGCTCGGAAATAGGATGTCCGGTCTGCCGGTAATATTCAATCGCACGCACCACCCGTTTCACATTATTAGCATGAATAGTTTCCGCAGATTTAGCATCAATCTCCTGCAGCATATGATGTAAATATTCTGCTCCTTTTTCTTTTGCAATGGTTTCCAGTTCTGCACGGATACCCTTGTCATCTTCCTCCTGCGTAAAATCAACATCATAGAGAAGGGCCTGAATATAAAATCCGGTTCCTCCGACCACAATCGGAATATGCCCATTCGCATAAATTTTATCCATTGCCTGCTTCGCCATCTGCTGGAACAGTACGACATTAAATTCTTCTGCCGGATCAAGTACATTAATTAAATAATGTCTGATTCCCTCCATCTCTTCCGGATGGATTTTCGCAGAACCAATATCCATTTTTCGATATACCTGCATGGAATCAGCTGAAATAATTTCCCCGCCTATGGATTTCGCAAGTCCAATGGATGCTTTTGTTTTTCCTACTGCCGTTGGACCGGTCAGAATAATGATCGGTTTCTTTTTCATATCTATCACCTATACAATTCTCTTGAATTTCTTTTCCAATTCCCGCTTTGTCATGGAAATAATCGTCGGTCTGCCGTGCGGACAATGATATGGATTTTCCAAGGTCAAAAGTTCTCCAATCAGATTGTCTACTTCCGCGTAGGATAATTTGTTATTTCCTTTTACCGCAGCCTTGCAGGACATGGACGCTATTCTCTCATCAATCACATTCAGCTCTGTATTACTGCTGATTCCATCCGAAAGGCTGTCAATCATATCCAACAAAAGGTCTTTCTTTGCAATGCTGAATAAATTTGCCGGAACTGCGCGAACTGCATACTCATCTCCACCAAATGGCTCAATTTCAAATCCGATTGCCGTAAATTTATCCTTATAAGTTTCCAGTACATTAATCTCCTGAAGTGAAAGGCTGAGTACAATCGGAGGACTCAAATACTGAGAAGTATACTCCCTGTTTTTCATTCCTGCAATAGTTTTTTCGTACAAAACACGCTCATGGGCAGCATGCTGGTCAATAATGTACATATTATCATGAAATTCGATAATCCAGTAGGTTTCAAATACCTGTCCCACGATTCTGTATTCCTGACGGACATCCTTTTTTAAGATTTCCTTGTCAAACAGTGTAATCTGCTCTGTTTTTTCTTCTATTGAAGGCTCTTTTTCCAGAATGTGCTCTGTTTTTTGTAGAGTGCACTCTGCTTTTTCTCTTATTTTTCGTTCTTCTGCGGCTTTTTTTACCTTGTCAAGCTGTACTGCTTTATCAAAAATCTCTCTTTTATTTAAAACTTCTGCCTGCGAATCCTGATTATGGTAAGATGTTACCCTTTCTCTCATCTTTTCTAAAAAATAATTCAGGCGTTTTTCTTCCTCTGACTGTGGTTCTGCCTTTCCATATATGCCAGAAGGCTCTTTTACGGTGCTGGCAAATTGCACAGATGTATTCTGTACAGATGTATTCTGTTCGGATTTCTGTTCGGATTTCTGTTCGGATTTCTGTTCCGGTTTCGGTTCCGGTTTCGGTTCTGATTTCGGTTCCGGTACATCTGCTTCCAGAATAAGAGGCTTTTCTTTCAGTGCCTCTCTTACGGCTTCATACACCAGATTGTAGATCTCCTGTTGATTGCTGAAACGAAGCTCCATCTTGGAGGGATGTACATTTACATCGATTTTTTCCTGGTCTACCCAGATATGGAATGCTGTAAAAGGATATTTGTGATGCATTGTATAATCATGGTAGGCATCTTCAATAGCCTTGGACAAAATGTTACTTCTGACATAACGTCCATTTACAAAATAATTTTCAAAGTTTCTGTTTCCACGAGATATAACTGGCTTTCCAAGAAATCCTTCGATTTTAATTCCATTTCGTTCGAATTCCAGTGACAGCAGGTTATTCGCAATTTCCCTGCCATAAATATGATAAATTGCATCCTTCATCTGCCCGTTTCCCGAAGTATGTAACTTTGACTGTCTGTTATTGATAAATTCGATAGAAATCTCCGGGTGTGAAAGTGCCAACCTTGTCAGCAAATCGCTGATATGCCCCGCTTCTGTCATAGGTGTTTTCAAAAATTTACGTCTGGCAGGTGTATTATAAAAGAGCTGACGGACAAAGAAACTGGTTCCATCCGGGGCTCCCACTTCTTCCAGTTTCTTTTCTTTTCCGTCTTCTATGACATATTTCGTTCCAAACAATTCCTCTCTTGTCTTCGTTATCAGTTCTACCTGGGCTACTGCCGAAATACTGGAAAGTGCCTCACCTCGGAAACCGAGTGAGGAAACATGTGCCAGATCCTCCGCAGAACGTATTTTACTGGTGGAATGTCTAAGAAATGCGCTCCGTACTTCGGACTGTTCGATTCCGCATCCGTTATCACTGATTCTCATCAGTGCGATTCCACCCTCTTCTATTTCAACAACAACCGCACTGGCTCCTGCGTCAATGGCATTTTCCACCAGTTCTTTGACAACTGAAGCCGGTCGTTCTACCACTTCTCCTGCTGCAATTTTATCAATTGTAATCTGATCCAATAATTCAATATGTGGCATTGTATTTCCTTTCCGTTACTTGTTACCAACGGTTTTTCAACTTATTCTGTAACTGATATAACTTGTTCATGCTATCCATTGGTGTCATATTGCTCACATCTAGATTTCGCAGTTCCTCTAATACATCAGCATCCTTCACTGTATCGAACAATGACATTTGTGCCATATCTACTTCATCTAATGGCTTGGTATGCTTTTTCTTCGTCTCATGTCTCTGAACTGCAATATCCTTGATTCTTCCTGTAATATCCGTATCAACCAGTTCTTCTACAATTTCTTTGGCACGCTGAATAACCGAGTCCGGAACCCCTGCAAGCTTGGCTACCTGAATACCATAACTCTTGTCTGCACCGCCTTTTACGATTTTACGCAAAAATACGATATCATCACCTTTTTCTTTCACAGCAATACAGTAATTATTCACATTGTCAATCTTTCCTTCCAGTTCCGTAAGCTCATGGTAATGGGTGGCAAATAAGGTTTTTGCACCCAGCAGTTTACTGTCACTGATGTGTTCCACTACTGCCCATGCAATACTGAGACCGTCAAAGGTACTGGTTCCACGTCCGATTTCGTCTAAAATCAACAGACTTTTACTGGTGGCATTGCGGAGAATATTCGCTACTTCATTCATTTCCACCATAAACGTGCTCTGTCCGGATGCCAAGTCATCCGAAGCACCCACACGGGTAAAAATACGATCTACCATTCCGATATTTGCGGAAGAAGCCGGAACAAAGGAACCAATCTGCGCCATTAATACAATCAAGGCAGTCTGTCTCATATATGTAGATTTACCTGCCATATTCGGTCCTGTAATAATTGAAATCCGGTTCTTCTTATCATCTAAATATGTATCATTTGCAATAAACAAATCATTTGGAATCATTTTCTCAACAACCGGATGTCTGCCATCCTTAATATCAATAATTCCCTTATCGTTCATTTTGGGGCGGACATAATGATTCTTTTCTGCTACTGCAGCAAGAGAGGCAAGTACATCCAATTCCGCTACTGCTTTGGCTGTTTTCTGCACACGGACAATCTCCGAAGCAATTTTATTCCGGATTTCCGAATACAGTTCATATTCCAGTGCACATAATTTATCCTCAGCTCCAAGAATGGTATCCTCCAGTTCTTTTAATTCCGGAATAATATAACGTTCAGCATTGGCTAAAGTCTGTTTCCGCACATAATAATCCGGGACCATCTCTTTGAAAGAATTCGTTACTTCCAGATAATATCCAAAAACTTTATTATAGCGAATCCGCAGATTCTTAATACCGGTTTTTTCCCGTTCTTTTGTCTCCAGTTCTGCAAGCCAGCTTTTCCCCTCCGATTTTGCTTCACGCAGACGGTCTACTTCCTCATTATAACCTTCTTTTAAAATACCTCCGTCTTTCATAGCAAGAGGTGGTTCTTCTACAATCGCACACTCTAACAATTTACAGAGTTCTTCCATAGTATCCATTTTCTCGTACACTTCCTTCAGAAGTTCCGATTTCATGTCCCCTAAAATGCATTTAATAGGCGGCAACATGGAAAGTGATGTCTGGAATGCAATCAAATCTCTCGGGTTTGCCGTCTGATATGTAATCTTGCCACCGATTCTTTCCAAATCGTAGATAGGTCCCAAATACTCCCGTATTTCTTCCCTGTTAATTGCATTATTCAGCAATTCTTCTACTGCATCCAGTCTTTTCTGAACCATTTCTTTATAAATCAGAGGCTGTTCCACATATTTACGAAGCATTCTGGCTCCCATGGAGGTTTTTGTCTTATCAAGCACCCATAGAAGGGAGCCTCGCTTCTGCTTTTCTCTTAAGGTCTCCACCAGTTCCAGATTCCGCCTTGTAGAATTGTCCAGAATCATGAAATTTCCAGTGGTATATTTTGTCAGCTTACTCAAATGACTCAATGAATTTTTCTGTGTCTCTTCCAGATATTTTAGTAATGCCCCAGAAGCCAGCACACCACCATCATAATCTGCAAGTCCAAGTCCTTCCAAAGACTGTACTTTAAAATGGTCCTGCAGGGTCTGCCGGCAAATAGTATCGTCGAAATACCACGCATCCAGTGAATAGATGACAATTCCAAGCCTGTTTTTCAAATCATCAAAAGGAATTCCGCTCACATACAGTGATTCATTGCAAATAATCTCTGATGGAACGAATTTATATATTTCATCCATCAGCTTCGCAGAAGACTCCAGTTCTGTTACCATGTATTCTCCGGTAGTGACATCCGCCACGGAAAGTCCATAGTGTTCTCCGGTATACACAATACACATAATGTAATTGTTCTTTGTTTCATCAAGCGCCTGCATATCCAGATTGGTTCCCGGTGTTACGATTCGTACAACTTCCCGCTTCACAATACCCTTTGCAAGCTTCGGGTCTTCTACCTGTTCGCAGATTGCCACTTTATAGCCCTTCGATACCAGTCGATTCAAATAGCCGTCTACAGCGTGATACGGTACACCACACATAGGTGCCCGTTCTTCCATTCCACAATTTTTTCCGGTCAAAGTAATTTCTAATTCTTTGGATGCAGTCAGTGCATCCTCAAAAAACATCTCATAAAAATCTCCCAGCCTGTAAAATAAAATACAGTCCGGATAATCTTTCTTTGTATCCATATATTGCTGCATCATAGGAGTTAATTCAGCCATGCTTTCTCTCTCCGTTTCTATTTTTTACATACTTTATTAGTATAACACATATTTTTTACAAGATAAACAAATTTGGACGTGGTTCTTTAAACAACCAGAATGCCAGATATCCCCCTATCCAGATAGCAATACAGACAAGTCCGGAAAATAATATTGCAAAAGGTAGGCAAATCTGTCCCCAAAGTTGGAATGGCTGGTCTGAATAATTCCAGACTTCCAGTCTCAACCGTTTATTTACAATCATTCCGGTAATAAACTCCAGTGAAACCGTAAATAAAGTTCCCCTTAGCACCTGAATCCACAATGGCTCATTCCATCTCATTTCTGTTCCCTGAAAGACGCAAAAACAAAGTACAAATCCTCCGACGCAGAACATACTCCAATGAGAAAATCCACGGAACCACATTTCGATTCCATAGTAAATTTCTCCTCCAAGAACCCAGAAAAAACCAAGTTCACTTATTTTTTTCGCCCGTATTGCCGTTTTTCTTTTCATTTAAAAAATGCCCCCACTATGTGTATTTTCTACATAGTGTGGACATTTTTTTCATTTTTAAACCCTCTCTCCAATGTAATAGAAGCCTTTTGCCTCTGTAAGATGTACATTTACCAGTTTTCCAATCAAATCTTCACTTCCCGGGAAATGTACTAGCAGATTGTTACTCATTCGTCCCGTAACCAGATTTGGGTCATGGTCATTTTTAGTCTCAACAAGAACTTCCTGAGTTGTTCCTTCATGTACAGAACATACTTCAGCCGAAATTCCCTGCACTTCTTTTAACAGACGCTCGAAACGGTCTTTTACTACATCCTCAGGAACCTGATTTTCCATAGCAGCAGCCGGTGTTCCGGTACGTTTTGAATAAATGAAGGTAAATGCACTGTCATAACGTACTTTTCTTACCACATCCATTGTCTCTTGAAAATCTTCTTCTGTCTCACCCGGAAAACCTACAATAATATCCGTTGTCAAGGAAATATCCGGCACTGCAGCACGGATTTTACGGACTAGATCCAGATAATGTTCTTTCGTATAACGTCTGTTCATCTTCGTAAGAATATTCGTGCTTCCTGACTGAATTGGCAAATGCAGATGTTTGCAAATCTTCTTGGATTTACTCATCACTTCAATCAGTTCATCGGATAAATCCTTCGGATGAGAAGTCATAAACCGAATCCGTTCCAGACCTTCAATCTTTTCTACTTCCTGCAAAAGCTGTGCGAAAGTCATCGGTTCCTCTAAGGTTTTTCCATAGGAGTTTACATTCTGTCCAAGCAGCATCACTTCGACAACTCCATCGGCCACCAGGCGTTCAATTTCACGGATAATATCTTTTGGATTTCTGCTTCTCTCCCTGCCTCGTACATAAGGTACAATGCAATAGCTGCAGAAGTTATTACATCCAAACATAATATTAACACCTGACTTAAACGAAAATTTACGTTCACTTGGAAGGTCTTCTACGATCTTATCTGTATCCTGCCATATATCGATGACCATACGTTCAGACTCAAATCGAGTCGCAATGAGCTCTGCAAACTTAAAAATATTATGTGTTCCGAAAATCAAATCTACGAACTTGTAACTCTGTTTAATCTTCTCTACTACTTCCGGTTCCTGCATCATACAGCCGCAAAGCCCGATAAACATATATGGCTTTTCTTTCTTCATGTGTCCAAGCTGTCCCAGACGGCCATACACACGTTTGTTGGCATTT
This sequence comes from uncultured Bariatricus sp., assembly GCA_934307065.1. GTDB lineage: Bacteria > Bacillota > Clostridia > Lachnospirales > Lachnospiraceae > Allocoprococcus. Next base: position 29,346 of record CAKRCD010000011.1, on the reverse strand, counting down.
TCACGGACAGTACAGGTATTATAAATCACGAAATCTGCCTTTTCTTCATCCGGTTCTTCTATATATCCAATCTGCTCCAATATACCTACTAGTTTTTCCGAATCCCTTGCGTTCATCTGACAGCCAAAGGTTGTGACGCAAAATGTCAGTGGACGACCAATCTCCTCAGACTTTTGTGCAACATATTTTCTCGCCTTTGCCATGTAATAATACTGTCTGTCAGGCTCCTGCACTGGTGCCTCCTTTGTAATATCAATATCTAATAATTCTTTCAATTCCATTGTTTTACCTTTCTGTATCTCAAAACACTGCCTGAATCATCTCATCTTCTCTGAAATATTTTCTATTTTTATTTTCTACTTCATTATTTTCCATTTAATAATCTTTTGTTGCCAGAATCTGATTTTTAATATAGGAAAATGTCTCTTTTTCCCCTTTTTCTGCCAGCATATACAACATTTCTTCTAATAATTTTCTCGTATCATCATGCATCACCTGATGCTCCAGACCACTTAAATAATACTGTAATGCCGAATCATCTCTGTATTGGTCTTTCAGGTAATTCTTAGACGCTGCAACACGGTCCATAAACATTTCTACCACATATTTCTTCGGCATCTTCATACCGGCAAGTCCCGGTTTCGTCAGACTGTAATCAATCCAGTATTCATAATGATGCTTATTTCTTCCTTTGTGATGAAGCCACGCAGAAGAATATCCTTTTTCTTCACGTTCTGCATTATTCGGGCTTCTCGTTCCCTGATAATACTTACAGCCCACGGAAAATTCTGCCCAGGAATATTTCGACATATCGTGAACGAGCCCCTGCCAGTATAGTCCGACCTTCAAGCAATGTTTCATTACAAGGTATTTGTGTCTTGTAATTGTACAAAAATGTTTCCAGCCATTCATTTCCATTCCCACTTTCTCTTTCTACTGCCAGCCATCCACACCGTACATATCTACATTATCAGCATTTATGAAAAATACATCTTCATAAATTTCCTTCTCGTAGGATTCTCCCGAAAGCATCTGTACACCGACTTTAGCTGCATCTTTTCCCATTGTAATCGGTGACTGGGCACAAGTTCCACGAATCAGGGTTCCCTGCTTCTTTAACTCCTTTTTCAAATCCGGTGAACCATCTACCCCATAAATCATAACATTGGATACATTTCCTGCATTGGCAGCCACAAGTACCCCCAGTGCAATCTGGTCGTTTCCACACATAACAGCAACTATATCGGGATATTCCTCAAATAATTTAACTGCGGCTTCTCTCGCCTTATTCAAATCTCCGTCCACATCATAACGGGCAGCTACTTCAAATCCTTTTCCGGCTATCGTTTCTTCAAACCCTGTTATCCGGTCATTGACCGAATTTAATGACGGACTTTCCAAAATCGCTATTTTTCCTCCATTGGGACACATTCCAACCAAATCATTTCCACAGATTACACCTGCTTCATAATTATCCGAGCCAACATACGCATCTATGTAATCCATATTCTTGACCTCGGAATCAATATTAATTATCTTTACCTCTGCCTGTTTTAGCTTCTCAAGAGCCGGTGTGATTGCTTCCCATGAAACCGGGCATAAGAAGATCGCATCCACTCCATCGGAAATCATTTGCTCAATCTGCTCGTTCTGAAGCTGTGCATCCATTGCAGGGTTCTTTGAAATCAAAGTATGACCCTCTCCCTCCAGCTCTTCTCGCAGTGCCTGTTCCAGTGTAATATAATATGGGTTCTCCATGGTCATACAGCTGAATCCAAAGGTAAAATGATTTGTTTCTGTATTTTCTTCTTCGTCTATATTGGCATTGTCCTCGCTTGTCCCAACATGCTTCTTACACCCTGTAAGAGCAATACACATAGTGCTTATAACAAGCAGAACTGCCCACATACGTTTTGACATAATTCTTCTCCTCAATCTCAAATTCTTTCTTTTATTTATTTTAACTTTTTTATAAGTAATGTCAATAGTTTTTCCCCTTGCAAATCCAATCATACTCTGATACAGTGTAAATTAGAAAACCATAAAGGAGATTAGCAATGGAAAATGAACAGTTATTGGAAACTCAGGTAGTCACACTTACCTTAGACGACAACGAAGAAGTAGAATGTGCCATCGTTACTACATACGAGATTGAAGACAGGGAATATATTGTTCTTCTACCTCTCGATGAAAACGGGGAAAATGAAGATGGGGATGTATGGATTTATCGTTTTAGTCGCGATACCACAGGTGGAAACAACCACGAAATCATCAACATTGATGACGATGACGAATACGAAATTGCTGTAGATAAGTTTGATGAATGGCTTGATACACAGGAATTCAACGAAGTTATCGAATAATCAGTCATTTTCAAAATCAGGACAGGTTATTTTTTGACTTGCCCTGATTTTTTTGTATTATCCATTCTTTTTTCTTCCAAAAATCTCATTTACAAACCGGGAGCGTTCTGCCCTGTTGCCATTATTTTCTACATAATAAGAAATAGTGAGCTCTTCCTTCGCCCTTGTCATACCCACATAGAACAGCCGTCTCTCTTCTTCCAGTTCTCTCGGCGTTTTTGCTTTCTGATATGGAATATCTCCTTCATTGGCATGAATGATATAAACCGCCCGGAATTCCAGACCTTTTGCAGCATGCATAGTCATAAGCTGTACTTTATCCTCTTCTACAGACTGTCTGCGTCCTTTTTGTTTCTCTTGTTCTTCCAGTTCATCTGTATAAATCCGTACATGTTCTAACAACTCCTGATATGTCTGATACTGTTTACATCTTGCCTCAAACTCCTGCAGCACCTCTATACATTGAGCAAGCGGAATTTCTTTCTCTTCACAATATTTTTTCAGGAATTCATCATATCCAATCCGTTTACGGATATACTGTACAGCCGCATAGGGCGCCATATTCTGCATCATGCGGATATCCACATCAAACTGGTCAATGATATCCTGCATCCATATCTTATCACAATAAAATCTTCGTAAATCTTCAAAAGACACCTGTTCCCCATGCATCGCATTTCTTGCCAGATACCGTACCGGACGGTTGCAGATTAGCAGAAATAAATGCCTGTCCCTCTTGCCCATAGCAAGCTGCATGTAAGCCAGCATATCCTTCACTATAAAATGCTTGTAAAAATTCGGCACATACTCTTTCATCTGAAACGGAAGCTGCCTGTCCTTCATCATTTCCGTAAGCATACGCGCCTGAAGCCCTGCCCGGTATAAAACCGCAATTTCACAAGGTTTCCAGCCTTCCTGCACTTTCTTTGCAATCTCAGATACAACATAATCACTTTCTTCCGCCTGGTCTCTGACTTCCTGAATATGTACAGATTTTCCTTTCCCTTTAAATGCCATAACCTGTTTTTTCAGACGCTTTTCATTATGAAAAATAACTCTGGATGCCGCACCTACAATATATTCGGTAGAACGATAATTATAGGAAAGCGGAATGACTGTAAGATTTGCAAAATCTTTTCGCATATCCTGCATAAATTCCGGGTCGGATCCGCGGAATCCATATATTGACTGGTCATCATCCCCCACAACAAACAAATTGTTTTCCGGAAGCACCAGCATTTTGATTACCTCATATTGTACCTTGTTAATGTCCTGAAATTCATCAATCAAAATATACTGAAAATTTCTTTGCCATTTACGCAGTATGACCGAATATTTTCGAAAAAGTGCATAACACTGAACAAGCATATCATCAAAATCAAATTTATGCATTTGTTTTTTCTTTGACTCATATGCCCGAAACAGCTCCGTAAATTCTTCCATATTCAAATATTGACTTTGAAATTCATCCAGACGATACAGTCCGTTCTTTACAACCCCTATTTCCTGAGAAAGTTCCCGCAGAAGTTCTTCTTCGTCTTCCACCTGTACTTCGGATTCAATATAGGTCTGATTTAAGGACTCTTTTAATAGGATAAGACTCTCTTGTTCTGATAATAAATGATGACTGTTAATTCCATATTCCTGCCGCAAAATACTGTAAAATACACTATGAAAGGTTCCAAATGTAGCCGGATAATGCACCCCATTTACCAGTCTTACAAAACGTTCTTTCATCTCTCTCGCTGCATAACGGGTAAAAGTAATTACCAGTATCTTTTCCGGTGGAATATTTCTTTCTTCAATAAGATGCTGCACTCTCCGGGTAATTATCAGGGTTTTCCCTGACCCCGGTGGAGCAAGGACCATACAAGGTCCCTCTCCATGAAGTACAGCATCGTTTTGCTCCTTATTCAGTTCCATGCAACGTTCCTATTTCTCTAATAATGCGATTGCATTTTTAATACGTGCAACCGATTCTTCTTTTCCAAGAATTTCCATAATCTCCGTTGCTCCACCAGGCGTGTTCTGTTTTCCGGATACAGCAGTTCTGACCGGCCACATTACATAACCGTTCTTGCAGCCTTTTTCTTCTACAAATTCTTTCATCAATGCGAACAAAGCATCATTGCTGTAATCATCACAAGCTTCAAATCTTGGAAGAATTTCTTTCAGCACTTCAAGAGAAGTCTCTTCTGTGGTCTTCATCTTCTTATGACAGTACATAGCAGTATCGTATTCCGGTACTTCTTCAAAGAAATCAATCTGGTCTTTAATATCCGGGAAGATTTCAATACGGCTCTTAACAAGTGCTGCAATCTTCTTTAAATCGTAATCTTTTGTAATCACTTCTTTGATATATGGTTCTGCCATCTCATAGAAACGGTCAAAATCCATTGTTTTCAGATACTCTCCGTTCATCCACTTTAATTTGGTGGTATCGAATACAGCCGGTGATTTGCTCATATGGTGATAATCAAAAGCTTTAACCAGCTCTTCCAGAGAGAAGATTTCTCTGTTATCCTGCGGACACCAGCCAAGTAATGCAACATAATTGACAATTGCCTCGCTTAAATACCCCTGGTCAAGTAAATCTTCATAAGAAGAATGCCCGGAACGCTTACTGAGTTTCTTATGTGTTTCATCTGTAATAAGTGGGCAATGTACATATACCGGTACTTCCCATCCAAACGCTTTATAAAGCTGATTGTACTTTGGTGCAGAAGACAGATATTCATTTCCACGGACTACATGTGTAATTCCCATCAAATGGTCATCTACTACATTGGCAAAATTATAAGTAGGATATCCATCTGACTTAATCAGAATCATATCATCCAATTCTGCGTTTGGAACTGTAATATCTCCGTAAATTTCATCATGAAAAGTAGTAGTTCCCTCTGTAGGCATATTAATACGGATAACATATGGTTTGCCGGCAGCCAGATTTGCCTCTATTTCTTCTTTGCTTAAATGCAGACAATGTTTGTCATAATTCACAATCTGTGTACCATCTTCTGATACAGAAGTCTTTAATGATTCCAGACGTTCTTTGTCACAAAAACAGTAGTATGCATTTCCCTGTTCAATCAGCTGCTTCGCATACTTCATGTAAATTCCTGTCGCCTGACGTTCGCTCTGGACATATGGTCCGTATCCGCCATCTTTATCCGGGCCTTCATCATGTACAAGACCAGTTTTTTCCAGTGTTCTATATATAATATCAAGAGCACCCTCCACAAAACGTTCCTGGTCTGTATCCTCTATTCTAAGCATAAAATCGCCGCCTTCGTGCTTGGCGATCAGATATGCATATAATGCGGTTCTAAGATTTCCAACATGCATTCTTCCGGTTGGACTCGGTGCAAATCTCGTTCTTACTTTACTCATTTTACACATTCCTTTCCTTTATAAATCTATATCCTTTACAATACTACCACATTCACATGCCTACTTCAAGTGAACTTTCCGTACATATTTCATAGACTGCTGTTTCCACTCCCCACGGCTCGCACCACGGAATATAGAATCCACAATAAAAATAGCCAGTGCTATAACTCCTGCAATTTCCAGCGTCTGGGTCAGATAATATGCCACCATTGCTTCGTCATTATTCAAAATATAATGTACCGTCCGGTACATTCCTGCCCCCGGAACAATCGGCAGAATTCCTGCTACCAGAAATAATGTTACCGGTGTTTTATACTTCCGTGCAAAAATATTAGACACCAGAGACACGGCCAATGCTGTAATAAAAGATGCCAACACCTCTCCGTTCCCTACTTTCATACAGAATAAATATACAATTCCGCTAACTGCTCCTACAAATCCTGATTTCAACAAATGTTTCTTCGGTGTTTCCAGATAAACAGCAAACCCGAAGATACTTAAGAATGCGCCTGCAACCCGAATGACTGTCTGCATTTTCATCTACCTCCTTAAAAACCTGCTACGCCCATTAACAATAAACCTATGGCAATTCCCACTGCTATTCCGGCCGCTTTCAAAAAAGCTTCCAGTACTCTTGCACCCCCGGAAAGATAATCCCCTTGTAAGGTATCTCGTACTGCATTTGTAATTGCCACTCCGGGTACCATAGGCATAATAGAGGAAATGATGACTGTATCCAGATTCACTTTTACTAAATTACTGAAAAGCAGACTGCTTACCGCAATTCCAAATGCTCCAAATACATCCTGTAAAAACGCATGGAACTGCATCTTTTCTCCAATTGTCATACATCCGGTCAATACCAGACCTACAAGTAAGGTTACCAGAATCTCCCGGATACCACCACCGAAGAAAATAGCAAATCCCACACAGATCCCTAATACTCCTAATCGGTTTTCCAATCGTGAATAAATATTCTTCTTCAAACCGGATAATTCCTTATATGCTTCTTCCAATGTAATTTCTTCCCCGCAGTACCTTCTGGAAATATCGTTCACTTCCATAATGCGGCTCATATTCGTCGATCTGCTGTTAACTCTCTTGACAATCGATATGACATTCTCATCTTTTTGCTTGATAGTTGCTGTGATTCCGGTCATAATAACAAGCACCTCAGCCATTTCCAAATTGTCTGCTGTTTTTAAAATATGATGCATTGTATCTTCTACACGGTATGTTTCAGCTCCACTGCATAACATCAATTCTCCTGCCAAAGCAGCAGTTTTCATCAATAATTGTGCATCCATATATGCCAGCCCTTTCTAATTTACTTAATTCTTTTTAAATTCAAATGCCATCATACTCTTTTTTATTTTAAAAATCAAGAAAAAAAGCGTCGATTCTTTTCAGAATCAACGCTTTTTATTATGTTCTAGATAAACCTAGCCAACGTATCCACATTTCTTAAGTTCTTCTTCTGCTTTTGCAAGATTAGCATCAGAAACACGGATGATAGGTCCTGTACAACCCATTCCACTTTCAGCGTAGATGTTAATTTTCCAAAGAGCTTTTACAGCGTCTTCAAGATCCATAACTTCAACACCAGGAATCTGAGATGTTACAATTTCCTTTGGTGGTTCTTTTACATCTTCTGCAGCAGCTACTGGTTTTGCCTTTACGGATTCGCAGATTTCTTTAAATCCAGCTTTCTTAGCTGCTTTGAATTCTTCTTTTGCTACTTCAAATACATTTCCTCTTACGAGCTGAGCTGCGTAACGGATAGCATTTGCAATAACCGGAGCTCCAGATGCACGGGATACAATCATAACTAACTGAGTATATCCTTCACCGATTCCAGGTCCATATCCATATCCTGTAGCTTCGAAGCTTCCGCCTGTATTAGCAGAAGAGAGCATTTTAACAAGGATATTTCCTGTTAATGAATCTGTAACCATGATATCTGGAGAAGCCTGGAGAATATCATTACCTCTCATAACACATCCGCCATCAGCACGTCCTGATTCAGCGAAATCGATATGATATCCATTTTCAGAAAGCTGTTTTAAAGCTTTTTCTGTCTGACGAGCACCGTCAACATTTAAGATACCAACTGTTGGGTTTGCAATTCCGCAAGCCTTAGCAGCGATAACACCGTATACGGCATTTTTAACCATGCCTTCGATACGGTCTGTACTAGAAGTACCTGTTGTATTAGCAATGAACATTTCCTTGCCCTTTGCCGGTGTAACAACACGTCCTACAGTAGAAACACCGATTGGGAATGGGAAGTGCATCGTTACAGCACCATCAACTTCTCCATTAGCAAGCATTTCTTCCATCTTGTCATGGCCTTCTTCATCGTTAGCAACTTTTACTGTTGTAACGCCTTCAGCTTCCAATGAACCAATGTAATATACATCGATTCCATCTTTAGCTGCAGCTAAAGCAGCAGCCATTGCGTTTTCTTCGCCATGTTCGCTACCCATACCTGTTAAAGCGATTTTTGGACGTTTTCCGAAACTTCCAGTTTCTAATCCCTGAGCCATTTCCATAAAGGTGTTGGCAATAATCTTTTCAATTCCGTTTGCCATAATTAGTCCACCTCTCTATTCTGCCATCAATGTTGCAGCAAAATCTTTCATAGCTTTAGCGATTAATCCTTTAACTTCGTCTTCAGATACTCCGCTGTTGTCCTGTGCTCCAGTGTTAGCCTGGATTACGAATGAACAACCATCAAATAAGTTTGTCATACGGCCAAGGAACAGAGAGCCTTTACCGATAATCATAGCATTTTTAATCTTGCCTGCAAGAATGTCTTCTCTACAGAATCCGATGTATGGTACACCTGATGGGATATGTCCCTGAGTTGGAGCCCATCCTGTTAAACCATGTTTAGCTGGGAAAGTAGCAAGTTCTTTCTTGTCAAGTTCTCCACGTTTTACAGCCAAAGCACCAATCATCTTGTAGTTAGCAAGCGGTACATCTCCAGCTCCTGCTGGTTTTGTGATGTCTGGGTTCTGCATTTCTGGAGAGAATTTGTCGATATCTGTAATCTTCATATCGTTTCTTTCAAGTGGATCAGCTACAAGGCTTCCGATAACGTTCTGTGGAGCAGAACCTGTTCCTACAGTATGACGTCCAAGGATTCCAAGATTGATTTCTGGGTTAACACCATCGTTTTCTGCGATGATTACACAGAATCCACCTAAGCAATCTTCAAGAGCTGGCATACCTTTTTTAACATGGTCTTTACCATTCATACCTAATTTAGCTGTACATCCACCAGCAGTTACAGCTACACACTTGTAAGCTCCTGAAGAAACAAGTGCAGCAGCTTCTACTAATGCATGAGAAGGTCCGGCACAGAATCCACGAGTATCAGATCCGGTTGCGTTTGGAAGTCCAGCGATTTCTGCAGCAGCTTTTGCAAAGTTACCGCCACCTCTCTGGTTCATATCTCCACAAGCTTCTTCTGCACAGTCGATTACATATTCAACATCAGCTTTGTCAATACCAGCGTTTCTTACACCATATAACAATGCAAGTACGTTAGTAGCTTTGCTCATAAGGTTCTCATGCATTACATGAGCGGAAAGGTTTACGTCAATATCATGCGCTCTCTTAACACATCCAACTAATTTGTCTTCATGGTAAAGTGGTTCTGCATGTTCGTCTTTTACAAGAGCTTCGATTTCAGCATTATCAACACCTGCTTCGATTTTTTCCATAATATCTTCTGTGATAATTGGGTCTGCAGCAAGTTTGTCTTTCTTTGCAGCTACGAAATCTTTATCTAATTTAACTACTTCGAACACGTCAACAGCCTGTACTAAAAGAAGGAATTCATCTTCCGGCATAATTTCACCGTATTTTCCGTATCTTTCAGCACCCTCTTTAACTTTGTCGTAGTATGGAAATTCTACTTCAGCTAATTCATCTGGATGTGCATTACCAATGTAAACCTGGTTTGGCCAGTAATTTACACATTCTTCGTATGAACGAAGATGACTTGGTAATTCTTTTAAATATTCTGAATCTGGATTAACAACTCTTTCTGTTGTCTGAGTTGTTCCATTATATAATACCATCTGAGGAGTATGTGCAAGTACATAACTTGCTCCTTTAATTACACTGTTCATCGTAAGTGTCCACCTTTCCTAATTTACCCTGATATTATTCCTTTATTGTTATATCCAGGGATACACAATAAACCCAAATTCATCTGAATTCAGGCATTATTATAAATAAGGGCGGTGAGGTAAGTATTTACTTCACCGCCCAAAATCCGAAATAGTGTTTCAAATTTTATATTCTATAAATACTTACAGTATTCATCACGGATAGCTGACATTTCGCTTACGATATCGTCGACATCAAGAACCATTTCCATCATGCCTACCTGTTCATCGTAAACAGCTTCGTCAAACTCAGCCTTAACTTCTGGTTCACAAACATGGTATGTTGTGAGTCCAAGCTGGACTCCTGTCAATGGACCTGCAAATGTAGGGTCACCTGCTGTAACTGTTTCTGCAGCAAGACCTGCACCTTCGCCTTCAGCAGCACCAAGTAAAACTACTAAGTTTTCTGGGCCATATTCCTCTGCGAATTCTTTTACCCTTTTCTGATTTTCAAGATCCATTGCGCCTGCGCTAGTTCAGACGAAACATTCTGTTGAAGAAAAAATAACTTCTGCGCCAGCTGTCTTTGCACATTCTGCAATAGCTGGTCCTGGAACACCATCACGGTCACCAATAATGATAACTTTCTTACCTTCTAAAATTGCCATGTTAGTCTTCCTCCTTCCTTTCAATTTAATATTTTTTGTTTGTTTTGTTTATATTAGAGAATGCCGCTTAAACATTCCCCGTAAAAAGCCAAACGGCTTAATACGCTTTTACGCTTGTAATGGTTGCAAATATTACTCGTTTAATCCGCTTAATATTAAACGTATTTTTCTACCATTGCTGTGATTGTTTCTGGTGTACAATCATCTTTCACTAATTCTTCTACTTTCTGTCCATCTTTGTAGATAGCCATAACTGGAAGTCCTAAGATTCCCTGGCTGATAGCTACACGACGAGCTTTAGTAGTGTTCATAGATGTGAATTTTAAGTTAGAGTCAGCATATTTGTCTGCTAATGCATGTACATGTGGCATTAAAGCTGCACATGGAACACATCCATCACCGTAGAAATCTACGAAAATATATCCTTCTCCTTCTAATACTTCTGTTTTAAACGTATTCTTATCTACATCTAACATTTTACTGTTCCTCCTAGTATAAAAAATTATTATTCAAGGCTGTTGAGATATTCTTCAGCCTGTTTTGTTGCAATAGCACCATCTGCTGCTGCTGTAACAACCTGACGGAAACTCTTAACACGTACATCACCAGCTGCAAATACACCTGGAATATTTGTATGCATGTCAGCATCTGTAGGAATGTATCCTCTTTCATCAAGTTTAAGGCTTGTTCCTTCGAAGATTTTTGTATTTGGAAGTGTTCCGATAAATCCGAATACACCCATTAATCCATCTTCTTCATCTGCATTAATAACAGTTTCTTCACCTGTCTTAACGTTTTTCACTTTCATAGTAGAGAGCATGCCGTCTCCGCCAACTTCTTCTACTACTGTATCCCACATAAAGTGAAGTTTTTCGTTCTTAAATGCTTTTTCCTGAATAGATTTAGCAGCACGAAGCTCATCACGTCTGTGAATGATAGTAACTTTTCTTGCAAATTTTGTAAGGTACATAGCTTCTTCTACAGCTGAATCACCACCACCAACTACGAATACTTCGAAATCTTCAAAGAAGTTCGCATCACAAGTAGCACAGTAAGAAACACCTCTACCTAAGAATTCTCTTTCACCTTTGCATCCGATTGGTCTTGCAAAAGCACCTGTAGCGATGATTACGGCTTTAGCGCGGTATTCTTCTTTAGCGCTCTTAAGAACTTTTACTTCTCCGTCAAGTTCTACTTCTGTGATTGTATCAGAAACACGTTCACATCCGAACTTAGCGCACTGCTGTGTCATACGAGCGATAAGAGAAGGACCACTTTCACCTTCTACTGTCTGTCCTGGATAATTTTCGATTTCATCTGTGATGGCGATCTGTCCACCGTCCTGGCCTTTTTCAATAATTAATACTGAGAGGCGAGCACGTCCTGCATACAGACCAGCAGATAATCCTGCTGGTCCAGCTCCGAGGACGATCACGTCATAAACTTTGCTCATAACGTATTCTCCTTTTTAATTAAGCTTTATAAATTTAATAATTTTAAAAATTATTCAAAAATTGTCTGTCCGTCAACTTCTGTACATAAAGCCTGTAAGCCTTTTTCTACAATCTTGTAACGTAATGCATATTCTTCATCTTTATCCAGTGCTGGATTTCCAAGTGGATGAGGAATAGCGATTGTAGGTACAATTCTGTTAGCTCCAACTGTCATAGAAATTGGAGTTACTGTACATAAATGAACTACTGGAAGTCCTGTAGCTTCGATACCTTTTACCATCGTTGCACCGCAACGTGTACAGGTACCTCAAGTAGAAGTCATGATAACTGCATCAACACCGTCAGCGATTAACTTCTGAGCATATTCGTCAGCGAATGCTCTTGAAGACTTAACTGCAGTACCATTACCAACTGTTGAGTAGAACTTGTTGTGTAATTTTCCAATAATTCCTTTTGATTCCATTTCACGAAGAACGTCTACTGGAAGTACACGGTCTGCATCTTCGTTAGCGTATACCGGGTCATATCCACCATGAGCTGTTTCGTATGTGTCTTCTGTAAGATCCATAACGCCTGTGATGTCATATTCACCGTATCTTGTAGCATTTGAAGATTCGATGTGATCTGGGTTTCCTTTTGGTACAATACCACCTGAAGTACAAAGAGCGATTGTAGCTTTGCTAAGGTCTTTGATAGCTTTTGCAGGTTCAACTCTGTCGAATGAAGGCATTGGGAATTCTGTTTCGAATGGTTTGCCAGCAAGTTTCTTAAGAAGCATCTTAACAGCTCTCTTAGATCCACGTTCTTTTTCGAACAAGTTTACACGTGTTCCGTTTGGCATATATCCATCTTCACAAGAAGCACCAATCTTTTCACCCTTAGCGAGTTTAAGAGCAAGTGGAGCCATCTTTCCTACAGCATCTCTCATACCAGCTGCGCTGTTCTTTGTTGGGCATGTGTATACCTTATTCTTGAACATATCAGCACCTGGGTTTTCAACGTACATACCTGTTACAGCTGGGATACCAAGTTCTTCCTGAACCATATCACAAACTGTTCCACAAGCAACACCGTAACGTCCAGCGTTGAAAGCTGGTCCAGCGATGAATACGTCTGGGTTCTGTTCTTTAACCATTGCAAGGATTTCAGCTTTAGCCTTGTCAAGGTTTTCATTGAAGTAAGAGTCACCGCAGATAATTGTAGCGATGATTTCTGCTTCTTCTCCGAATTTCTGTTCCAGAGCAAGGCCTGGACCAATTTTTTCGCCTACGCGAAGTTCAGCAGGGTAATCTGCTTTTTCTTCTCCACCGATATTAGCGAAGAACTGATTGATATAATGTACAACTTTAATCTTACTCATTACGATACGTCCTCCCTTTCTATCGTGCACTCAACAAGTTGAAGCCTGTTTCGTTTGTTGCGCCAGTTAATACCTGAAGTTCAACTTCAAGAGTTCCATCCTCATGAAGAGTATGGTCGCTGGCACCTGCGATAACGTTAACATAATCTAATGTTCCGATAACTTTATCAAGTTTTGGAAGTGTGATCAACTGGTTAGCATTACCACCTGTTACTACTGCATCTGCTGATGGATCTGAGTCAGCAAGTGACTGAGATTTTCCATCACGTCCAGCGTATTCATCTGTAATGATTACAGTCTTAACGCCTTCTGCTTCAATCTTCTTTGTGTTCATGATAAGGTCAGTATCTGGGTTACCGAATCCTTCCTGAGATACGATTACAGCATCTAAGTCTAAGAAACGGCAAAGTTTAGCTGTCCAGTCTGAAGAACGCATTTTATCTGCAAGGTAAACGTTTTCGTTTGTGATAATCTGGCAAACAAAGTTAATTGTTTTACCGTGTTCTTCAAATAAGTCGTGAACAACTGGGTTGTTTAAGTGTACATATGTTGGGTTCTTGTCACAAGCTGATACGCAGTTACCTGAAACAATAGCTCCGTCCATAACTTCTGTTGGATGAAGAATTGTTGGAACGATCTTCTTAGCATCTACGCCATATACGTATGTGTCATGAAGAAGTCCCTGGCTCTGTAACATCTGTACATAAGCTACACGTGGAAGATTAGGGAATTTTTCCTTTCCTTCCATAATGCCATATGTTTCATAAACTTTTGTTTCGTCTGGTGTTAAATCGCGAGATAATTCTCCAAGGTAGCAAGCTACTCTGAAACCTGCAAGACGAACTGCTTTTTCATAATCGTGTGGTTTGATGCCATCAACTGGTTCGCAAACCATAACGAAGTTGTTTAATTTAGAGAATGGTGTGTACTGTGCTCCAAGACCAGTCATATCGATGATACCTTCCTGGAAACCAACGATTTTACCAGCTGTTACAACTGCCATTCCTTTTAATGCATATGTTTTACCAGATCCAACGGTATCTACTTTAGCGATTACTCCCGGGAAGATTCCTCCTCTTCCTTCTACTTTGCAACGTGGTTCGATAACATCTTTAACTGGTGTGATACGTACGCTTTCGCCTGGTTTTGCGATGTCAAAGCTTACACTCTTAATTTTTTCGTCCTCAAGAACGATTTCTCTTACAGCATCTTCAGAAACATAAAGTACTCCATTTTCGATCTTGGAAACTTCACCAAACTGAATGTCATTAATGAAAATATGACCCATTTCTAACTTCACTGTAAATTCCCTCCTTAAATAAATGATTTGCATGTCAAAAGCTTTACGCTTTAGTTGCCTTGTCCAACCCTCATTTCATGTTTTATAAAAAATCCGTTGACGGAATTGCACTTGAAATAAGAGTAAAATCAATGGTGCGGAAATCCTCATACACCTCAGGCTTATACTTGTCCGACCTGAATTCGAACTTCGCACAAGAATGAATTGCACGTTCTATAATTTCCACTGATTCCAAATCCAACTTTCCCGGTTCCGTTGATATCATAACCGATTTATACGGAGTTTCATTCGGTTTTACACTTCCAGACAATGGATGTGTCAGAAGCTTATGTCCTGCGTAAACTCTGTCACGAACCTTTCTGAGTACATCCTCGTAAGAGATATCTTCATATTCAACCTGATAATTAGTCGAAAGCTCATCCCTCACCATACTGTTGTTCGTAATAATTATAAACCGTTTTTCCATCTTGTTACCTTCCAAATCAGATTTTTCTTTCCTCTGTCTCCCTATACATGTGCCACCCTTAAAAAAGAGGCAATAAAAACTTTTCTGTTTCATTGCCCCTTCTGTTTCCACATCTATAAGTCTGGATTCAGAGTGTAGACTCTTTCCCATTCCTTTTGCCTGAGAGTTTCATTCTTCCCGGAACGCTTGTTACCCAGGAAAAAATTTGCCCCTTCGGCGACTTTGGCAATGCATAAAAAACACCATACAGTTCTCTCATAGAAAAGATTACCCTACATTAATTCCTCTCGTCAAAAAATTAGCAAACAGCTTCTTCTTGACACTGTGATTATAACATAGCTTTCACAAAAAAGCTAGTCTTTATTATAGATTTTTTCGTTATTTGTTATAGTTTTTTTCAATAAACAAACCATCTGTTAGTATATTTGCAAAAATATCCGATGCTTACTCTTTTCGATATGCCCTCTTCCACTCTTCCAGCAATTCTCTCGAAAATTTTTGTTTATTTTTTTCTCTGATTCTTGTAGTCCGTTCTGCCAGAACATTATCAAGTTCCAGGAGTACCTGGTTCTGCCGCACCATCTTCTGATATTCTTCTACCGGCATATATTTACTGCACGCATACAAATAGCTCTCCATCATCCCTTCGTCTTCGCATAGCTTATATGCTTTTTCGTACATATCTGCCGCCTCTTCATACAAAAAGGACTTTCCATAAGCAGCAGCCAGGCATGCATACACCCGGCCATAAAAGCGCTTATCCATGGACATGTCCCAGTCTCCATTTACGATAGAAACATAAATTAGAATTGACGATTCTAATTCTCCGCTTTCCATCAGCTTGTCCGCTTTAAATTTCTGGCGTTCCACATCCTTTTGATTTTTTAGTTTCTGCAGCACATTCTGTATATGCGCCATTTCGCCAGGCGTATATATTTTTGCTTCTTCTAACATTTTCAGGACAAATTGTTCTACTGTTCCCTGGCTTCGTAACACATTAATCAATGCATCCGCCACACTCTCCAGTTCCAGTTCATCTGCAATCCAATGACAAAGCTGTTCATTCATGATAGTATAATCAATCAAGTACAAATTGTTGCAAAGGTAATAGCACAATTCTTCAATGGTATAAATATGTTTATGAATACGGGAAACTTCATAAGGATGTTTCGCCTTCTTTTTATGACAAAGAATTAAACTGCCCATTGCTGCCTCCTAACTCAATCACTTTTTCCACACTAAAACCGGTAGACGGGAAAAATTCTCCAAATCCGACATCCTCAAATGTGATTTTGCACATCTTATCACTCAAAAACATCGTACTAATCCGGAGTCTTAATGCATAGTTGAAACGCTCCGGCAATCCTTTCAAAGAAACAGTCTCTGTTCTACGTTTTCCCGTAGACAATGAATCAATATAAAGTTCTATATCTTCATTATTTTCCAGTAAAACTTCCCAGTCTTTATCAGACTCATACCAATGCGCCCCCCAAGTTACCAGCGGAAAAAGTGTTTCTTCTCCGGCGACCCTCATTTTCATACTAATCTGGTCTGTAAGCTTGGAATCATCCAGATACACCAGACCATCCATAATATTTTCCGCCTTGTCGAGAGCTGTATAGCAGGCGCCTTTGCTATACAGGTTGTTTCCCATAAATGCTCTACGTCCATTGCAGAGTACCCGGAGCGAATTCGGATACCAGTTATTTTCAAATCCATCTCCTGTAAGGAAAACTGAAGATACTGACTTTTTATTAAAAATGCTTTGAATAAACCTCCTGAAATGTTCATCTGCAGCCCGGGCTTTATCAATGCTGAGCACCGGATAAACCTGCTCAAGTTCTTCCATTTCTGCGTCAGCCACTTCTTCTACTGTCACAAAACATTCTTTTCCCTTTGTGCCCGTTTTCAGTTCTCGAAGCATATAGGCACGGATTACATTTCTGTCGCAGTAAAAAAGTGCTGCCTCATATTGCCATAATTCTTTCGGCTGGTTAAACATGTAATGGCAAAAGCTCTCCTTATAGTCCTGTACATAAATCTTTTCTTTGGAAACTCCAAGTTTTTGCCCCATCCCCTTCAGTAAATAGCGAATATCTTCACTCATTTCAGGAACTGTAAAAACTATCTGTTCTATTTCATCAAAATCCTTCAGAGTCTGCTGAATAAATTCTGCCAGAATCCATACTGCATCATACTCTTCATTCTCAATGGTCACTCTTTCATGTTTCAGTGCTTTTTCAAAAATATTTTCTACCAGAGTACTGCCCTTTACACTGTCCATCCGGATTGCGTTTTTTCCATAGGTCCACTCTCCTTTGTAATAATTTACCGCCATAGGAATTTGATAATTATCTCTTCCAGTTTCAACCGTTTCCGGCTCTCCCATATTTTCATCAAACACACTTATCTGGCACACTTTGGAGTTAATGTCATACCCTATAATCTTTCCCTGAGCCATATCTGCCTCCTTAATATGCTTTAAAAATTTCTTCTGCCAGCAGATTTTCTTCCCAGTATTTTGCCATGGCTTTTGGCAAATCCTTATCATCCATCCGTAACATATCATTCATTCTTCCATAACGTCCGATGGTACGCATCTTCCGCGGTTCATAAATCTGCTTTTCTGTCACTTTCACTTCACCACCATATGTTTCTGTAAAATAATACCGTAATGTTTCATCCGCAAAAAGAACTAACGTTTTTATATAAGTATCTTCATAAGATGGAAGCAGGACTTCATGTTGATAATTCAGACTTTCTGTACCATTCTGGAGAATTTGATAAGAAATCGTCACTTTGCTTCCGGTCTTCGCATGATATTCTATCATACTCTTGTCATACAACTGGACTTCGCGCAGCCATGCTTCCGGATAATGCAAATAAAACGAGAAATACAACTGTTTTTCGCACATCTCGCGCAAAAAGCCTCTTAGCATTTTTTCAATTCCTTGGTGAATTTCGCGCGATGAATAATATTTCAACAATGCAATTTTACAGACATCCGGCAATTCTTCTTCTTTACGGTATTCATTTGCTATAATCATAAATACGCACCCTTTTACCTGACGACCGTTTACCACATATTCTCTTGATACATACGCAAGGTATGCCTGTTTTAGTCTGAAATACGTCTTTCCCTCATAGTAATCCGCAAAAATTTCTTCCTCGCCAAACATCATTTCCGAGAATAGCATTTGTGTAATTATCCGCTCCGAAAGCTTATAGGTAGGAATATCATATTCCTGTGCAATGTGCCACAGGCACTTCATATCCGCAGTCGGTCCACAATAATATTCTACAAGATAAGTCAAAATAGCCTTGTCAAACTGCCCTTTTCGAAGAAGTGCAAAGCAAAATTCTGTGAGCAGTTCATCTTCTTCGTAACCGTTATCACGCACCTGCATGCTGCATATTTTGAATACCTCTGTTTCTTCAAAACTATCGATTCCTTTTTCACAAACCTTTTCCCATGTAAGCTCTTCTTTTTCTCTTTTGCGTACTTCCTCTTCATCCTGTTCTTCCAGACGTCTGCACATATCCATATACCGGCTTTCAAAAAACAGGCGAAGTGTATCATAAGGAATGGAGTCCACATAATGGCGTCCACTCTTCGATTCCCATACAATCCGTTCTTCTTGATGATAAAGAAACACAATCGTTCCTTCTTGACTATACGGCACTCTTTGGGAAATCTTCCCATCCGCATCTATCACAAGCACATAGGCCATATTTTTTACAGCGGTTTTTACCTCATAGGCATGACAGATTGCATACATAGAACGCATCTGTTCCGGAGTCATATCCTGTTCTTTGCAGCACCGTTTATAAATAATTCGAAGTGCCTCATTAATCCGCAGTTTTTCCAGTTGTTCCATCGCAAAGCGCCCCATCTGCTCACGGTACATATCATAAAGTTCGCCCGTTTCATCCAGGAACAGTATTACATTTGCGTACAGAATAGCAGCCTTCCTGTAATCCAAGGTATTTCCATGCATAAAATACAGGTAGACTGATTTTGGAAATTCCTTTTTGAGCTGCAACTCCTCTACCGACATCATGTAATATTCATAGAGCTGTGCAATCTTCAGATCTTCTTCCACCGCCATTTCATACCATTTAAAATACTCTTTTCCTGTACAATTACCGCGAATCAGCACAGTACAGATTGCGGTCAGAATCATCGTATCCGGGAAAATATTATAAACCCGGCAAAGAAGCCTTCCCAGACGCTTGTCATAGTTTCTTTGCTGTGTAGCCAGATTCGCCATATAAAGCGCAATTTCCTTCGTCATCAAATGATGCTTTACCGCAAAATTCAATATCTGAATCTCAAATGATGATAACTTCTTCAAGGTTGCCGGATGTTCCAGAAAGCATTTATACGCAAGCCAGTACAGAAGCACCTGATTTGCGCCATTGTTATAATGACGTTCCAATACATTCAGACGCTTTGTATAATTTCTGTATTCCGGGTCAAGTTCTATCATCATACACACAAGCTCCCAGGATTTCGGGTGCTTCATATATGCCTTATTAATCTCTTCTACTGCACGGTTCACATGACTTCCGCTCTTTTTAAGCTTGGCGAGTAAATACTGATAATAAATTGCAACCAGGCTTTCTTTTCCCAAAAGAGACCGGGCATAATTGTAATCCTCCAAAATGGCTGCTGCTTCTTTTTCCTCACCACAAAGAAGATGCATATGTACATCCAACAGCGGATAAACATCTGCATTTTCCGTATAGATATTAAGACCAGACAAATTTCTCCGCGCCTCTTCTGCCCATTCTTTCATTGTCTGATTTCCCGCTTCGGCAGAAAGAAAACCTTTCAACGTAGAGGCAAGGATGATATCCGCATCTCTTCTGTCCTCTTCGTGATTTTTATGGTTTACAACCTGTACTTCATACTTCAAAACCTCATACGGCGTTTCAAAAGAAATAATTCCAAAGTTCTTTCCCGCATGGGTCTTCTCCGGATGAACGATATAGCTGATTTCAAACTGATTTCCTACAAAATCATCTGTTGAAAAGGTATCCCTTGTAATTTGGATAAAATCTCCGTCTACATATATCTTAATCGGCATATAGCCCCATGTGTTTTTCGTAAACTGAATGGTTTCTCTAGTTGCTTCCGCCAGATTGCGGAATGTCCGCTGCACTTTGTTCATAGTCAGATAGAGACACTCCTTCTGTTTGATGCCTACCAGGAATTCTTCCATAGCCTGTTCACCCAGAGACCAGGTTCGCATATTCTCGTATAAATGCTGAATCCTTGGCTCTTCATATTTAATCACTTCATAAAAATCTTTGGAGCGGAACAGGCGTAGTGCCTCCGAAAAATCCTGCATTGCCAGATTGCGGAAATCTCTTACATTCTGTACCTTACCGTAAGATGTCATAATATACGGATTTTCAATTACCACCGTAAATCCTACTTCAAATTCTCCGCCATTGCAGACAATCGTAAATTTACCCTGTTCCACATGCCCCGGTTTGAGGCCTCGTCCATCATAAGAAAATGTAATTTCCACAGGATTTCCCTCGAATCCCTGCCTGTCTATATGTACACGAAAGGAAGAAGAATACACAAGTCCTCTTATTGCACCTTCTTTTCTGTTTTTGAGAACAAAGTTTCCGCGATAAACTTCACCTTCTCCAATTTTCAAAACCAGATTCGTCTCTGGAAAAACAATATCTGGATGGGGCATTCTAAAATCCCCTTTGGAAAATTTCTTTATCTTATTCTTCACTCTTCGTCACCTACTTCTTCGTATTGCTTTTTTCAAAAAAGGCATTATAATTGATTATATCATTATTCTATCCGGTAGGCAATGCCGGAAATCGAATTATTCATATTCCAAACTGATTAAACTTTTACAAATAGATATATCCCGATATCTTATACACAAAGGAGATATTTTATGACACCACATGTTTCTTTTCATGGGAGCGACATCGAAGCTGCTTCCGCATATTATCACATCCCGCAAGAGCAGATTACCTGTTTTAGTGCAAATGTAAATCCACTCGGTCTTTCCAAAGCTTTAAAAGAAAAGCTCGCTCAAAATCTGGATGTGCTTTCTTCTTACCCCGACCGGAATTATACTGCATTAAAATCAGCCATTGGAACGTACTGTCAAATCAGCCCCGAACATATTTTAGTCGGAAACGGTTCCACCGAGATGATATCTGTACTGATTCATACCCGCTGTCCTGCAAAAGCGTTAATGCTTGCACCAACCTATTCCGAATACAAGCGGGAACTTTCTTTAGTCGGATGTTCCCTAGAAGAATACGTCCTTGACGAAACCAGAAATTTTCAGTTGGATGTGGCAGATTTCTGTCAGAAAATAAAAAATGATAAATATGAGCTTATCATTATCTGCAATCCGAACAATCCTACTTCATCTGCTTTGGCAGCAGATGAAATCAGGCAAATTCTGATTTCTGCCAGGGAAAATGATTGTTTCATGATGATTGATGAGACTTATGTAGAGTTTGCACCTGATATCAGCAAAATCAGCGCTATGTCATTAATCGCAGAATTTGATAATCTCATTATTCTGCGGGGTGTTTCAAAGTTTTACGCTGCCCCCGGCCTTCGTCTCGGCTACGCTGCAACAAGCAATGTTTCCCTGTTAAAAGCATTTGCCGAGCAGCAAAATCCATGGAGTCTTAACAGTCTTGGTGCACTGGCAGGTGAGTATATGTTTTCAGACACATCATATATAGAAGAAACTCGTTTTTTTATTAACAAAGAGCGGACCCGTATGTATGACTATTTATCTGATTTTCCACAATTAAAGCTATACAAACCTTATGCAAATTTTATTTTAGTAAAAATACAAATTCCAGAGATTACTTCTTATGACCTCTTTGATACACTCATGCATCAGGGACTCATGGTGCGGGATTGCGCTTCCTTTGAATGCCTCAATGGTGAATTTTTCCGTTTCTGTATTATGAAGGGAGAAGATAATACGCGATTATTAAATGCTATCAAGACATTTATTGAAGAAAAATCCGCATCCTAGTATTCCTGCACAGTTCTCCTGCATAAACTATAAATAACAGCAGATTTTTGAGGCGTTATTATGAATTTTATTCGTTCACAGCAGGAGAATTCTGATTCAGGAAAATTAAAAATATCTCTCACATCGGAGGAAAACGCATTTCCAGTACCCGATGCGTCTATTCAGATTTCATATACCGGAGTTCCAGAAGATACATTGGAGGAATTGACCACCAATTCTTCTGGTTCTACCGATGAAATCGAGCTCCCTTCCCCACCGGAAGAATACAGTCTGGACCCTGCCATCGAGGAACAACCCTATTCAGAATACACATTAACTATCACAGCACCTGATTTTGAACCAATCACCATTGCCGGAGTAGAAATTTTCGCCAATACACTGGCTTTGCAAAATGTACGCATGCGGCCAGTCATTCCGGCAGAACCACCACAGATATACGTCATACCGGCCCATACTCTTTATGGTGTATATCCGCCTAAAATACCGGAAGCTGAAATTAAGCCGACTCAGGAAACAGGAGAAATCGTATTAAGCCGGGTTGTCGTACCGGAATACATTGTTGTTCATGACGGCTCCCCTCGGGATTCTACAGCCAGAAATTATTATGTCAAATATAAAGATTATATCAAAAATGTTGCCTCCAGTGAAATTTATGCCACCTGGCCAGAAAACACCATTCGCGCAAACGTACTTGCAATTATGTCATTTACACTGAACCGTGTATACACCGAATGGTATCGCAATCAAGGCTACGATTTTACTATTACATCGTCCACTGCCTTCGACCACAAATGGATACCAGAACGTAACATATATGAAAGCATTTCTCTGATTGTTGATGAATTATTTGCTGATTATTTGTCGCGTCCGAATGTTCGGCAGCCGATTCTGACGCAGTATTGTGATGGCAGACAGGTGCAGTGTCCAAACTGGATGACACAGTGGGGTTCCAAGTCCTTAGGCGACCAAGGGTATAGTACCATCGAAATTCTTCGATATTACTATGGCGATGATATGTATATCAATACTGCTCAGGAAATTTCCGGTGTACCATCTTCATGGCCGGGATATGATTTAACATTAGGAAGCTCCGGTGATAAAGTACGTCAAATGCAAGAACAGTTAAATGTCATCGCAGGAGCATATCCACTGATTCCGAAAATCGATGCAGATGGCATTTATGGTCCGGCCACGGCAGAATCTGTCCGTGTATTCCAGTCAGTCTTTGGATTACCTCAAACGGGCGTTGTGGATTATCGTACATGGTATAAAATCTCTGAAATTTACGTCGGAGTTTCCAGAATTGCCGAACTGGTTTAAAGAAAGAGATATTTCAAATAATCTGTCATATGTATGAGAAAAAAGAGAAAGGCCAATTTGTGATTTTTTTTGCGAAATGTCTTTCTCTTTTCTTGACTTTTCAAATCAAGGGAACTATTCTTAACTCGAAAAAAGTATATACTCATCAACAAAGGAGTGGTAACTATGAAACAACCGCAAAAAATATCTCCGTTTCTTCTCGATGCTTTACTTACGGTGTCAGGAGGATTTATGGATGCCTACTCCTATTTGTACAGAAACCATGTATTTGCCAATGCACAAACAGGAAACATCTTACTACTGGGTGTAAGTCTATCTGAACAGAACTACACAAAGGCCCTGCATTACTTCTGCCCTGTCATTGCATTTTTCATCGGTATTATCATTTCAAATATGATTCATTACAGTTATAAAAACCAATTTCAACTTCGTTGGAAACAAATCGCACTTCTTGTTGAAGCAGTTCTTTTGCTCATGGTATGTTTTATTCCGCAAACTTATAACTTGATTGCAAACAGTATGATTTCTATGGCATGTGGTATTCAGGTAGAATGTTTCCGCAAAATACATAATCTGCCTATCGCAACTACCATGTGCATCGGTGATCTCCGAAGTGGAACACAAAGCTTATGCCGCTATTTCTTCGAACATGATAAAGAACACCTGAAACATGCGTTCCTTTATTATGGAATCATTTTGTTGTTCGTAATTGGAGCTGTCATCGGAAGCATCATAATTGGATATTTACAGTCAGCAGCAATTGCCGTTTCTACCGTTTTATTATTAGTTGTATTTATTTTGATGTTTTTTGAAAATGAAAATGAACTGCCAAACTAATTTTCAGTTTTTTCCAGTATAAAGCTTTTTTATTTTCACATACTAATAGCGTAACAATCAAACAGTTACAAAAAAGGAGGAAAATGAAATGGCAAATCGTTCATCTAACAGAACAGCTGTACCTGAAGCAAAAGGTGCATTAGACAAATTTAAATATGAAGTTGCAAGCGAATTAGGAGTACCTTTGACAGATGGTTACAACGGTGACCTGACATCCAGACAGAATGGTTCAGTCGGTGGTTATATGGTCAAAAAAATGATTGAAGAACAGGAAAAAAAGATGGCCGGAAAATAGGCATCTGATAAAGTTAGACCAAAGTTAGACTAAACTTGGGCAAAACGCAAAAACCGCATCTCAAAATGAGGTGCGATTTTTGTCGTAAATATACGAAAAACCTTGAAAAATCAAGGTTTCTCAACTCAGCTGAAAAAGGGACTTGAACCCTCGACCCCTTCATTACGAGTGAAGTGCTCTACCGACTGAGCTATTTCAGCAAATCGACTTTCTATATTCATAAGAAAGTCAACAAAAATATTATATCAGACTTTTTCAAAAAAGCAAGCATTTTTCACTATTATATAATTTCAATCATACAGTAGTAAATACATCATAACGTAGTTTCCAGATTAATATAATTCAGATACCGCAATAAATGCTCCGCAAGCCGTTCATTTTCTTTCTTTTCCAGCTTAGGGTCATCTCTTAAAATTTCGCCTGCCGCTTCATTTGCCTGCTGGAGAATCTTCGCATCCTGAAACACGTCTCCAATCTTGAAATCCATCAGGCCACTCTGTCTGATTCCGAACAAATCCCCTGGTCCACGAAGCTTCATGTCTTCATTTGCTATATGGAACCCATCATTAGATTGATTTAAAATCTCCAATCGCTTCTTTGTTTCTTTCGTTTTGGAACCAGACATAAAAATACAATACGACTGATATTTTCCACGTCCTACTCTTCCGCGAAGCTGGTGTAACTGTGCAAGTCCAAATCGTTCCGCATTTTCCACCATCATTACAGTTGCATTCGGCACGTCAATCCCAACCTCAATTACAGTGGTTGACACCAGAATCTGAATCTCATTCCGTGCAAACTGTTCCATGATTTCATCTTTCTGTTTCTGCTTCATCTTCCCATGAAGCGCACATACTCGAATCGATGTTCCCATCTCTTTTTGCAGATTCTCGGCATAATCTGTCACATTTTCCGCTTCTACGGCTTCGCTTTCCTCTACCATAGGGCAAATGATATAGCACTGCCTGCCTTCTGCAATTTCTTTCTTCATAAAACGGTATGCCGTTGAACGATACCCTGTATCAACTACACAATTTTTAATTGGCAGACGATTGGACGGCAGTTCATCAATTACCGAAATATCCAGCTCTCCGTATAAAATAATCGCAAGTGTTCTGGGAATCGGTGTCGCACTCATCACAAGAATGTGCGGTGTCTTTCCCTTTTGTGCCAAAGTTTCTCTTTGTCTTACGCCAAACCGGTGCTGCTCGTCCGTGATAACAAGTGCAAGATTCTGATAATGCACTTTCTCCTGAATCAATGCATGGGTACCAACAATAATCCGCACTTCTCCATTTTCAATACGTTCATACGCGAGACGCTTCTCTTTTGCTGTCATAGATCCAGTCACAAGTTCTACCTTAAGTGGAATATCATACTGTTCCATCAGACCGGTAATTTTCTCATAATGCTGTTTCGCCAATACTTCTGTCGGAGCCATCATAGCCCCCTGATAGCCATTTAATCCTACTAACATCAGTGCAAGTACAGCTACGATGGTTTTTCCAGAGCCTACGTCTCCCTGAATCAGACGAGACATCGTATACGGACCGCAGATATCCTGTTTGATTTCTTCCCATACTTTCTTCTGTGCTCCGGTAAGTTCAAACGGGAGCTTAGAAAGAAATTCTGAAATTTTCGGATGCATAGATATGTTATATCCATTTACCTCTTTTTCCTGTTTTATTCTTGTCTGCCTGAGTGCAAGGATAAAAATCAAAAACTCTTCAAACACCAGGCGTTCCCGTGCATAATACAATTCTTCTTTGCTCTGTGGAAAATGAATTCCTTTTAATGCGTAATTGTATTCTGCCAAATGATATTTCATTCGTATATTCTGGGGCAGAAAATCCTGTGCCAAATCAAGATAATCCAGAGCTTGCTTTACTGATTTAATCATCAGGTTATTTGACAGACCCGATGTCAGCGGATACACTGGCTGCAGGCTGTCAAGTTTTGCCGCATAACTAGAAACCGGGACAAAAAGTTCCGGATGTTCCATTACTTTCTGTCCCTTCTTCTGTACCACACTTCCACGAAGTGTAATTTCCTGATATTCCGATAATGTATTTTTCAGAAAAGGCATACGATACCATACAACCTTCAGGCTACCCGAATCATCTTTTATATTTACAGATAGAATCTGCATATTCGGTCTGCCCGCAAGCTGTACTCTTCCCTGAATCACACCAGAAATCGTATATACTTTTCCCATTTCCAGTTCCGCTATCGGAACCGGTTTTTCATATACATCATAACCTCGGGGAAAATAGCGGAGCAAATCACCGATACTTTCCACACCGATTTTGTGAAACAAGCTTTCTGTTTTATCGCCAATTCCCTTCAGTTCATGAATACTTGATTTTTCATTCATATTACTCTACTGCCAAAATATAATAGTAAATAGGTTGTCCACCACGATGTGCGTCTACATCTTGCTCTGGATACAGTTCCTCAATCTCAGCAATCAGTTTTTCTGCATCTTCTTCCGATACATCTTCACCATAATAAATGCTGATGAGTTCTGAATCATCATCTACCAGATGCTCCAACATTTCTTTTGTCGTTCCATCAATAGATGGACCAACTGCGAGGATTCCGTCATCACCGATTCCCATAATATCCCCTTCATGAATATCCTTGTCATCGATATGTGTATCACGAACAGCATATGTTACCTGTCCTGTCTTAACATTTCCGATTGCTTCCAACATGGTTTCTTCGTTTTCCTGTACTTCTGCTTCTGCACTGAAATTAATCACTGCTGCAATTCCCTGTGGAACTGTTTTGGTCGGAATTACAATAATCTCTTTATTCTCCGTCAAATCACGTGCCTGATTTGCTGCCATAATAATATTCTTATTATTTGGCAGAATATAAATATGCTCAGCATTTACCGCTTCAATTGCATTCAACATATCCTCTGTACTTGGATTCATCGTCTGACCACCAGTAATAATATGGTCTACCCCAAGTTCTGTGAAAATATCATTCATGCCTTCTCCGACAGAAACTGCAATAAATCCATATTTCTTCTGAGGCTGTTCTTTCTTTTCCTGAGCCTGCTGTGCCGCAAGCTTTTCCGCATCTTTAATCAGTTTTTCCTGATGTTCTTCGCGCATATTGTCAATCTTCATCTTTGATAACTGACCGAATGTAAGTGCTTTCTGGATTGCAAGACCCGGGTCATTGGTATGAACATGTACTTTCACTACATCATCATCTGCCACACACACAATAGAATCTCCGATTGATTCTAAATATGCTTTAAATGATACTTCATCTTTCTCAGTAAATTCTTTTTCCAGCAGAATAATAAATTCTGTACAATATCCAAACTTTATATCTGCTACAGCTTCTACATTAACTTTTGTTGCAGAAGACGATGTACCTGGTTCAATCGCAGTGTAATCTACTTCTTTTCCAAGGAATGCATCGTAAGCACCCTTTAATACTTCAATCAGTCCCTGTCCACCCGAATCCACAACTCCGGCTTCTTTCAGAACCGGAAGCATATCTGGTGTCTGTGCAAGAACTGCTTCCCCTTCTTCGATAACTTTTCCGAAAAATTCTTCCAAATCGTCTGTCACTTCTGAAAGTTCTACTGCCTTATCTGCGATTCCTCTTGCAACAGTCAGGATAGTTCCTTCTTTCGGACGCATTACAGCTTTGTATGCTGTCTCTTTTGCACGCACACTTGCCCTAGCAAATGCCGGAACATCAAGCACCTCTTCTTCACGGATAGATTTGGTAAACCCACGGAGAAGCTGTGACAAAATAACTCCTGAATTACCTCTTGCTCCGCGCAGAGAACCAGAAGAAATTGCCTTAGCCAGAGAAGTCAGGTTCAGTTCTGAAATTGCTGTTACTTCTTTCGCTGCTGACATAATTGTCATAGACATATTTGTTCCTGTATCTCCATCTGGAACCGGAAATACATTCAGTTCATTAATATATTCTTTCTTCGATTCAATATTTTGTGCACCTGCAAGAAACATCTTTGCAAGCATCTCCACATTGATACTCTTTGTTGCCACCACAAGGTCCTCCTTAACTAATCAATTACCCGTACGCCTTCGATATAGATATTAATCTTCTCTACCTGCATATCTGAAAATTCTTCTACTCTGTATTTTACATTATTCATTAAATTATCTGTAACAGCCGAAATGTTGACACCATAGGCAATAATTACATGAAAGTCCAATGTAATCTTATTATCTTCTCCGATGTGTACCTGGATACCTTTTGTGATACTTTCTTTTTTCAAGAGTCTGACCAGTCCGTCTTTCATACTGACAGCCGCCATACCTACAATTCCAAAACACTCCACTGCAACGGAGCCTGCATACTTTGCAATCACTTCCGGATCAATTGTAATAATACCTAAGTTCGTACTCATACTACCCTGCATTTTCGTACCTCCATTTTCTATGAACCTTCAGGAGCGCTTCTTCTGCATTCCTGAGAAAGTAATTTTTCACATACTTTCCATACATTATACTCTATCTAGACACATTTTACAAATAAAAAAGAATGTGCCGAGCACATTCTCTTCATTCCGTTTTAATTAAGCTCTTTCAACAAGTCCAGACTTTAAGCAGCTTGTACAAACATACATTTTCTTTGCTCCGCCGTTCTCTGTCTTAACTCTTACAGATTTTACGTTAGATTTCCACATCTTAGATGATCTTCTATGAGAGTGACTTACGTTATTTCCGAAATGAGCACCCTT
>CAKRCD010000010.1 GCA_934307065.1 uncultured Bariatricus sp. | reverse complement strand
CAGACTTTTCGAAGCCTGGCTGTAATTTTTTGCATAGAAAAGAGGCTGCACACTAATTACTTAGTGCGACAGCCCCTGATTTTAACCTTTGAGACCGCTAAGAGCCATACCTTCTTCAAACTTTGACTGGAGAAGCAGATAAAAGATAAATGGTGGAAGGAATGTGACTACAGCACATGCCATTGTAAGTCCGATATCTGAATCATATTGTGTTTTCATTGATGTAAGCGCAATAGGAAGTGTTCGGTATGCTTTATTTGTTGTTATAATCAGTGGCCATGTGAAGTTATTCCATGCACCAATAAAAGTGAAGATAGCAACAGTTAGCATAGCGGATTTCACTAATGGCAAAATAACGCTCCGCAAAATTTTAAAATTACTTGCGCCATCAATCTGTGCTGATTCAATCAATTCTGTAGGTACAGCCATAATGGCATTACGCATGACGAATACTCCAAATGCAGTTGGAAGTGGAAGTATTAACGCTCTAAATGTATTGACCCATCCAAATCCACGGACAAGCAGATATAATGGAACGAGAATTACTTCTGATGGAACCAGCATTGTCAATAAAAGTAAAAAGAAGATTTTGTCATTTCCTTTGAAATTTAATTTTGCAAATGCATAACCAGCAGTGCAGCTTGTAAACAATGTTAATAGGACACCTGCGAAAGCTACAAATACACTGTTGGCAAAGTAACGAATAAATGTTGGGTCCGAGAAAATCTTTTTGTAATGTCCAAGGGACATACTGGAGAAATTCAAAGATATATCATATGCATTTACTGTACTTTTTAATGACATTAATATCATATACAGAAATGGAAGAGTGCAAAGCAAAATTACAAAGATTAAAAATATATCAACAACAAAATGTGAAACTTTTAATTTTATACTTTTTTTCATTTGTTAATTCCCCTCCCTTTAAATTTCTGAAGCATCCCGCTTAATAAAGCGCTGTTGGAATAATACAATAATTAAAATAATTAACATTAATACATTTGATACAGTCATTGCATAGCCACTTTTAGCATTTTTAAATGTTAACTGATAAGCATACATAACCAGAGTTGTGGTTGACATGGATGGTCCGCCTCCGGTCATGGTATAAACTAAATCAAATACTTGCATAGAGCTTATGGTTGCAAGAAATGTATTCATAATAATTGTCGGTTTCATTAGTGGCAATGTGATTTTTGTAAGTAAATCCCAAGTGTTTGCACCATCCACCCTTGCGGCTTCATAGTAACTTCCGGAGATGGACATCAATGATGAAAGAGCAATAATCATATAGTAGCCCATTCCTTTCCAAACCATTAATAAAGCAACAGTGACAATGGCTGTTTTACTGCTTCCTAATAACATGGCAGGGTCAATTCCGAAAATACCGAATATTGTTTTTACAGCAGGATTTCCTCCGTTAAGAATTGCTTTCCAAACTGTTCCAACAACAGCACTGGAAGACAATACAGGAATAAAAATTGCAGCTTTTGCTAATTTGCCTAGGATAGTATTCTGCCGGGAAGAAATTAAAACTGCAAATAATGTAGAACATAGTACCTGAAGAGGGACTACAATAACGGTAATCTTTAGTGTATTCATAATACTGAGACGCAGTTTAGTGTCATGGAATAATTTTTGGTAATTGTATAGTCCGTTAAATTGCGCGGGTGTAATAATGTTATATTTGGTAAAACTGAACCCTATCGCAATGATCAAAGATCCTGCCACAAAAGTAAGCAGGATCAATGATATTGGTGCTATGTAGAGATAAGGCGCAAGAACGGATAAACCTTTCTTTTTTTTCATACGAGCCTCATTTCTTTTTATTCGTTTTCAGAATAGTATTCGTCTAATACTTCATTTCCGTATTTTGCAGATTCATCTAATGCATCTTTGACACTCATTGTACCTTCAATGATTGACTGAACGTGAGAAGCATAGTTTTCAAGAATTTCGCTTCCGCATGGACCGGCCTGAAGTGGACGCCATTTATCACGGTCTTCACTAACGATACGTTCCATCTTAGGGTCTCCAGTGTATTTTTCACTTGCAGTAAGAGGAGCACCAGGAGCTACTTTGTGGTATTCTGTCATAAATTCAGAACCTGTGATGTATTTAATTAAATCTAAAGCAAGTTCTTTGTGTTCAGAAGTTGACATAACAGATAAGCAGTCAGCAGCACCGAATGTACCGTAGTCAACATCTTTTAATGATGTTACATAATTCCAGTTTTTAAGATTTGGATAATTGCTTGCAAATGTTGTTTCGTTTGAACTTGAAGAACGAGTTACTCCAAATGCGGCTTTTCCCTCTGCGAAGATAGTAGAGAAAGCATCTGTTCCAGAAAGTGACATTACATTTTCTGGCATATATGGCTGAAGACTCTTGAAGAATTCGAGGGCTTTCACACCGGCTTCATTATTGAATGCAACCTGCTTTAAGTCATCTGTATAGATGTCTCCACCTGCCTGCCATAATAAGCTGTAGATATATGAGTTAAGAATATAGAGATTACTCATATCACCACTGTTAAGACCTACAGCGTAACCATACTGGTCAATTTTTCCATCTCCATCTGTATCCTGAGTTGCTTCTTCGCAAATACGTGCAAAATCTTCCCAAGTTTCTGGAGCGGTTTCATTAAGAGAGTCTAAGATGTCCTGATTGTAGTAAAGTACGAATGGAACACCGGTTACGATTGGCACACCATATAATCCGCCCATCATTTCTCCACGGTTTAAGAAGAGGTATTCATCATAATCTTCGTCTGTTACCATATCAGTTAAATCCTGAACAAGACCAGAAGCAATGTAAGTAGGATACATTTCTACATACATATATCCAATATCAGGTGTTTCACCATTGGAAACTCCTGTTGACCATCTTTCTTCATAGCTTCCCCAAGGAATGATTTCCATTTCAACTTTACAGTTATTTTCTTCTTCCCAGTCTGCTAATAATTTTGAAAAATTTCCTTCTGTGTCT
Source organism: uncultured Bariatricus sp. (assembly GCA_934307065.1). Lineage (GTDB taxonomy): Bacteria > Bacillota > Clostridia > Lachnospirales > Lachnospiraceae > Allocoprococcus. The sequence goes on along the minus strand of CAKRCD010000010.1, from coordinate 80,415 downwards.
TCATCAAGTGGTGGCATCCACATAGTAAGTGTTGTGGCTTCTTTACTGTCAGAAGATTTGTCGCCATCAGAAGAGTTGTTGCTTCCGCATCCAACGGCGAGAGTGGAAACCATGGAAGCGCAGAGTAAAATACTCAAAAGTTTCTTTTTCATAGTTAATATCCTCCGTATATTATTATGTTATTTGTACCTATTTATTATATTTGTGAAATATAGAAAAGTAAAATTGATATATTCAATATAGGGGGAGGTAAATAGAAAAAAACTATAAGCAGATGAGACAAAACGTTGATATTTCAGGAAAGAATATGTTATCTTTAAGTTGGATTATGTAAATGAAACAGGGGGTATTGGATAAAGTGAGAGCTCATATATATGCAGGCGATGATATGACACCTGTAGAACGCATAAAAGCGTATGAAAGCGGGATGTCCTATGACAGGATTCCATGTGTTCCGTTTATTGGAAATATGAGATGTGTATTACTTGGGATAACAGAAGAAGAGTGGTGGAATGATGCAGAAAATATGGCTCGCGCGGAAGTGATGTCTTATGAGACCTTTGGGTTAGACCGATTGGGAATTGGACCAAACACAAAAGGGATATCAGAGGCACTTGCGAGCCAATTCCCTTTTCCTGAAAAGGAAAGATATGTTTTGGATGATTATTCAAAGTTAGGTGTGATGGAAGCAATTCGCGCAGAGACACATCCGTCTATACAAAGGTTTCTTAATGCGGCAGAATTGTTGGCCGAGTCGGCGGGAAAAATTGTACCTATAGAAGCGAGTATTGGTGGACCATTTACTATTGCATCCTTTTTGCGGGGAATAGAAGTGTTACTTCGGGATTGTAGAAAAAAAGGCGACGAAATTCACAAGTTGTTGCGTATTATTGTGGATTCGCAAAAAAGCTGTATAGATGCGTTGGCAAAGTATGGAGTAGGGATTGCAATGGCGGATCCGGTTGCTAATCCATCTTTAATTGGACCAAGGTTATATGAAAAGTTTGTATTTCCGTATACGAAGGAATTGACGGATTATGCATTTGAAAGAACGGGGAAAAAGGTATCTCTTCATATGTGTGGGGAAACATATAGTATTTGGAAGTATATTTCTCAATATCAGTTAAATGAGATAAGTCTGGACAATGTGGTTGACTTGGAAAGGGCTGCAAAAGAATTGGGAGGATATGTTCCGGTAGCTGGAAATGTCGACCCAGTGGAAAGTATGCTGAAAGGGCATAAAGAAGCTATTTTTACAGATGTTAAAAATTGTATTGAGAAGGGAAAACAGGCAGCGAAAGGGTTTCATCTGACAACCGGTTGTGATATTCCGGATGGAACTGCAGTAGAAAATGTAAAGTGGTTTATGGAAGCAGCAAGATTATATGGAAGGGAAAAATAAGAGATACTTATATTAGGTTAAGATAGAATAATGAAATATTATGGAAAGAACTGGAGGATGGCAAAATGGCAGAATCTAAGGAAGAATTGTTAGCAAAATTATCGGAATGTGTTGTTGAGATGGAAGATGAAGAAGTTGTTGATGTGGCAAAGGAATATATCAAAGCCGGGTATCCGGCCTTTGACGGTATCATGGAAGGACTGGTGGATGGCATGAACAAAGCCTCAGACCTTTATGATGCAGAGGAATATTTTGTAACAGACATCTTACTGTGTTCGGATGCCATGTATGCAGGACTGGAAGTATTTCGCCCGTATCTTCCGGAAAATGAAAATGCGGGAGAGAAGCCAAAGGCTGTGATTGGCGTTGTAGAGGGTGACACCCATGATATCGGAAAGAACCTTGTCAAGATTATGATGGATACGGCAGGATTTGAGATGTATGATTTAGGACGTGATGTGCCTCTTGATGCCTTTGTGGACAAGGCGCAGGAAGTGGGAGCATCCCTTATCTGTATGTCAACCCTTATGACAACTACTATGGTTGGTATGAAAACGGTTATTGAAAAGCTGGAGGAAAAGGGGCTCCGTGATAAAGTGAAGGTAATGATTGGCGGAAGTCCTATTTCGCAGAAGTATGCAGATGAAATAGGGGCAGACGGCTATTCCGTGAATGCGGTAGAGGCAGTGAAACTGGCAAAGCGGTTATTGAATATTGCATAAAGGAGAATACGGATGCTTACGGAGAAAGAACGTTTAAACAGGGCATTTTGCCATGAGGAAGTGGACAGACCACCCTGCATCTGCCCTGGCGGTATGATGAATATGATTACGGTAGACCTGATGGAGTCCTGCGGGATCACATGGCCGAAAGCCCATACAGATCCGGAGATGATGGCGAATCTGGCATTAGCCAGTTACGAGTATGGCTGTTTTGAAAATGTGGGGGTTCCATTCTGCATGACGATTGAAGCGGAAGAAATGGGAGCAGAGGTTACCATGGGAAGTGAATGCTTTGAGCCGCATGTAACCGCATATGCTGCAGATTCTGTTGTTGAGTGGGAGAAGCTTGGCAAGATGGATGAGACGAAAGGCCGGGTAAAGGTGGTGCTGGATGCAATCCGCATTTTAAAGGATAAAAATCTTGATGTTCCAATTATTGGAAATATTACAGGTCCAATCAGTACAGCCAGTTCTGTGGTTGATCCTGTAAAGTTTTACAAGGATTTGAGAAAGCATAAAGAAGAAGCACATGCATATCTGAACTTTGTGACAGAACAGCTTATCACATTTGCGAGAGCCATGGTGGAAGCTGGGGCAGATGTGATTGCCATATCAGACCCGAGCGGAACAGGTGAGATTCTGGGACCGCGATTTTTTGAGGAGTATGCAGTAAAATATTTGAACATGCTGCTGGATGGCATTGAGGATGGAAAGACGAAAACCATTGTACATATCTGCGGACAGATGCGCAGTGTCTATCAGCAGATTAATATGGTTCATTCCAATGCGCTCAGCTTTGATGCGATTGTTCCTATGAAAGAGGCAAGACGCAATCTGGGGGACCGTGTCCTGATGGGAAATGTAAGTACTTTTGCTCTGGAGTTTGGGGATGAGGAAAAGGTGGCAAGTTTGACGAAATTTTGTGTGGAAAGTGGATCTAATATTATTTCACCGGCCTGTGGTCTGGGAACGAAATCACCACTTCGGAATATTCAGGCTATGCTGAAAACATTGAAGAAAGAACAGAATGAACAACTGGCACCATAAGTGTATCAGCCAGACTTGTAATCTAAAATGTGATATAAAATGATACAAAAGAGGAAATGAAATATGCCGAAAATAACTGTAAAGCCATCAGACAAGGTATATGAATATGAAGCCGGGGGAACGCTCTTAGAGATTCTCCTGGCTCAGCGTATTTTTGTGGATAACCCATGTAACGGGAAAGGTGTCTGCGGGAAATGCCGGGTAAAAATCCAAAAGGGAGCACTTCCTGAGCCGACAGAAACAGAAAAGAAGCTTTTAAAGCAGGAAGAACTACGGGAAGGAGTCAGACTTTCCTGTCTTGTAAAACCGGAAAATGATTTAGAAATCGAATTAATGCAAAAGGAAAGAAAACACGAAGTTTTGACGGATGGTTATGTACCGAAGTTTGAATTTGATGTGGATATCCGGAAACAGGTTATTGAAATCCATAAGCCTACCTTAGAAGACCAGACACCATATGAAGACCAGATTAAGAACCAGACAGGAGGGGAACTCTTGTTTCAGAGTCTGAAGAACGCAAGGTTTCAGTCGGGCAAAGCGACAGTGGTTCTGCACGGGCAGCAGGTCATTCAGGTAGAAGAAGGAGATACCACCGGTTCGTTATACGGAGTGGCAATTGATATTGGAACAACAACGGTTGTGTGTACGCTGATTGATATGCTGAACGGAAAGGAACTGGCAAATGCTTCCATGATCAATGCGCAGAAGCACTTTGGTCTGGATGTGCTGACACGTATTTCTTATGAACTGGAACATCCGGAGGATGGAGCAGAAAAGCTGCAGAAAGCAATCGTCGATTCCGTGAACGATATGATTGCAGAAGCCTGCCATCAGGCAAGTGTAGACCCGAAAGAGATTTATGAAGTGACGGTTGGGGCAAACTGTACTATGATGCATATGCTGCTTGGGGTGGATGCAACATCCATTGGTAAAGCACCTTATGCACCAATGTTTGTGAGAGCGAAAGATATAAAAGCAAGTGAAATTGGCATCCATGTGGCAGAGGGGGCAAGGCTTTACTGTCTCCCGTCTGTGTCTGCGTATATTGGAGCAGATATTGTGGCAGGTGCCTATGTCTGTGAATTGAAAAAAGAAAAGGGTAACGTACTTTTTATCGATATCGGAACGAACGGTGAGATTGTGCTTTCGAACAAAGGCCGTCTGCTCTGCTGTTCCTGTGCGGCAGGACCGGCTCTGGAAGGAATGAATATCAGCTCAGGTATGCGTGCAGCAGAGGGTGCCATCGAAGATGTGAAGATAACAGAAGAAGGCGTTCGGTTAAAGGTCATCGGGAATGAGGAACCAATTGGTATCTGCGGAAGCGGAATCCTTGCAGTTATCAAAGAATTGCTTCGCGTCGGGCTGATTCGCAAAGAAGGAGCATTTATTAAGCTGAAACAGTTGGAGGAGACAGATTACCGTTATCCGATGCTTCAACTGGATGGAATAAAAAGAGAATTTATCATGACCAAGAAGCCGCAAAAGTTGCTTATCACCCAAGGGGATGTGCGGCAGGTCCAGCTTGCGAAGGGCGCGATTCTGTCGGGATTTATTGCGCTTTTAAATAAGGCTGGCATTAGGATGGAGGATTTGGATAAGGTCATGATTGCTGGACAGTTTGGAGCCCATCTCCCGGCAGAGAGTCTGGTTGGAACCGGGATTCTTCCAAAAGAAGTAGAAGATAGGTTAGTATATGTAGGGAACTCTTCCAAAACAGGAGCCTATATGGCATTGATGTCATCAAAGGTTAAAGCTGAGATGGAAGAACTGGCAAGCTATATGGACTATATGGAACTGGGAGCAACGGAAGGATATGAGAGACTGTTCTCGGATTGCCTGATTTTCCCTGATATTGCGGAGCAGTAAGTGATTGTGGGAGCGCGAAGCACGGAACAATCCGCAGGCATCACAGCCTCGGACTTTTGATTCCAACATCATTTTATAAATGGAAGGTGAAAGAAAATGGGAGATATCAAGGACTTTCAGTGTACTTATGATAATGCATCGGAGAACAGCCCGGAGATAGCAAAGAAACTGGGGCTTGCCTTTCCAGATGCGTATTTACATGCGGATACCATGGCAGCACTGTCAAAAGCGAATAAAGAAGGCTCGGGAAATGCAGTATGTATTCTGCCGTTCTGCCATACGGTAGAGGCAGAGGCGATGGGCGGAATCATTACGCTTGGAAATGAGGTTGCAGGACCAAGGGCAAAGGAGTATGTTTATACGAGTTATGAAGAACTGGTAAATCTGCCTTCCATCAATCTGGATGAAAGGAGAATTCACGAGGTGCTGCTGGCCTGTAAAATGTTAAAAGAGCAAGGCGAATATGTGGTACTGGAAGTGTGCGGACCGATTACGATTTTGAATGTATTGATAGATACGAAATACATTTTCAAGGGAATGAGAAAGAATCCAGAACTTATGAAACAGGTATTTGAAAAGCTTGGAAATGAGATATTGCGCTATATGGAAGAAGCAAAAAAATATGGTGTGAATTTCATTAGTTATGCGGATTCTGCCGGAGGGGTCAATATCCTGGGACCGAAGATGGCGGAGCAGATGGTGGAAGATTTTTCATATGAATTTCTGAAGAAAGCTGAGAAACTGGCAGATGATAAGACTATGATTATGCTTTGCCCGAAAACAACCTTTGCACTTCTTGGCACCGATAAGGCAGAACTTGTGGAGGTAGAACTTTCCGGACCAATGCGATATACAGAGGGGTGCATAGAAGCTCTTGGCAAGGCGAAAATAGTCGGACAGCAGTGCGTAAAAAATGTGGGTTATATGCTTGCAGAGGGGAAGATAAAAGAAGTTGTTTTGAAATAGATTATAAAAAGATGCTGCCGGGAGACTAAAAGAGAGTATAGCAGCATCTCTTTAATATTATTATTCACCTAAAATTTCTTTTACTTGTTCCAACGGTAAGTCACAGGCAGTGGAAATTTCTTCCGGTGTCTTTCCAGCTAATTTTAATCGAACAATCTTGCCAGCTATAGCCAAACCTTCAGCCTTGCCTTTTGCGAGTCCTTCTTCGAGCCCAACTTTCGTTGCCCAGTCAAGTTTGGCTCTGTCATCTCTGATTGCCTTTTCCCTTGCTTCGTAGTCCACTCGTTTTTGTTCGTCTGCACTCAGCTTAAATAAGGTATTTACAGCTTCTTCCATATATTCATCCTGTTTTGCCATAGTCTCAAAATCCTCCTGCGTCTTACAACTAAAGAATTCCATCCACTGAAGAACCATCTCATCATCGGAAACCATTTCGCCCTGTTCCAGTTTTGCACGTACCTTTGGTAACTTGGGAAGTTCCAGAATGTGTAATTCTAACAAATCAGTGTAAATTTCTCCGCTTTTACAATTACAAAGATTGATTTTGTGATAACATTCTTCGCTTTCCGGAAAACGTATGAAGTCAAGTACTCCTACGTGAATACATTTCTTCAGCTTTTCGTAGTCGTCGCCTTTTTGAATTTGTTCTGTATACAGTTTAGATAAATAGAATAGAACTCGTTTATCCCATGAACCGAAGTATGCTACCTGCATTTCCAAATCCATCCTTGTATCATCTGCTAATAAAACTTTCACGTCTAAAATAGATAGTTTTTCGTCTGCGTAATCTCTTCTGGTTTCAGCCGGGAGCAAAATGGTCTCTGTAATCTCTTCCGGTGTTTTTTTCAGAATACCTGCAATGAATCCCTTTCTTATTTTTGGATTCTGCATCAATTCTTTAAAACAGAAATCGTTAGTCGGTGACATAATAAATTGATTGTTGCTACTCATTGGTATCCCTCGCCTTTCTTAGTTCTGCGAGCGATATTGTTATATTTATCATAACACATATTTATGGGTTTTAACAGTTCCAAATGCCCGCGAATCTTTTGTTAGAACATTGATTTTGGCAAGCATACCACAATTTTTTTGACTTGTGTGAATTACGATAAATTCCGATAAATTCCGATATTTTTCGAGAAAACATTACATAAACCATTAAAAGAATTACTGGAAAATTAAAAAACAAAAGTTTTTCTTGTCAAAGTAATGGTTATTCACTATAATAAGTCCGTAATTAAGTGATTGGAAATTGCAGGACAAAGGTTGTTCCTTTATTGGGGGAAGAATCAACCGAGATGCAACCATTGTGAGCCATAATGGTCTTTTGGACAATCGCAAGTCCAAGACCGGTTCCACCGGTCTTATGTGTTACGAAAGTATCGAAAATGCTGTCCAAATCTTCAGCAGCAATTCCACATCCTGTATCGATAATGCGGACAATGAAGTGCTTTTCGGTAAGGATGGATTCCAGACGAATAGAGCCTTCTCCGGAAATGGCTTCCTTGGCATTTTTCAGAAGATTCAGAATAGCTTCTCTTAACTTTACCGGGTCACCGTTATATATTACGGGTTCAGGAATAATGAGAGAAGTAAATTCAATATCTGTGTCGGTACAGGAAGCCGCAAAGGAGAGACAGATTTTCTTCAATAATTCTGTGAAAGAGAATGTTTCCATGCGCAGCTGCTCGCTGTTATTGTAGGCTGAAAGTTCGGTCAGGAGCTGATTAATAAATTCTAAATCATTACAAATTTGACCCCAGTATTTGAAAGTCTTTACTTCCGGATGCTGGGTTTCCGTAATTTGGAACATACTGTAGATGAGTGACAACGGGTTTCGGATTTCATGACTAATCTTGCTTACTGTATAACGATGAGAATCCAGAAGCTTCTGAATCAAAGCTTTATTTTCAGGACTTTCGTCCATAAGAACTTGTAATTGTTCATAATCACTGGTTGTAAATGACATATTCATACCGCCTTTCTGAAGATAGTGTAGCATTGGCGATATGGATAATCAAATGTTTTTTTTGAATGGAGGAAGGTATTATGAAAAACGATAACTGCATTTTTTGCAAGCTTGCAAACGGTGAAATTCCGACTGCCACACTTTATGAAGATGATGAGTTCAGAGTCATTCTCGATCTTGGACCGGCTACAAAGGGACACGCTTTGATTTTACCAAAAGAGCATTATGCAAATATTTATGAAATTGACGAAGAGGTTGCCGGAAGAGCATTTAAACTTGCCAAGAAGATGGTAACGAAACTGACAGAGGTACTTGGATGTGATGGATACAACATTGTACAGAATAACGGAGAGGCTGCCGGTCAGACGGTATTTCATTTCCATATGCATCTGATTCCGCGTTATAAAAATGACGATGCCGGATTTGGATGGAAGAGTGGCGAACTTACCGATGCTGATAGAGATGAAATTTTGGCAAAGTTTGCTGCAGCAAAATAAAAAAGGAGAAATAGAGTAATAAGATAGAGGAAAGCACATGGTTATGAGGGAAAAGAATTTAGAACATTTTCGGCGTGTATATGTTGAAAATAAGGATACAGTTTTTAAAATCGTGATGCGATACTCTAACGTGGATTATGATACAGCTCAAGATATCACACAAGAAGTTTTTGTGAAACTGTATGAGCACTTTGATACATACACAGAAGAATATCTCCTGCAGTGGTTAATCGTAACGGCAAAGAATGAAGCCTGTTCCTATTTAAGACGGGTTCTTCGTGAAGTTCCGGATGAGGAAGTGGATATGAAGCTGCTCCGGCATCAATTATTGCCTGGAGCAGAAGAAACGGTATTTGAGAAAATCAATGTAGAAGAACGGATTCACAGAAGTGAATATATTCTGGATAGGCTTTATACAACAAACGAACGATGGTATGAAGCAGTGATGCTGGTATACTGTCAGGAAATGAAACAGAAAGATGTCGCGGATAAGATGGGAATCAGTCTGGAAGTATTGCAAAGTGTGTTATACAGAGCACGAAAATGGGTAAGAGAACATATAAAATCAGACAATGAATAGGACGGCGAAGGAACCGATTTAGCAACAAACAGGTGTCGAATCGACACCTGTTTTTCAAATATGGCATATATACTATTTATTTTTTGAAGCGGATTCGATTAACTGGATAATTGTTTCAATCGGATTTTGCTGGGAGGATTGCTGCATAGCGGTTACGTATTGCTGACGGTTATCGTAAAGTTCATGAACCGTGTCAAGAAGCAATTCATTTGTTAGTGTTTCTTCCTCTAGAACCTTGCTGAAACCTTGACGCTCGAAAGAACGGGCATTTAAAATCTGGTCTCCACGGCTTGCACTGGCAGAAAGTGGGATCAGAAGATTTGGTTTCTGGAGAGCCAGAAGTTCACAAATAGCATTTGCACCTGCACGGGAAATTACGATGTCAGAGAGGGCGAATAAATGACGCAGTTCATCCTGAATATATTCGAACTGGACATAGCCTTCTAAGTTGTTTAAACTGGTATCAAGCTTACCTTTCCCACACAGATGAATGACCTGGAAATCTTTTAATAGTTCCGGTAGAATGGCACGCACTGCCTGATTGACAGCAGTAGCTCCCAGACTCCCGCCAACTACAAGAATCACTGGTTTTTCATCCTTGAATCCACAGAAAGCACGGGCTTTTTCCGGGTCCCCGGTCATAAGTTCCTGTCGGATAGGAGAGCCGGTTAATACGGCTTTATCTTCCGGGAGTGCTTTTAAAGTTTCAGGAAAGTTACAGCATACCCTGTAAGCAGATGGAATGGAAATGCGGTTGGCAAGTCCCGGAGTCATATCCGATTCGTGGATGATGACCGGAACATGATTCCGTTTCCCGGCAATGACAACAGGAACGCTGACAAAGCCACCCTTGGAAAAAATCACATCAGGTTTCAGCGTTTTAATCAGGTGGTTCGCTTCACTGAAGCCTTTCAGTACACGAAATGGGTCGGTAAAGTTCTTCAGACTGAAATAACGGCGAAGCTTCCCGGAAGAAATTCCGTGGTATGGAATCTGCTGTTTTTCAATCAGTTCTTTTTCGATTCCGGTGTAAGAACCGATATAGTGTATGTCATATTGAAGTTCTCTTAATCTGGGTAATAATGCAATGTTAGGTGTCACATGGCCGGCGGTACCACCACCGGTTAAGATAATTCGTTTCATGGATTTGCCTCCTGTTTTTAGAGCGTTCATAGTTACAGTTTAATCACTGTGCATGGAAAGGTCAAGATGAATGGGGCAAGAAATGAAATGCAAAATGAGAAAGCAGTGGCGAGGAGGTCACTAATGAAGAAAGAACATGAGGAAATGGAGAAACTTCTGCGCGGAGAACTCGATAAGGAAGCACAGGCGATTCTGGAAGAAATAGAAGCCGATGAGTCCCTGAAAGATCTTAAGCTTCCGGATGAGAATGAAGAAGTGCTTATGCAGAAGATTCAGAAACTAGAAGAAAAGAAGGCAGCTTGCGAAGAAATGCCTGAAAAAGACAGAGAAGCATTCCGGCTTGGCAGGGAAATGCAGGCACTGCAGGAAAATGGAAAAACAGTTTCGGATGAAAACGAGGTTGATACACATAAGACAATTCCATTTAAGAAACGTAGAAAAAAACTGTATCTGTTGGTCGCAATTGTCGCAGTACTGGCATTTGCCATGAGCATGACGAGTATCGGTGAAGTTCCGCTTGTGACAGAGATTAAAAATCAGATACTTGGAACAAGCAGGATGGTGAAAATGAACTCCGAAAGAGAAGGAGATGAGGCGGTAGTAGAAGAACAGCATACGGAAGCAGAAGCATATGGTGAAATAGAAAAAGAATTTGGGGTAAATGTGGTCAGACTCGAATCTTTACCGGAAGGTGTTATTTTTTTAGATTACGAATTAGAGTCCACATTAAAAAGGGCCGGTTTGTTTTATCAGTGCCAAGATAGCATTTTGGAATACCGAATATCATTTTCACCAACAGAACAAGCATCTGGATATGAAGTAGAAGATAAATTATTAGATGAACAAACTTTGATAGTTGATGATATTCCGATAGATTTAAAATGTTATGAAGTGACAGAAAGTAAAGAAGTTTTATATGTGGCACAGTTTGAATATCAAAGTACATATTATACTTTAAACACTATGACGGATATAGAAAAAGATGAAATCGAGGATATTTTAAAAAAGTTATACTTTTTTTAAAAAATTGCGTCAGTTTTTTCCTGCTCGTGCGTTAATATAGTGAAAGGCAGGGATAAACATGAAAAAACTCGTATCGGTTGTAATGGCAATGATTATGGTTTTGAGTTTAGGAATATCTGCAAATGCACAGGCGGCTGACGAGCCGGTTTGCATTGATGGTTCCTATCTGTTGGACACGGATGCTTCTGAAGCAATAGTTGGTTCGATGACAAGAGGGGTATATTTAAAGAGCGGCTCTTCTACGATTAATAAGCAGGGGACCGGACGGATTGGTGTTGGTGGAGACACAACAGGACAGAAAGTGGTAGATAATATTTCTGTATATGTGCGGGTGGAGCGTTTAGTGAATGGAAAGTGGGTGCGTTATACAAGCTGGAGTGCTTCTAAAGAAAATACATACTATGTAAGTACTAGCAAGGTTTTATCTGTACCGACAGGATATTACTATCGTGTATATTGTACACATCATGCAAACTCGGATGTGACAGATTCTTACACCGACGGACTTTATATTTAACATTCAAACAAGCAACACAAAAATTCCTATTTTATTTTTAATTTGTACAAAAGCGAAATAAAATGAAAACAAAATAATCATTGCCAGAGAGCTTCTCAGGAAGCTCTTCCAGCTACCAGACTTTCGCGAATATTTATCGAACATGTGATGTAATAAATAAAAGGCCTTAAGATTAACATTAGCGTGGATGGTAAATAGTGTGGCAGTTGGAAGTAAGTCCTGATGATTAGGCAAGAGATGACAAATCAGACAATCTCAATAGACGATTTTGTAACATACACTTAACCTGATAAAAATTGAATATTGAGAAAAGGAAAGCGATATAGTGACCGGAACTACAAGCTTTCTGTCGCAGACAAACATTCTGTAACCTTTAACCGGCCTAGCCTTCTTTTGGGGTTGCAACTGACGCAGGTTGGCAATATACTAAAAGAGAGAGCGGAGCGACAAGACCGGGAACTGTGAAAACAGCGGGCGCGCGTCGAAGCAGGAGGTGCAGGAAGTGGTTTACAATAATATTTTAGAAGCCGTAGGGAATACCCCGATGATTCGGCTTAATCGCATGGTCGATGAGGAAAGTGCGGAAATTTTAGTAAAGTTCGAAGCAGTGAATGTAGGTGGTTCAGTGAAAACGAGAACTGCGTTAAATATGATTCTGGATGCAGAACAAAAAGGCATTATCAATAAGGAAACGATTATTGTAGAGCCCACCAGTGGAAATCAGGGAATAGGATTGGCATTGGTTGGCGCAGTGAGAGGTTATAAGACGGTGATTATCATGCCCGATTCCGTTAGCGAAGAACGTAGGAAACTGGTAAAACAATACGGGGCTGAGATAAGAGTAGTCCATGATGATGGCGATATAGGCAAATGTATTAACCAATGTATACAGATGGCACTTGAAATGCAAAAAGAAGACACCCATGTATTCGTGCCTCAGCAGTTTGCAAATATGGCGAATTACAGAGCCCATCTAGAATATACAGGCGCAGAGATTGTAGAGCAGGTCGGGAAACCAATAGATGGCTTTTGCTCTGGGATTGGAACCGGTGGAACAATCAGTGGAGTCGGTGCAGCAATCCGGAAGCAAAATCCAAAAGCGGTAATCTGGGCAATCGAACCAGAGCATGCTGCCATTCTTTCCGGAAAAGAAGTAGGTTCACATATTCAAATGGGAATTGGGGATGGTGTTATTCCTGAGATATTAGATCAGAACATTTATGACGAGATTGTAATTGTCTCAGATGAAGAAGCAGTTCAGACTGCTAAAGATCTGGCAAAAAAAGAAGGTCTCTTGTGTGGAATTTCCGGTGGAACCAATGTGGCTGCTGCTGTAAGACTTGCAAAAAAGCTTGGGAAAGGGAAAACTGTGGTAACAATTCTCCCGGATACAGCGGAAAGATATTTTTCCACTCTTTTATTCGAAAAATAGAATTTGTAAAACTTAAAATTAAAATCTAAAAACGCAATTCAAAAAAATTAAATGACAAGACAAACTCACTTAGTAAATCAATACAAATAAAAAAGTAGAACCGGGCAGGTTCTACTTTTTTAATGCCTTTGCAAGCTGGTCCGGACAAGATGTTCCTTTGCTTCCGCACTGTATTCCCTCTAAACGGGCAATGACATCTTCTACTTTCATGCCTTCTACAAGGCTTCCGATTCCTTTCAGATTTCCATTGCATCCACCTAAGAATGAAACATTGTGAATACAACCGTTTTCATCAATATCATAAGAAATTTCTTTGGAACAGACACCTGATGTTTTGTATACCATAATTCTTTATCTCCTTTCGTTTGAAACAAAACAATGATAACAAAAAACGTAAAAAAAAGCTAGGAAAAATCTGATTTATGATTATAATTAATATACAGGACAGATTTATTTACGGAGGACATAAAGATGATAGGAATTATTGGGGCTATGGAAGAAGAAGTAGCAGCTCTGAAGGCAGAGATGGAAATAGAAGAAATGCTGGAGAAGGCTTCTATGACATTTGCAAAGGGAAGTCTTTGCGGGAAAGATGTCGTGGTAGTGCGAAGCGGAATCGGCAAGGTAAATGCAGGAATCTGTGCGCAGATTCTGGTAGATATGTTTGGTGTGGATGCACTGATTAATACCGGTGTGGCAGGTTCGCTTGACGCAGATATTGATATAGGAGATATTGTGATTTCTACCGATGCAGTACAGCATGATATGGATGCTACGACATTTGGAGACCCGGTAGGTCAGATTCCGAGATTGGATACCTTTTCGTTCCCGGCAGATGCAAAGCTTGTAGAAGCAGCCAGACTGGCAAATGAAGAAGTCAATACCGATATTCATACATTTACCGGAAGAGTGGTCAGTGGAGACCAGTTTATCGCAGGAAACGAGAAGAAGGATTATCTGGTGCGTACTTTCGATGGAAAATGTGCTGAGATGGAGGGTGCAGCCATTGCCCAGACGGCATATCTGAACAAAGTTCCGTATGTCATTATTCGTGCTATTTCGGACAAAGCTGACAATAGTGCAGTAATGGATTATCCGACATTTGAAAAGCATGCGACACAACATTCATTGAAACTGTTGAAAAATATGTTAAAACGGCTGTAGAGTGCAGGGCAGGATTCGACAAAAAGGCAGTTACGGAGAGCAAAATAAGGCGAACGATTATAGAACCCAACTTTGGAGATTTGCGTTATAATAAGCGACAAATCAAAGAAGGAGGGTTCTTTTATGTTAAGGACATTGATTACACAACAAGTACTTTTTTACGTGGCCGGAGGCATTCTTGTCATTGCGCTTATTGCGCATATTATTTCGGCTGTTTCGATAAAACGTTTGGTAAATGCGGCAGAGGACATGGGAAAAAGCAATCATCCTTTGATGAAACTGATTCGCTCGAAATACGAGCATGCATGTATGGTAAATGACAAAGTGCAAAATGTTCGCGCCCTTGTGGATAAATATGTCTACGAATACCGTGTGTGGGGATTGCGGCTGTATTCGTGGAGAAAATTAAAGCTGGTCTGCGTCTGGCTGTATGCACTGCTTTGCATTGCAGGAGCATTTGGCGCATATGCATTTGGACTTATGCGTCTGGAGGTGTCAAAATACATTGTATTGGGGGCAGCCGGAGTACTGGCGCTCACAGTGTTACATTTACTCCTTGATGAAGAATATAAATTAAAAGCAGCGAAAATTTACATGGTAGATTTCTTAGGAAATACATATGCACACAGGTACGAGAAAATGAATCAGAAAAATAAGAAAGAATCAGCACCGGCAGTTGCAGTTTCTTCACCGGTGGCTTCGCGAGCAGATGACCCGGAAGTGGAAACAGAAAAAACTGCCAAGGAAACGAAAAACTGCGAAACGAAAGGTTATGAAACCAAGGCATGCGGGGCGCAGACCCATGAGGAAGAAAAAGAAGCTTCCAAAGGAAAGGACGGAATTGATGCAGCAAAGGAGGCAAAAATAAGAGAAATTCTGGGAGAATTTCTGGCATAGGACTTCCATAATTTCACATTTTCAACACAGAATTTCCTCAAAAAGTTCAAAAGTTTTACGCAGAAAGAACACAAACCGCCCATATAATTGTGATGTATTTGGCGAGAGACAGCCAGATGCCAGAATATATAGGGGAGGAAGCGTAATGATAGAAGTAAGAAATCTCGTAAAAAAATATGGAAACCATCTTGCGGTAGACCACCTGAATTTTACGGTAGAGTCTGGACAGATTTATGGATTTCTTGGTCCTAACGGAGCCGGAAAATCTACAACCATGAACATTATGACGGGATATTTGGGCGCAACAGAAGGAGAAGTTCTGATTAATGGACACAACATTTTAGAGGAACCAGAAGCGGCGAAGCATTTCATTGGATATTTACCGGAAATGCCGCCGCTTTATGTGGATATGAAAGTGCGAGAATATCTGACTTTTGTGGCAGAATTAAAGAAAATACCAAAAGCCGAGCGGGAAGAACAGATTGATAAGGTTATCGATATGGTACAGCTTGAAGATGTGGAAGAACGGTTGATTCGAAATCTTTCCAAAGGCTATAAGCAGAGAGTAGGGCTGGCGCAGGCGATTTTAGGTTTCCCGGAAATCATTATTCTGGATGAACCTACGGTTGGTCTGGATCCGAAACAGATTATTGAAATCCGCCAGCTTATCCGGGAACTGGCAAAGGATCATACCGTAATCTTAAGTTCTCATATTCTGGCAGAAATTCAGGAAGTATGCGACTATATCATGATTATTTCCAAGGGGCATCTGGTGGCAAGCGATACACCGGAGAATCTGGAAAAGACACTGAGCAATCAGAGACAGACCGAACTGGTTGCAAAGGGTAAAATGGAAACAGTACAGCAGATTCTGGAGAGTATGGAAGGACTTCAGAATGTGGAAATTACCGAAGGAAAAGAAGAAGGAACGACTCAAGCAGTCTTCACTTCGGAACAGGGAACGGATAGCAGAGAAGCAATGTTCTACGCATTTGCAGAAGCAAAATGCCCGCTCCTTCAGATTGTGGACAGTCAGACCAGTCTGGAAGATGTCTTCCTAGAGCTGACGAAAGGCAATGAAAATCAGAAGGAGGAAGAAGAACATGACAGCGATTTATAAAAGAGAACTGAAATCGTATTTTCATTCTATGATAGGGTATTTAATTATTGCTGTAATGATTGCATTTACCAGCATTTATTTTATGGCATACAATCTGTACTCGGGATATCCATATTTTTCCTATGTGCTATCCAGTACAGCTTACATTTTGATTATTATCATTCCCCTTCTGACCATGCGTTGCTTTTCCGAAGAACGGAAGAATAAAACAGACCAGTTGCTTTTGTGTGCACCGGTGCGTCTTTCAGAAGTAGTTATAGGAAAATATCTGGCTATGGTAACGGTCATCGCAATTCCATGTCTGGTTTATTGCGTGTTCCCACTGATAATTAAAAGTTTTGGAACTGCGTATTTTAAAGTAGATTATGTAGCAATCGGAATGTTCTTCCTGCTTGGATGCATTTACATTGCAATCGGAACTTTTCTTTCTACATTGACAGAGAGTACGATTATTGCGGCCGTGATTACATTTGGCGCATTAATGCTCACATTTCTTTGGGATGGACTGACCCACTATCTTCCATCTTCCCAAAGCGGAAATATGATAGGCTGCGTATTAATCCTCACTGCACTCGCAGCAATTCTTTATAGTCTGACCCGTAACTGGGCGCTGGCTGGCGGAGTGGAGGTAGTTGGCGTGGCTGTCATTGTGGTACTCAGCTTTGTAAAAGGCGAAGTATTCGAAAGCCTGCTTCCAAACTTTTTTGAAAAATTAAGTGTCGTGGCAGTTTTCGATCAGATTGTAACAGATAAAACCTTTAGTCTTGGTGGACTTGTGTTATATGCATCATTTATCGGTGTCTTTTTGTTCTTGACCATGCAGTCAATTCAGAAGAGACGCTGGAGTTAGGAGGGATAAGAGATGAAGAAAATAAAAGAAATGTTTCAGTCAAAAAATTCCCGCAATGGTGCATATAGTGCAGGACTTGCAGGTATCGTGATTGCAATTGTTGTAGTAATCAATCTGATTGCGGGTCAGATGCCGGACAGCTTGAAAAATATTGACCTCAGTGACACACATATTTACGAAATCAGTGATACATCGGTGGATATGCTGAAGAATCTGGATAAGGATATCAAAGTTCAGGTAATCACAGAACTTGACAGCATGGACTCCCGAATTGAGACATTTGTTAAGAAGTATGCAGGTTTATCAGACCATATTGAAGTAGAATGGACAGACAGTGTACAGCATCCGGCTGTATTACAGGAGTATGATACAGATGGAGATATTATCGTAGTTTCCTGCGAAGAAACAGGAAAGACAACAACGATTGCATTTTCAGACATTATTCAGTACGATTATTCTTCCTATTATACAACAGGACAGATGACAGAGTCTGCATTTGACGGAGAAGGGCAGCTTACCAGCGCAGTAAATTATGTGGCAAGTGAGACGGAATCCATGATTTACCGCACAAGCGGACATGGAGAGGAGACCATTTCTTCTTCTGTTTCCGAGCTGCTTACAAAGAATAATATTTCCACAAAGGAATTGAACTTAAGTATGAATCCGGAAATTCCGGAGGATTGCCGGCTTCTACTGTTAAATGCGCCAACTTCTGATATTACGGATGATGAGCTGAGCCTGATTTCCGCTTATATGGAAAATGGCGGCAAGGTTTATCTGATTCTGGGAGATACCACAAAGGAAACTCCAAATCTGGATTCTTTGATGGCATCTTACGGACTGGAAAAGGTAGACGGTTACATTGCGGATATGGAGCGTTGCTATCAGGGAAATTATTATGCAATCTTTCCGGTACTTTCTCTCTCCGGTGACCTTGGAAATGGTATCGACAACAAGATGGTGCTGATGTTGAATTCCTTTGGTTTACAGAAGACTGATACTGAAGATGACAGTGTAACGGTAAGTGCATTTATGAATTCTTCTGCAAACAGTTATGCAGTAACAGAAGATTCTGAGGAAAAAGGTTCTTATATCTTAGGTGCAGTTGCAACCAAGGATGAATCAAAGCTTACGGTTCTTGCGAGTGGTTCTATGATTGATTCTCAGGTAACAGGCGCATTTGCCAACTTGGATAATCTGACTTTATTTATGAATACAGTGACAGCAAACTTTGATGATGTGGAAAATCTGGCCATTGAATCTAAGAGCCTTCAGACAACCTACAATACACCGCTTCATACGGGAAGTATCAGTATGGTAACAATCTTTATTGTACCGCTTGGTATTCTCCTGCTTGGATTTGTAGTATGGATGAGAAGGAGGAAAGCGTAGGATATGAATAAAAAGAAAAAGACCTTGTGGATACTCATAGGCTGCTTTCTTCTCCTGGTAGTCCTGCTTGTGGGTATTCAGACCTGGGGCAAAAAGAAAGAGGAAAAAGACGCCGAAAAGGAAGAAGCAGAAAAGACTTATCTATTCCAGGCTGAGGAACTGCAGAGAATTATTTATTTGGATAACTCAGACAGCTCTGTTAGTTCGAATAGTTCGGACAATTCGGATAGTTCCTATAATTCGAGTGACTCGGATAGTTCCTATAATTCCAATGTTACCGATAATTTGAATGATTCGAATACTTGGGTTTTCTTGAAAGAAAACGGCACATGGATATATGAAAAAGACGAAACGATTGCTCTGAAACAGGATACCATGACTGCCATGGAAAATGCATTTAAGAGTATTGAGGCAGTGCAAACAATAGAGAAACCAGATTCCCTTGCGGATTATGGACTGGATAATCCAAAATACAGATTGTCCTTGCAGACGGCCGATAAAGAACATTCCTTCCTGATAGGAAATACTTCCGGTGAGAATTATTATATCATGGAAGAAAATGGAGATACCGTTTACACGGTTTCCGGTACCGTTGTATCGCAGATGGTATGGACCATGGATGAGTTGGCAGAAACGGACAGCTTCCCGTATGTGTCTCAGGACAGCTTTGTAAAAATGACGGTAGATATGGCAGATGGCACACAGAAAGTGTATGATTCCGAGGAGGAAGAACAGGAAGATACTGTATCAACCGTTTCCGATACGCTGGCAACAACATACTTTACCAATTTCGCAGATTACCATGTAACTGACGAAACTCTGAGCAGTTATGGGCTGGATGAAGCGAACCGGATCAAAGTGACGGTAACTTATAAGTCAGATTCCGATGACGCAGAACAGACAACCGAATTTTACATCGGCTCCAAAGACGAAAGTGGCACCTACTACTATGTACAACTGAAAGATTCACAGCAGGTAGGACGCATACTGGCAACAACTGTAGAAACACTGCTGAACGGAGAATAATGAAAGCAGAGTAAAATAATATATAAGAAATGTAAAGGCACAGCCCGCGGGAGAAAATCCCTCGGTTGTGCCTTTTTTGTTGGTTATCGTTTTTTGCGAGTGCGAAATAAGTATTGCTATTGTGCGGACATATACATATAATAAAAATGGATGGAAACACTACTCGCGAAAGGAGAAATTTTGTATGGCTACAAAATCAGCAAATTTATATGCAAGGATTGAACCGGATGTTAAAGAAAAAGCAGAAAGTATTCTGGCTGCACTTGGTATCCCTGCTTCCAGTGCTATCAATATGTTTTATAAACAAATTATTTTGCAGAGAGGACTTCCGTTTGAAGTAAAACTACCATCTGCAAAACCTGTCGACATCAGCACATTATCAGAAACAGAGTTCAATGAAGAACTGGAGAAAGGATATGCGGATATGCAAGCTGGACGGACAAAAAATGCGAAGAAAGTATTTGCTGACATTCGCAAGGATTATGGCTTATGATATATGAGGTAGAAGTATCCGAACAGGCTGACAATGATTTGAGAGGAATTTTTGAATATATTGCTTTTGAATTACAATCGCCAGAAAATGCAAGCGGGCAGCTTGAGCGTCTGGAAGAACAGATATTAAGTCTGGATACTATGCCGGAGCGTTATCGAAAATATGAAAAAGAACCGTGGAAAAGCCGTGGACTTCATGTATTACCTGTAGATAATTATGTGGTACTTTATATTTCAGATAGTGATAAAAGAGTTGTAACAATTCTTAGAATAATGTATGCCGGACGAGATATAGATAAACAGTTAAATTTTCATACAAGGAAATAAAATATATAATATATGCAAAGGCACATCAATTTTTAAGGGATACTTGAAATTTTTTATTGCATAGGTTTTTCGACAGAAGGAATAAATATTTTTACAACATGAAAAGCAATGTAAATACAACCCTATAATGTTAAAATACAAATAATATTCAGGTACACGCTCAATAGCGAGTACCTTATGTCATGAACTGGGAAATGAGGGTTAGTACTGGCAGGAAAAAAGGATTTGCTATTGGCGAAAATATAGTAAGAGCAAAGGAGTGGGAAGTGCGCTATGAATAGAAAGATTGCATGGAGAAGTGGAGAATTTAGTGCAATAGGGCGCGTATATGATAAAGTAGATGGAAAGCAGAACGAGAAATTACTTGAACAATTGGAAGTATTGGCGCTTTCTGAAGCAAAGAACAATTGCGGATTATTAACGACTGATGGAGGGGGGCATATTACCTCTGAACAGTTTGACGGATTAAGCGATGCCGATAAAGAAACTGTGATTAGAGTGATATCTAATATTGGTATTGGATCAATAAATCAGGATATTGAATCTGGGACCTTATATATACGATTAACTCCAAAGATTCAAAAGGTGTTAGGGTGTACGATTTTTAATATTTTGAACCGACTGGAAAAAATGGATGGTGTTCTCAATATGCTAATTCCGAAATGGACTTTAGAGCTGCAGGTTCCACTGGGTGGAAAACAAGGTCTTTTCCAGTGGGAAATGCTGATTATGCAGTTATATCCGTGGATTTCTGTTCGAGAGACATCGACAAACGAAGCTGTTGAAGAACAGGCTGTTGCGACGGATACTTCACTCTCTGAGCAAGAGAAAGAAAAAACGGAAGAAAAAAATGAAGTCGATGTATTTCTGAAAGAGATGAATGAAAAGCCTGCGTTTGTTAAAGCTATGAAAATAGCCAAAGGCGAAATGGAAAGTATTATTCAAAGCGGTTTGTATACAAGCTTGACTAAGAAGAAATTCACTTGTGATCAGTGGAATGCTTTGAGTAACGTTCAAAAAGAAAAAATGGTTATTTCCATGGGTCTTTTCACTTTCTATAAACAGGCGGTAATTTGTGTGGATTTCGTTAAATATATTCCGTATATACCTGCAGTTGGGCTTTTGTTTGCAGCCTGGAATGGAACATTTGAAAAACAGATGTTAGATGCAGGTGATGGAGTTGATGTGGCAAAATTTATTGAAGCACTGTCCTTGCTCCGCGATTGCTATAATAAATGGGAATGTACGATTGTGAACCCAGTTATGGTAACGATTACATCCGTTTCTGAAGAAGTTGAGAATAATAAAACAGTAACGGAAAGTGTTCCAGAGAAGAAATCATTTTGGAAAAGATTGTTCAGCTTATAAGACTGAAAGTAATTACATATGATGATTTAGAAAATAGTTTAGATTATTCTGGACTATTTTTTATTTATTAGGCACATTCCTTGTCCTTACATATGTTTTCCAACAGAAGGAATAAATGTTTTTACAACTTGAAAAACAATGCAAATACAACCTTATAATGGTAAAATACAACTAATCGCTCAGCAGCGGCGCATTTACTGAAAATACGAGGAGGACAGTCGGGATGAATTTAAAAGAGGTTTACGAGATTTTTTATCCGGGCAAATGTGAAAAACTTCCGTCTGTTTGGAAAGTTCCTCCAAAATATCGCTCGAAAAAAGATTTTTTTGAAGAGCTTCTTCCCATAGAAATACGATGGCTCAATTGTAAAATCTGGAATGATAAAGCGCGAAGAAGCAGATTCCTTTCGGACTGCAAAAGAGAAGCAAGATATATTGCAACATTGCGCACATATTTGTTCGAACACCCGTGGGCTATTTCGAGGATAGAGGGGAAAGCAAAGGCTCTTTTATATGGGCAACTCTCTGAAAAGGGCATGAATGAGGCCTTTTTACAAATCATAAATGAAGAAGAAATCGAGATTTCCAGAAACCTTAGGGAATATTTGTTTGATACTGAGACGAACCGGTTAAAAACAAAATGGGAGAATGTCCTGACGTTTTATGTTCTCATGGCTATTTTTCCGGAAGAAATTAATCAGATTTATGTAAAGTACATATATAATCAGGAGCAGCATACGCGTCTTAAGGAAGAAGAGGATGGTAATAGTTCAACCAGAAAAGACGGAGCATTATTTCAACATGAATATCCACCAGATATGAGCATTGTATCACCGGGAGAACGGATAAATCATACGTGGATCATGAAAAATGTGGGGGATACATTATGGGAGAATCGATATTATGAATGTAATCAGCCCATGATGGAACTAGATGAGGGAAACAGAATCCTCCAGCTTCCCAAATTTGTTTATCCGGGGGATAAAGTGTCTCCAAGTGTATCATTTGATGCACCGGACAAACCCGGAACTTATGTTATGACCTGGAAAATGAAGGACAGTAATGGCAATGATGCTTTTCCGGATAGATTGGGAATAGGATTACATTTCACGGTAATGGATTATGAAGATGAGAAAGTATCCAAGATAAAAAAAGGTGGAAATTATAATGTCATAGAAGAAATACCTCGGCTTCCGGTCACAGTCATTTCAGGAAATCTGTATTCTCATACCTGGATTATTCAAAATACAGGAACAACTATATGGAATGAATATTATTTGGAGTGCATCAACGGAGATAACTTTTCATACGCAAAAAGGGAATTATGCGTACCATTCAAAAAACGTGTCATGCCCGGTGAAAAGATTTCCGTCAAAGTGGAATTTGCAACCCCACCGATTGAAGGTGTCTATTCCATGGTCTGGCAAATTATGAAAAAAGATGGAACCCCGGCGTTCTCGAAAAACAGAAGGCTGGAAGTTCTGCTAAACCTGATATAAAAGCAGTTTAAAGGCGTGATTAAAGATAAATACCTGAATAGTTACGCTTAAACTACGAAAAAGGGGGATTGAACAGAAAAATGGTAGAAAATAGGAATGAGATACAAGAAATTTGGTCGGGATGGAAGATAGAGTCGGAGATTGGCTCCGGTGGATTTGGGAAAGTATATAAAGCGCGAAAAGAACTTTTGGGTCAAAAAGAGAAATATAGTGCTATAAAAGTGATCCGGATTCCTAATGACCCAGCAGAATTAAGCGATATGCGGGCTTCCAGAATGGATGAAAAAAGTATTCGTGAGTACTATAAAGCAAGTGTGGAACAATTAACCAATGAGATTGAGCTGATGGAGAGAATGAAGTCAGCCAGCCATGTTGTGGCGATTGAAGATTATGATGTGGTGGAAGAACCAGAAACGATTGGGTGGAGCATCTATATTCGAATGGAATTGCTGACGAATCTGAATACATTTATTCAGGAAAAGGGAATGTCCACACAGGATGTAATAAAGATGGGGATAGATGTTCTGACAGGATTGGAATTTTGCCATCAGGCAAAGTTGATTCACAGAGATATTAAGCCTGACAATATTTTTGTCTCAGATTTCGGAGAATATAAGATTGGAGATTTTGGAATATCCAGAGAAATAGAAAGCACAAGTGTGACGCTTTCACAAAAAGGAACCAAGACCTATATGGCACCGGAGATTGTCCGTATGGAACCTTATGGACATCTTGTAGATATCTATGCATTGGGTCTGACGCTTTATGAAGTATTGAACAATGGACGGATGCCTTTTTTACCGCCATACCCTGAGCCATATTACCCGATGGATCGGGAAAGGGCAATTGTGAAAAGACTTAGTGGTCAGGAACTTCCGGAGATTCAAGGGATAGGACGCCTCAATGATGTTATAAGAAAAGCTTGTGCTTACGATCAAAAAGACCGTTACCAAAGTGCAGCAGAGATGAAAGCTGATTTACAGGCTCTTTCAGAAAAGTTTTATGGAGAACCGGCTGAAAAGACTATGCATATTGGCTCAGAAGATCTGGAAGAACTTCAAGAGATGCTTCGTAAATTGGAAGAAGAAAAGAAGAAAGGTGACCCTGAGAAAAATCCAGGCTCAGAACCGAAACCAGGACCAGAGCAGAAATTAGGTCCAACGCCGAAACCTGAACCAGAACCGGAGCCGGAACCAGAATTGGAATCTGAACCAGAACCTTTGCAAAGTATTTGTCCGCAATGTGGCGGAACTTCTTATCTGTTCTTTAGCCAGGGGTATTACTGTCCTTCCTGCGGAGAAATTTTTTTGGAGCAGAATACGGCAAAGACAACAGAGATGAAAAGAATGTTTCAGGAAAGTGAAAGAAGTACTTTCAAAGAACGCTTGCGCCTTTATGAAAACCTTCTCCAAAAGGATGAGAACAGTGCACAATTACACCTTCGCATTGGGCTTTCCTACATTGATGTTTCTGAGTATGAAAGAGCCAGAATCCAGCTGGAAAGAGCACTGGATTTGGATTCAAGAGATGGAGCAATCTATCATTTCTTAGGAACCTGTTATCTGCATGCGGGACAATATGAGCAGGCATTGGAAATGCAGTCCAAGGCTCATCAGCATTGGAGAAAAGGGGAATGCTCTGTCAGCACAGTAAACCGATTAATGTATCGAAACTATGCATTAATTTATGAAGAAAAAGGAGACTCCGAAATGGCATTTCGCTATGTCCTGAAGGCATGCCGGAATGGCTATGATGCAGAGGAGTTGATTACGACAAATAAAATCGGCAGTACCTATGCAAAAGAACAGATTTTAAAAATCCTGAAAAAATATGACGGTCAGTTATCTTTCGGCAATCGTGGTCATGCATTTGAAATTAAGGATAAAGAGTTACGGTCGTTTTGTAGTATAGGAGAGGGGCGTAGAGTATATCTCCATGTTAAGCCGTCCATATTATCAATAACATCCAGTGTGAAGCGCAATTTGGGAGCACAGGAAGGTGTGGTTTTGACAGAAGACAGAATCTATTGCATTTCGTCTAAAAAACCTACCGGTGTTTACTATTTGAATTATACATATCTGGCCGAAGACAGTCATCAAATCGTGGTTCAGGGCGGAAATTTGACAATTACCAAAATGCTTTATAACGAGGCGGGCCAGTTAACGGATTGCGTTATGCATACCGGTAAAGATGCTAAAGTAGTCAAAAGTATTTTGGAGGAGATACAGGACCTCTATCGATTAGAGTAAAGAAAGGAAGGGAAGACTATGGAAGACACCTATCAGGGTACCCTTGGGAAGATGTCTACCGGCCATAACCGGGCAGACATTCCTACGGGAATTCATCTTTATTTACTTGGAGAAAAAGTAGAGAGCCTGACCCTTCCGATTTATCCGGAAGGCCGCTATCATTTTGAGGGAAAAGAAGACCTGCTTTATATCGAAGGAGCGGAAGAAAAATGGCGGGCTTTCGCAAAAGACGATGTATCCTTTTATGTGAAAAATAACGAATATAAAAAAATCGCCTTACAAGACAGGGCAATGACAATCCTAAAACAAAGGGATAGCTTTTTTTTCCTGTATTGTGAATATTTCAATAAAGAAAGTCGGATTTATCACAATTATTTTACGGGAAAGAAAGATCGGCTCTGTATTGGGAAAGACCCGGCTAATGACCTGATTTACTATAATCCTTTGATTTCAGATCTATCCTTTGCTTTGGAACGCAGGGGGAAAGCATGGGAAGTGGTTGATTGTAAAGACCGTTTATTTCTTTATATCAATGGAAAAAGAAGTGAACAAAAACGTTTATATCCGGGAGATAAGCTTTCTTTTCTTGGTCTGCATATGATTATAGGATATCAGTTTTTTTCTATCACCGATGGCAATAACAGGATTCATACTCATAAGGAGAGCTTGAAACAGGTAATTTTCCCTTATGATTTGATGAGTGGCAGAGACAGCTCGGACGAGCATGTGTCCCAGAAGCTGATTCACAGATCTCCGAGAAGGCGACTTCCTATGAAGCCGGAAGAAATTAGATTTGAGGCGCCGCCTATGTCGTTGAACCATGATCAGATACCACTGATGCTGCGAATGGGAGGCTCCATGGTATCCTCTGCCCGTGGTATGTTTATGGGAAATATGACTTCGATGGTATCTTCGGTACTTTTTCCGATTTTAAATTCCAAGTATACGGAAAAGCAGAAGAAAGAGTATGAAGAACGGAGAGTAGAAAAATATACGCAATATCTTCAGGATAAAGAGAAAGAAATTCGAGAAGAAAAATTAAAAGAAGAACATTATCTTACCTATAATTATCCATCGACAGACCAGGTATTGGATTTCCCTGACAACTGTCTCAGACTTTGGGAGAGAAGAAGTCAGGATGATGATTTCCTGAGGATCCCTGTCGGGCATGGACAAATTCCTATACAAGCGGAATATAATTATCAAAAAGAAAGATTTCAGCTTGACGAGGATGAACTGGAAAAGAAAATGTACGAGATGGTACACCGGGAGATTCTTCTGGAAGGAGTGCCAATTCTACATTCTTTTCTGGAGGAGCCGGTTTGCAGTGTGACCGGACAACGAAAAGATACCATGTCTTTTATACGTAATGTTTTAATCCAGATTGCCATGACCCATAGTTATGATGAGGTGAAAATATGTATTCTGGCTTCTGAGGATATGGTAAATGAGATTCCATATATCCGCTATTTGCCGCATATGTGGGATGATGGAAAGACGACCCGCTTTCTGGCTACGGATTCCTCCGAAGGATTTGCACTAAATGATTACTTACATGGGGTGCTGGATGAGGATATAAAGGCTGGAACGGAGCTGGATAAGATTTTAAGAAAAAGGCCGTTTTACCTGATTATTGCCTTAGATAAAAAGGTTTATGAAAGTATAGATGTGATTCGGGATGTAGTCCGGTGTGAAAAAAATGTAGGGGCAGGAGTTTTGACGGTATTCCCGGAAGTGCCGAAGGAGTGCACAAAGATATTTGAACTCCATGCACAGGGGTTACATCGAGTGATTCATATTAAGGATGCTGAAAAAAAGGATGTTTTTTTCTCCGTAGATGCATACGATCCATATAAGGAACAGAAATCTATGAAGGCAATCGCGAATCTGTATCTGAAGGTAATACAGGATGGATATACTCTTCCGAAAACCTTAACATTTTTGGAAATGTTTCAGGTAGGCAAAGTGGAACATCTGAATCCTTTGGAGAGATGGAAAAACAGTAATCCTATGAAAAGCTTGTCAGCACCTATCGGGATGGCTACAGACGGGACGTTGTTTACGTTAGATTTGCATCAGAAAGCACAGGGACCACACGGACTTGTTGCCGGTATGACAGGTTCGGGAAAAAGTGAGTTTATTATTACATATATTTTGTCATTGGCAGTGAATTACCATCCGGATGAAGTTGCATTCCTTCTGATCGATTATAAAGGAGGCGGACTGGCGGGTGCCTTTGAAGATAAAGAACGAGGAATTCGTCTGCCCCATCTTCTTGGGACGATTACCAACTTGGATGGCGCCATGATTACAAGATCATTGCTTGCTATCGAAAGCGAGATGAAAAGAAGACAGCGGATATTTAACGAAGTGAAAAGCAAGACAGGAGAATCTTCAATCGATATCTACAGTTATCAAAGTCTGTACCGCAACAAGGTATTAGAAGAACCTATGCCGCATCTTTTTATTATAGCAGATGAGTTTGCAGAAATGAAACAGCAGGAACCGGAGTTCATGGACAAATTAATCAGTATTGCCCGTATAGGCCGAAGTTTAGGAGTCCATTTGATTCTGGCTACTCAGAAGCCTTCCGGTGTGGTAAATGAACAGATTCGAAGTAACACCAAGTTTCGTGTCTGCTTGAAGGTACAAGACAAAGCGGACAGTATGGATATGCTGAAAAGACCGGAGGCAGCAGCGTTGAAAGACACAGGACGTTTCTATCTTCAGGTGGGATATGATGAATACTTTGCAATGGGACAATCTGCCTGGGCAGGAGCCATGTATAAACCACAGGAGACAGTAGTCCATCATAAAGATGCAAGTGTACAGGTATTGGATATGATGGGGCAATCCGTTTTAACGCTTCGAAAAAAAGAAAAAGCAGAGGGAACAGGGAAATCTCAGTTGACAGAGATTGTGCACTATCTTTCCGAGGTTGCAAAAAGAAACGGTCTGGAGCCTAAGTATTTATGGATGGATCCGCTTCCGCAAAAATTGGATTTGGAAAGCATATCAATGGATCAGGCGCCAATAGAAGATCTGCCAATTCCTCTTGGAATACTGGATGACCCGGCTCATCAGCTACAGAAACCGGTGTATCTGTATTTGCGAAAGATGCAGCATATGTGGATTGTAGGAAAGGCAGGCTCCGGAAAAACAACTTTGCTACATACGATTTTACAATATGTAATAGAGCATTACAAAGAATCGGAAGTACAATTTCACCTGATTGATGTTGCGGGACGTGGATTTGAGATGTATGAGGATTCGCCTTATTGCGGAGTGGTGATTCAGGAAGAAAATGTTGCAAAGTTAAAGGCTTTTGAAGAATTGTTACAAGAGATTATTTCGGAGCGGAAAAAGCTTTTTGCACAATATGGAATTACTCGTTATGAGGAAGCATGCCGGAACAGGGAAATAGGAGAACTGCCGTTAATTCTTGTATGTATTGATAATGCAGGAGCATTAAAAGCTTCAAAATCAGGAGACACATATTTTTACAATCTGGCGGATCAGATCAAAAGCAGTACAGATTATGGCATTCGGTACCTGATTTTTACCGATCATCTTAATGAACTGACAGCAAGAATCAAGCAGGAACTTCCGCAACGTATTGCCTTACAATTAAAGGATCGGTATGAGTATGACGATGTTCTGGGAATTCGCAACAAATGTCTGCCGGAACAGAGGGCAGGACGCGGTATGGTAGTTCAGGAAAAAGATGGGCTGGCTTTACAGCTTTGCATGGACCGTCCGTGGGATACAGCGGAGCAGCGTTATCAGCTTTACCGGGAAAGGATTGAAAAGAGTAAAGAAAAGGGAGATTACAGATGGAGAAAAGCCTTCCCGCATCTGGATGAAACAGAGACATATGAGGATTTCTGTAAAAGGTTCCAGGCAGGAAGACTTCCATTGGGTTATAATCTGAAGAATATGAAGCCGGTGGCTTTACCACTTCGTCAGTTCTCTACCTTGCCGGTGTATTTGGGTAATCCCCTGGGTGTGGAAGATATTTTTGAAAATATTCTGGATGCGGCAGAGCGGCAGGGAATGGAGATACATCTGTTGGAGGCAAAATCTTCCACTATGATGAGAATGAAAAACAGAAATAAACTTCGCCGGATACCATGCAAAAAAGAAAGTACAGAAGCATATCTTAGCGAATTGACGGATGAGCTTCTGGCAAGAAGAAAAATCTATCTTGATTTTTGTGAGAAGGAAGGCCTGGCACCGGGTCTTTCAAGAAGCGGCCTGGCAGCGCATAGTTATATGGAAGAAAAGACAGGAGCTATTTTGATTCTGATTGAGCGGTTTGTGGATTTTGTGAATCTTTTGGAGAATCAGGCATCGACGATTGCACAGATTTTTCAGATTGCCAAGCGATGCAATGTGTATTTTATCGGTGGATTCTATGCCAAAGATGCAGAAAAAGTAATCGGGAATGAGGCATTTAAGCGTTTCCTGCAAGATGAAATGACACTGCTTTTCGGTGGATGTTTTGACCAGGCAGGACTCATTCGTGGGTTAGCCCCGGAGTTCCTGAATATAAAAAAGGAAATTCCATACAATCGATTTGTATTCCAGTATCGGGGAGAAGTTTATTCCATGCAAATGCCTTGTGGCATTTTAAAATCTGCCTATTTAGATGAAGATGATAAACCGGTGGTGTAGCAGATGGATGAAGAAAAGATGGAGCTGATGAGAGAGTGTGATCGTATGTATCAGCGATGGGAAGAAGACTTAAGGGAGCTTCACAGATTTCTTGATGGAGAAATCTACGTGGAATACCAGAAAGTTGTGAAAGAAGAACAATTGGTGATACAGGAAATCAGACAGAATCTATAAACAGGCAACAGGATAACGGTTTAAGCCTTACTGTTATGAGGGGAGAAAATCTTATGGAACTTAGAATAGAGATACGGGGAGTAGAAGAACATGTATCTCTCATCGAGGAAGAACTTCGTGAGCTCAGGAAATTCGAAGACCATTTTGAACGGTATGAGATGGTCAATATGATGGATCCTGGCGAATCGAGGGGAGAAAGAGAACGAATTCGACGCTTGAGAGAAAGCGTTGAAGCAAGACAGCACTTCCTGGAAAATCTTCCAGAGGAGTATCGGAAGCTGGATAAACAGTTGAAAGATTTCAAGATTATGTAAAAGAGAAATGGAGGAAAATGATATGGATCAGACAAAAATTAACATTGAAGATGCCAAAGCCCTTCGGGTAGAAATGGAAACGGAATTTGCAGAGGTGGAGCAGATTTTGAGGAAAGTCCACGAAGAATGCTCTGGGGATCCTGTAGAGGATGATGATGTGTTAAAAGCAATTCAAGACGCAGGAAATCAGTTGGAAGAGAACTGGGGAAAGCTGGAAGATGTGTGTAAGGATGCAATTAATGCATTCGAAAAGTCAATAAATGCATTGGAAGACTGGGTCAAGAAGCAAGTAGAGGCAGTAGGAGATTTTGTATCCAAGATTACGAATTAGGAACCCTGCAATCACAGATGGAAAAGAATAGTCAGGAATAAGCAGTGACTTAGTACCTGATATGGTAGGAAGGAGAACATGAATCATGGCAACTATTAAATATACCAAAGCACATTATGAAAAGAAGATTACTATTATGGAGGAATATGCGGCACAGTTGGATGGACATATTCAAAATCTGGAGAATTTGAAGGAAAAATTAAAAAATATATGGGACGATGAGAATGGATTAGCTTATTATGCGGAGATTAATAAGCTGATACAGTCCTGTAAAAATGCCAACAATCAAATCAGGAGAATGCGTGTAATCTGGATGGATTCAACTGGAGATATGACTAAGACCGAAGCATTGATTGAAGAAACGGCAGACTTGTTAAAAGCAAAGGTAAGTGCGTTATCGATTGAAGGAGATTCATAAATTATGGAACATATCATCATACAGCTTTATGTACCGGCAATTGGTGAAAATTTTGATCTGAAGATTCCTTTGTCTATGATGATACTGGATTTGGTAAAATTGTTAGGACAGGCTGTAGAAACTTTATCCAATGGAAGATATTGCGCTTCCGGCAAGGAGATTTTATGTTTGAAAGATAAGGAGCAGATATTGGATTATGACCAGACCCCTCAGGATTATGGGATGCAAAATGGAGATCTGCTCCTGATGATGTAAGGAAAGAGAAGGAAATGGAGAGAGAATATGATTTGTAAACATTGTGGAACACAAAATCCAGATAACACCAGAATTTGCAAGCAATGCGGGATGCCACTTGAGGAGAGTACTGCACAAAACCCGGTAAAACAGGAGGAGTCCAAGAACAAGACATCTAAAAATGTCATGAAAAAGAAAAGCCTTTTGTTGATCATTGGAATTCCACTGCTGGCATATGTGATTGGACAGGCGGCAGGAAAAAAACTCGGAGAAAATATGTCAGGCGGATCTAATTCGTCTACGCCTGTGGAGACTAGTGTGGAAGATGATACACAGAAAGAGGATAATCCAGAGTACACCAAGATATTTACAGAGAGAGGTATTATCAAACCTTCGATGCTTGTTTTGGGAAAGGACAGTGCAAGCTATGCGAAAGTGGGAGTCACTGACGAAGGACTGGAAACAATTGACTGCATTGACATAGCCTATGATGCAGATACGGGTATTATCTCAAATCTTACGGATGTCGGATATATAGATGTTTCGAGTTTTACACAGGAAGAATTAGAGAGCGTGGAGACTGAAATACAGGAAGCATTTCAAGGATATGAGGGGGAAAATTTTTCGGCTACCTTTGAGGGTGAGACTCTTAATTCTTATTATAAGTTTTGTTTAGAATATAAGAATCTGGAGGATGAAGATGTAGTGAAAAATTTTGTAGACCAGGGATTGCTTACACTCACAGGTACGGGTACAGGTGTACTTGATATTACACTTACCGAGAATAGTCTTCTTTCACAAGGTTATATAAAGAAATAAGATTATGAAAAAAGCATATTATTTACAAACCTATCTGGTCAGTGATGTGGGGATGATTCGGAAGAAGAATGAAGATAATTTTATGTTTCATGGAAGATACAATGAAAAATCCGAAGACCATATGGAATGCGAAAACCACATATGTATTACAGAACCAGTACTTTATGGAGTCTTTGATGGCATGGGAGGAGAAGCATATGGAGAAGTTGCCTCTTCTCTTATGGCCGCGACATGTCAGAAATACCCTCTGCATACCGGGCATTTGAAAGAGGATGCAATAGCTCTTTGCCAGAACGGTAATGAACTTGTAGTAAGAGAAGAAAAACAACGAGGGCTTTCCATGGGCTCCACTGCAAGCATGTTGCTTTTTGATGAGACAGTAGTTGCTTGTAACGTAGGAGACAGTCCGATTTATCTTTATAGGGATGGAGTATTGAGAGCAATCTATGAAGAACAGACAGAGAAAAAACTATATGAGGAAATGGGACTCCAGGAGATTCTGAAAAAAAGGAAGAAATACCGTTTGACGCAACATATAGGTATGCCGGAGGAAGGATTACAGATTCTTCCCTATCTGGAAGAAATCGAGATACAAGACGGGGATGTTTTTTTAATCTGTAGCGATGGATTGACAGATATGGTAGATGAAGCGGTGATTAAAGAAACATTGTCCACTATTGATGCGGAGAGTGCACGGAAACTTGTAAGTTATGCACTTGAAAATGGCGGGCATGACAATGTGACGGTGATACTGATTCAAGTAAGAGGTTGTAATTAATTCGGTGTAAAACTGATTTGAAAAAGTAAATTTTAGTGGTGGTTTTGTTTCCATCAACTTCTTTGAAACAGATTTGATTGGCATCTTCCAACTTTTCAGAAGAACGTCCAAATCGATTCTTGTTTGCTAAAGCAATCTGTTCAATCAGGAGTTCCATCTTTCTGTTTAAATCCTGAATTTCAACAGAAAATTTAGCTATGCTTGCTTTCAAATGTGCGGAAGATGCATTTGTAGGAGAGGCAGTTAAGGCGGCAGAGTTTGAGATAGAAGAAGATATGCAGGAGTATATGAAAGAGATTCGCAAGGAATCAGAGTAGAGCGCAGGTCATAAAGTGTGACTTGCGTTTCTTTATATTTACAGACTACCCAGAACTTGCACAGACCACAACATCGCAATAGATTGCTGAGGGGACATTCGCAGCCTCGGCACTTCCTGAGAGCAAGCTGCAGGGCGCAGCTCGAAGGTTAGTACCGTTAGGCGAGAACAAAGCGTAAGCGGTCTCCGAGGCAATCTCTATTGTGGTGTCTGGCGGCTCACAATTCTGTATGCAATACTATCAAAATTTCTCTAGGTATTCCACGAGATTTATGCTATACTGAAGTGTAATAAATTTTAAAGAGGGTGAAGATATGTCAGGTTTTAAAGATGTAGTAGGCCATGCAGATATCATTCAATATATACAGAACGCAATTACTGAGGACAAGGTTTCCCATGCATACATTATGAATGGGGAACGTGGTTCGGGAAAGAAGCTTCTTGCCAATTTGTTTGCACAGACATTACAGTGTGAGCGAGGAGGTAATGAGCCTTGTTACGAGTGCCATTCCTGCAAGCAGGCACTTTCCGGCAATCATCCTGATATTATCACGGTTCAGCATGAGAAGCCATCTTCAATCAGTGTAGATGAAATAAGAGTTCAGGTAAACGAGGATATTCAGGTAAAGCCATATAGCAGCAAATATAAGATTTATATTATCCCGGAGGCAGACCTTATGACACAACAGGCACAGAATGCCCTGCTGAAGACCATTGAAGAGCCACCGTCATACGCGATTATTATTCTGCTTACGGAGAATGCACAGAAATTACTGCCAACCATCTGCTCCAGATGCGTTATGCTGAAGCTTCGGAATATTAAGGACCAGCTAGTAAAAAAATATCTGATGGAGAATCTGCAGATTCCGGATTATAAGGCAGATGTGTGTACTGCATTTGCACAGGGAAATATCGGACGTGCAATTCTGCTTGCCAATTCAGAACATTTTAATGAAATTAAAGAGGAAGCCATTCAGCTTCTGAAGAATATTGATACTATGGATGTGAGCGATATGATAGAAGCGGTAAAACGCTGCTCTCAGTACAAGATGGATGTGGATGACTATCTGGATGTACTGGCAATCTGGTATCGGGATGTATTAATCTATAAAGCAACAAAGAATATTGACCGGGTAATTTTTGCAGAACAGCTCAATTATATCAAGGAGCGTGCAAGAAAGAGCTCATATGAGGGTATTGAAAATATTCTCAAAGCCATTGAGAATGCCAAAGCGCGTCTCAGGGCAAATGTTAATTTTGACTTGGTAATGGAACTTCTGTTGCTGACAATAAAGGAGAATTAAAGATGACGAAAGTAATCGGAGTTCGTTTTCGCAAGGCAGGAAAGATTTATTTCTTTTCGCCGGGGAAATTAGAGATTCAAAGAGGCGATCAAGTTATCGTTGAAACTGCCCGCGGGGTAGAATTTGGAAATGTAGTAAGCGGACCGAAAGAAGTGGAAGACGGTGACATTACACAGCCGCTGAAGTCAGTTATTCGTGTGGCAACAGATGAGGATCGCAAGACAGAAGAAAAAAATCGCAAGAAAGAGAGAGAAGCGTTTGATATCTGCTTAGAGAAGATTCATAAGCATGGATTGGAAATGAAACTGATTGATGCAGAATATACCTTTGATAATAATAAAGTACTGTTTTATTTCACGGCAGACGGACGAATTGATTTCCGCGAGCTGGTAAAGGATTTGGCAGCAGTATTCCGCACCAGAATTGAACTGCGTCAGATTGGAGTACGTGACGAGACAAAGATTCGCGGCGGTATCGGTGTATGTGGCAGAGAACTTTGCTGTCATACGTATTTGTCGGAGTTTGCACCGGTTTCGATTAAGATGGCAAAGGAACAGAACCTGTCTTTGAATCCATCGAAGATTTCAGGTGTGTGCGGAAGACTGATGTGCTGTCTTACCAATGAGGAGGAAACATACGAAGAACTCAACAGCCATCTTCCATCGGTTGGTGATTATGTGACCACACCGGAAGGACTGAAGGGCGAGGTTTCTTCTTTGAGTGTACTTCGCCAGCAGGTTAAGGTAATTGTGACTCTGGAAAATGATGAAAAAGAGATTCGTGAATACAAAGTAGATGAATTGAAATTCAAGCCAAAACGTAAGAAATCAGAGATGAAGCTTACCAAGCAGGAAATGAGAGAACTTGCGGCTTTGGAGAAGAACGAAGGAGCGTCAAAGTTAGATGACAATTAATCTGAAACCGGGTGAACGATTAGATGATTTGCAGATAAAAGGCTACGAAGTAATACAGCATCCGGGAAGGTTCTGTTTTGGAATGGATGCGGTACTACTTAGTGCGTTCGCAAAGGTAAAAGCGGGAGAATGTGTTCTTGACCTAGGGACAGGAACGGGAGTTCTCCCGATTCTTTTAGCTGCGAAGACCGAAGGAAAGCATTTTACCGGATTGGAAATTCAGGAAGAGAGTGCGGATATGGCGCACAGAAGTGTGGAACACAATCAGATGGAAGACAGGGTGGATATTGTCACTGGGGATATCAAGGAAGCCTCTGTTATATTTGGCGCAGAATCCATGGATGTGATTACCACCAATCCGCCCTATATGATTGGCGGTCACGGTATGGCAAATGCAGAGAGTGCCAAGGCCATTGCAAGGCATGAGGTACTTTGTACTTTGGATGATATTTTAAGAGAGAGTGCCAGGGTACTGAAGCCGGGAGGAAGATTCTATATGGTTCACAGACCTTTCCGGCTGGCAGAGATTCTTTCGAAAATGGTGGAAATGAAACTGGAGCCAAAGCGGATGCGGCTTGTGTATCCTTATGTGGACAAAGAACCGAATATGGTGCTGATTGAGGGAATTAAGGGGGCCAAATCCCGCATGAGTGTTGATGCACCGCTGATTGTGTATGAGAAGGACGGCAGCAGGAGCGGAGCGTACACAGAGGAGCTTTTGGAACTTTATCATATGGCACAGAAGAACAAGGAGTAACTATGGCAGGAACATTATATTTATGTGCAACGCCCATTGGTAATCTGGAGGATATGACATTCCGGGTAATCCGCATTTTAAAAGAGGTGGATTTGATTGCAGCGGAAGATACGAGAAACAGCATCAAGCTGCTGAATCATTTTGAAATTAAAACGCCGATGACCAGTTACCATGAGTATAATAAAATTGAAAAAGGGCATAAGTTAATTGAAAAGCTGCAGGAGGGTATCAATATTGCCCTCATTACAGACGCAGGGACACCGGGCATTTCTGACCCGGGGGAGGAACTGGTAAAAATGTGCTATGAAGCCGGAATTGAAGTGACTTCACTTCCGGGGCCGGCAGCATGCATTACTGCGCTTACCTTATCTGGTCTTTCTACCAGAAGATTTGCATTTGAAGCGTTTCTTCCTACAGATAAAAAGGAACGTCAGGAGATTCTGGATGAGTTGAAAGAAGAAACCCGGACAATCATTTTGTATGAGGCACCGCACAGACTTGTGAAAACCTTAAAAGAATTGCAGGAAGTATTTGGCATTGAGCGGAGACTGACTGTATGCCGGGAGCTGACGAAGAAGCATGAGACTGCATTCCGGACCACATTTGCCGAGGCGGTCAGCTATTATGAGAGCACAGAGCCAAAAGGGGAATGTGTGCTTGTAGTGGAAGGAAAGAGCCGGGAACAGATTCGTCAGGAAGCCGTGGACAAATGGGAGGAAATGAGTCTTTCGGAACATATGGATTATTATACCGGTCAGGGAATCGACAAAAAAGAAGCAATGAAACGGGTTGCCAAGGACAGAGGAATGGCAAAACGTGATGTATACAAGGCGTTACTGGAATAGAGAAGATGCAGAAGGAGGAAACCGGAATGGGAGATTATTTGGTTATTGGAATTGCAGGCGGTTCAGGAAGCGGAAAAACCACACTGACGAATCAGATTGCCGCACAGTTTTTGGAGCAGGTAACCGTCATCAAGCATGATAATTATTATAAAGCACATGATGACATGGATTATGATGAGAGAAGCCGGTTAAACTACGATCATCCCAATGCTTTTGATACAGAACTGATGATTGAACATTTAAAGGCATTGAAGAAAGGCGAGAGTATTGAATGTCCAATTTATGATTACACCATTCATAACCGTAGTAAGGATACCATTACCATTGTACCGAACAAGGTAATTATTGTAGAAGGAATCCTGATTTTTGAAAATAAGGATTTGTGCGATTTGATGGATATCCGTATTTTCGTAGATACAGACGCAGATTTGCGTATTATCCGCAGAATCCAGCGCGATGTTATGGAACGTGCACGAAGTCTGGAATCGGTTATCAACCAGTATATTGAGACGGTAAAACCTATGCATGAACAGTATGTAGAACCGAGTAAGAAAAATGCCAATGTGATTGTGCCGGAGGGTGGTTACAATCAGGCGGCAATGGAAATGATAAGAAATCACATTAAAAATCATCTGGAACAGTAGTAAAATTGCCCCGGTCTTTGAAAGACTGGGGCAATTTGTACATCTTTTTCGTAAAAAAATGGTCAGTTCTGCTATGGCAGAAAGAAAGAGATAGATTTATAATGTGTTTCATGAGCGTTGTGTGAGAACACAGCCGGGTAACAGGAGGAAGCAAAACAATGGCAAGCTTATCATTAAAGCATATTAAGAAGGTATATCCAAACGGATATGAAGCAGTAAAAGACTTTGATTTAGAAATTGCAGATAAAGAATTTATTATTTTCGTAGGACCATCCGGATGTGGAAAATCAACCACACTTCGAATGATTGCCGGACTGGAAGAGATTTCAGGAGGAGAACTTCTGATTGACGGAAAAGTAATGAACGATGTAGAACCAAAAGACAGAGATATCGCAATGGTATTCCAGAACTATGCATTATACCCACACATGACCGTATATGAGAATATGGCATTTGGTCTGAAGTTAAGAAAGGTTCCAAAAGACCAGATTGATAAGATGGTGCGTGAAGCAGCAAAGATTCTGGATTTGGAAAATCTGTTAGACCGTAAGCCGAAAGCATTATCCGGTGGACAGAGACAGCGTGTTGCCATGGGTCGTGCAATTGTGCGTAATCCAAAGGTATTCCTTATGGATGAACCACTTTCTAACCTGGATGCAAAGTTAAGAGGACAGATGCGTATTGAGATTTCCAAGCTGCATCAGAGACTTGGTTCTACCATCATTTATGTTACCCATGACCAGACAGAGGCTATGACACTTGGAACAAGAATTGTTGTTATGAACGGTGGTGTTGTGCAGCAGGTAGATACCCCACAGGCACTTTATGATACCCCATGCAACTTGTTTGTTGCCGGATTTATCGGTTCGCCACAGATGAACTTCTTAGATGCTGTATGCAAGGTAGAAGGCGAAAAAGTGACACTTCAGGTTGGTCAGGCAGGAATCGAGCTTCCGGAAGCAAAAGCAAAGAAATTAATCGAAGGCGGATATGACGGAAAGACGGTCGTTCTCGGTATTCGTCCGGAAGATGTACATGACGAACCTGCATTTATCCAGGCATCTCCACACACTGTAATTGATGCAAAGATTCGTGTCTATGAAATGCTCGGCGCAGAAGTATACTTATACTTTGACTATGAAGGTGCAAGTATGACTGCAAGAGTAGATCCTAGAACTACAGCAAGAACCGGAGATACGGTTTCCTTTGCATTTGATGCAGAAAAGATTCATGTATTTGATAAAGAGACAGAAATGGTAATTACCAACTAATCGGAGTAGGTAAGATAGAAGAGTAAATAAAAAAGCATCAAAGGGTATTCGGCTGATATAGGTCGGGTATCCTTTTTTGTTTATTAGGAAAATTCTTTCCTAATTTATTCATCATAGAACAAAGTTAAATCTTTATTAAGAAATACCGAGTGAAATTGACAGTATCATAAAAAACAGATATAGTTTTCTTTAACTGTATGAAAATGTGGAAATATACCTATAATCGGTAATAAGAGTAGGAGAGATTTGATGGATTTAAAACAGATGACATTTAAACAAATCAGGGAACTGATTGTATTTACCATCCTTTGTCTTGTTGGACTTTGGAAATTTGATGTGGTGTTGGATGTATTAAGTTTTTTGTGGGATATTGTGTTTCCGTTTACGCTTGGAGGAGCAATTGCCTTTATCATCAATGTGCCTATGAGCTTTGTGGAAAAGAGGCTGTTTGGGAAAAAAGAGGAGGAAGGCAAGAAGAAAGAACGGTTTGCGAGACTAGTGAGTCTTGTGGTAACCCTGCTTTTGGTAATTGCTGTGATTGTACTGGTACTGTTTGTGCTGGTGCCGCAGCTTGGCGAGACCTTTTCTTCACTTGGAAGCAACATCGCGGAATTTCTGCCGAAGCTTCAGGAGTGTGTAAAAGAATTTACCCATAATAACAGTGAAGTGATGAGTGTGGTAAATAAGATTGAATACGACCCGCAGAAAATTATGTCCTGGGCTATGGGATTTCTGGGCAATGGCGCAGAGAGCATGATGTCTACCACGGTCAGTGCAGTAAGCAGTGTGGTAAGCGGAGTGGCGAACTTCTTTATTGCATTTTCCTTTGCCATTTATATTTTATTTCAGAAGGAAAAGCTGCATTTGCAGATGCGGAAAATTATATTTGCCTTTCTGCCAAAGGGAAAAGCAGAGGCAGTACTGGAAGTCTGCTCTCTTGCCTATAAAATATTTTCCAGTTTCCTGGCAGGACAGTGCGTGGAGGCCGTGATTTTAGGCAGTATGTTTGTGGTATCCATGACCATTTTCCGCCTGCCTTATGCGCTTTTAATTGGCATTATCATTGCATTTACGGCATTAATTCCGGTGTTTGGCGGTTTTATCGGATGCTGGGTGGGCTTTTTTATGATTTTTATGGTCAGCCCGGAAAAGGCAGTTTTCTTCCTGGTTTTGTTTTTGATTTTACAGCAAATAGAGGGAAATTTGATCTATCCTCATGTGGTTGGCGGTTCAGTTGGTCTGCCGTCGATTTGGGTGTTGGCAGCAGTCAGTATTGGCGGAAAATTAATGGGAATTGTAGGAATGTTGATTTTTATTCCGCTTGTGTCGGTGTTCTATACCTTGTTTCGTGAAGTGGTTTATCTGCGGCTGAAGAAGCAGCATATTAAGAAAGTTACTATAGAAGAGGTGGAAGAATATACCGAGGAAGAGGTAGAGCAGATGCGGCTTGCTTTCGAAGCAGAACATGCGAAGGATAAGAAAGCTTTAGAGGCTAAGTCAGCTTTAGCGGAAGAAATGTCGGAAGTTTAGAATTTGCACCATATCTTTGGAAAATCATTCATATAATGAAAAGAAGAATGATGTTAAGAGGCTGAAATGCTGAATTATTTGTGGGCGGGCATGATTATTATAGGTGTCATTTTCGCTTCGTTTACCGGAAAAGTGCCGGAGCTTACGGATGCTGCCCTGGATTCCTCCAAGGAGGCAGTAAGTTTGTGCATTACCATGGCAGGAGTCATGTCCTTCTGGTCCGGCTTTATGGAAATTGCAAAGAAAGCAGGGATTATAGAAAGTGCCGCGAGAAAGCTGGATCCGTTTCTTTCATTTATGTTTCCAAGGCTTCCGAAGTATCATCCAGCAAGGCAGCTGATTGCGACAAATTTCATCGCCAATGTGTTAGGACTTGGATGGGCGGCTACGCCTGCGGGACTGAAGGCAATGGAGTCTCTGGGGGAACTGCACCGGGAGCGATGCAGGATATATGGAGGAGAGGCACAGGCAGCAAGCAATGAGATGTGTACGTTTTTGATTCTGAATATTTCCTCTTTGCAGTTGATACCGATGACAGTAATTGCCTATCGGAGCCAGTACGGAAGTGTGAGTCCGGCTGCCATTGTAGGTCCGGGGATTCTGGCTACTTTGATCAGTACTTTCACTGCGGTAATTTTCTGTAAAATAATGGACTGGAATAAACGATAATGAAAAAGGTCATGATGGAAGAGGGCATGGAAGAAAACTTCACTGAATACACTTGTAAAGAGTGATTTGGTGGAGTTTTTTTGATGAAAATTTTTCTGTATGTATCGGAGTTTATTGTGCCATGCCTGTTGCTTGGTATTGTAGTGTACG
This sequence comes from uncultured Bariatricus sp., assembly GCA_934307065.1. GTDB lineage: Bacteria > Bacillota > Clostridia > Lachnospirales > Lachnospiraceae > Allocoprococcus. The sequence goes on along the minus strand of CAKRCD010000010.1, from coordinate 38,726 downwards.
GAATCAGCATGGAGGTGGAGGTTTACCATGCCTTTATTGAGGGGGCGGAAAGTGGATTTAAAACCGTGATTCAGATTATGCCGACCTTGATTGGACTGATGGTAGGCGTGGGGGTTTTACGGTCTTCGGGGTTTCTGGAATGGATGGGCGCATTTCTGGGGAGATTTAGTGAAAATATTGGATTCCCCGGAGAACTTGTGCCGTTAACCTTAGTGAAAATGTTTTCTTCCTCCGCAGCAACAGGGCTGTTGCTGGATGTATATAAGGAATTTGGAACGGATTCCTATCTTGGGCGGATTGCATCTATTTCTATGTCCTGTACGGAAACGATTTTCTATACCATGTCTGTGTATTATATGACTGCAAAGATAAAGAAAACCAGATATACTTTGGCGGGGGCATTACTTTCCACGCTGGGAGGGCTGATTGTCAGTGTGATTCTGGCAGGTATGATGGGATAAAAGACATTCATTTTATCTATGCGATTCAGCATGATATTCGCATATCATGAAAATTTAAGGTTGACGAATCGAGAAAAATGTGGATAATAATCTGTAAACTCATATGACAAGACACATGAAAACACATATGAGAATACAGAAAGAGAGACAGGGGAAAATGAAAGAATTTTTAAAAAGAAAAAATGTAATTTTTTCAGCGAAAAGATATGGGATTGATTGTCTGGGAGCTATGGCACAGGGATTGTTTGCGTCATTGCTTATTGGTACAATCATCAGTACATTAGGAGAACAGCTTGGGATAGAAGCTTTGGTTCTGGTTGGCGGTTATGCGAAAGGTGCAACGGGAGCAGCTATGGCGGTTGCAATTGGATTTTCACTGCAGTGCCCTCCATTGGTTCTGTTTTCATTGGTTTCCGTAGGAATGGCGGCAAATGAACTTGGGGGAGCGGGGGGACCGCTGGCAGTACTTATTGTTGCGATTGTGGCAGCAGAGTGTGGCAAACTGGTTTCCAAGGAAACAAAAATCGATATTATCGTTACCCCATTTGTGACCATTGCGGTGGGTGTATTGCTTGCAGATGTCTGTGCACCGACCATTGGAAAAGCAGCCAGCAGTGTAGGACTTGCGATTATGTGGGCGACAGAATTACAGCCATTTTTCATGGGAATTCTGATTTCCGTAATTATGGGAATCGCCCTTACCCTTCCAATCAGCAGTGCAGCAATCTGTGCAGCACTTTCCCTTACCGGACTTGCCGGAGGAGCTGCGGTTGCCGGGTGCTGTGCGCAGATGGTAGGATTTGCAGTAATGAGCTTCAAAGAAAATAAATGGGGCGGACTGTTCGCCCAGGGAATAGGAACTTCTATGCTGCAGATGGGAAATATTGTGAAGAATCCGAGAATCTGGCTGCCACCAATTCTGGCATCTGCTGTGACAGGTCCGCTTGCAACTTGTGTATTTCATATGGAAATGAATGGGGCTGCGGTAGCTTCCGGAATGGGTACTTGTGGACTGGTCGGACAGATTGGGGTGTATACCGGATGGCTGAATGATATTGCAGAAGGAACCAAAACGGCAATCACGGGAATGGACTGGATGGGTCTGGTTCTCATCTGCTTTGTGCTTCCGGCAGTGCTTACGATGTTATTCGCAGCACCAATGCGGAAGCACGGATGGATTAAGGAAAATGACTTAAAACTGGATTTATAATCTGGATTTTGCGGGAAGTAAATGTTCCCGGGTATATGTTTCTACCATGGAAAATGGAGCGGGACCGATATCCAGTACGGTCTGATGAAATGCTTTTTGTGAGAAATCGTCGCCAAGCCTGGCGGCGATTTCTTGTTTTAGGGTATAGAATTTCACATAGCCTAGGTAGTATTTCAAATAGTTGGCAGGGCTGCCGATGATAAGCCGGTAAATCGCCTGCAGAGCCTGTGCATCTGTGATTCCGTAATTGCGGAAGAAGTGTGCCATTTCATTGAAGTTCCAACCGTCATAGTGGATTCCCATATCAGCATAGGCATAAAGACCTAGAATCAGGGAATTATTTTTCTGCAGAATCGTCGCTTCCGTCTTAGTAAGTGGTGCCATGTAATACGACATCATTTCCGCATAAGTAGCCCATCCTTCCACATATCCGCCAAAGTCCAGAAGATTGCGGACAGGGTCCGGATTTTTGGCATGATAGTACACAGTCTGGTAGAGGTGTCCCGGATAACCTTCATGGGCCAGAGTAGTGTAGAGATTCAGACCCGTAAGCACCTGCCCCTGATTGATGTAAATGACATTTTCCGAAGCATTATCAATGGCAGGAATCATATAGAAGGCAGGACTTAAATATTCTTCCATGGAGTCGGGAACATATTTAATCTCTGCCGCAACTTCCGGGATAGCCGGGAAGGCAGAACCTGTTTTCTTTTTCAGATCATCTAACAGAGACGAAGGTTTGGCAAGGTCTAAGACGGACTCGTCGGTAGTGCTTGTGGTAAGTGCGATTTCTTCGATTGCCTGCATATCGGATAACATCTGGTTTTTTGCCAGTTTCTGAAGTTCCGGTATGGATTCGGTAAGTCCTGCAGACTGGCGGACCAGATATTCATAATATTTCTTTCCCTGCGGTAAATAGCAGAGACCTTTCTCGTTTAATCCTTTCCCATACAGCCTGTTCAACTCGGCGATTAATAATTGATAGGCAGGAAAAATGTCGGACTCTATGGCATTGGCATTGGATGTAATGTAAGCATTTTTTTCTTCTGCAGATAGTTCATCTAATTTTTCAATCCGTTCTTCAAAGGTAGTATAGAGATAGTTGTCCGTGCCGGAATTTACAAATGCCTGACACTGGGAGAGAATTTCCTCCAACTGGTCATCGGACATGAAAAGTCCGGCATCTGCTTTTGCCTGCTCAAAGTCAATGACAGACTGGAAATATGTAGTTGTATCTGCGAGGAGAGCTAAATAAGTGTCCACGTCTGCTGCCGAGTAGAATTGATATTCGGACAACACAACGGGAAGCTGGGACTGGGTGCCGCTGACCGGAGAAAGAGGCTCCTGATACAGAAGGTATTTTGCACCAAGGGCAGAGACATCCAGATAAAAATCCAGTACATCGTAGGTAAGCTGGTTGTCGGATGATAATTTCTTGCGCTGAAAAGAGTGGAGGACAGACTGATAATTTTCTACAGAAGCGCGGGCAGCCGTGTCATCTGTAGAAAGCTGTCCATAAGTGACAGGTACATTTTCCAAACCATAGGTGGATGGATTTTGAAGAGTGTAATGTAAATTGATAGTGTTGGAAGATACTTCCTGACAGAATAAATCGTTGGTAAATCTGGAAAAACGTGTATTTTCTGACGCAGATGATTGGAAAACATTGCATCCGGAGAGAAGGAGAGCGAAAATGAGGAAACAGGAAATCCAAAAACTTCGTTTCGAAGTGCGCATAGAGACCTCAAATGTCTTTTTGAAAATATATGTGAAAACATGGAAAAAAATGCTATAATGGATATTAACATGCAGAAGTTGAGGTGAAAGGAATATGACTGGACAAGAACGACGGGATGCCATGATAGAAATCATTCAAAATAGTGAGAAACCGGTGTCGGGAACTGCACTTGCAAAACAGTTTGCAGTCAGCCGTCAGGTAATTGTGCAGGATATTGCGCTGATACGGGCAGCAGGATATGAAGTTTTGTCTACACACCGTGGATATTTGCTTGGACAGAAGAATTCTGTGACAAGAATATTCAAGGTAAGCCATACAGATGAGGAAATCGCGGATGAACTGAATCTGATTGTGGACTTGGGTGGCAAAGTGCTGGATGTGCAGATAAATCATAAGGTGTATGGCAGGATGAAAGCAGACCTTGGGATTCATTCCAGAAAACAGGTGCAGGACTTTATAGAAGAAATACGCAGTGGGAAGTCCAGCCCATTGAAAAATATTACATCAAATTATCATTATCACACTGTGGAAGCAGATTCAGAGGAAGTACTGGATTTGATAGGAAAAGAACTGAATAAGCGTGGATATTTGGTTAGTCATTAAGAAGAATTAAGAAGAAACTGCCGGGTTTCTTGACAAGAGTAGGATAAATGTGATACGATTCCACATATATGAATAAGAGAATGCAAGGATGAAGAGAGTAGGCCTTTTGGACTTTTACAGAGAATTCCCGGTTGCTGAGAGGGATGAAGAAAGACTGGTTGAAGATGGCTTCGGAGCGTCACTGTGAGCTGGAAAAAATTTTCAGTAAGCTGTTGAAGGGACCGCCCTTTATAGCGGTAAGTATAATTTTTAAAGGTTTATACTTAATGAGCATTCTGCTGTGAGGCAGGATGGAAGAGGAGTGGTAACACGATAATATCGTCTTCTTGGCATAACTGCCAAGAAGGCGTTTTATATTTTACGCGAAGCAACGAGCCAAAGTCTGTGCTTGCACGAGAATTTGGCGTTGCCAAGCGCCAGTGACGCTTGTTCGGCAACGACCGGAACAAAGTGTAGATGTTGCGATAACTTGAGAAACTCGCAAAGCGTGTTTCTCATAGTGTTTAGGGAGGAAAAGAAAGAGATGTGTGATTGTAAGAAACCAAAATATTATATTACAACAGCGATTGCGTATACTTCAGGAAAACCTCATATTGGAAATACTTATGAGATTATTTTAGCAGATGCAATTGCCCGTTATAAGAGAAGTCAGGGATATGACGTATTTTTCCAGACTGGAACAGATGAACATGGACAGAAGATTGAATTGAAAGCGCAGGAAGCCGGCATTACTCCAAAGGAATTTGTAGATAATGTGTCTGCGGAGATTAAGCGAATCTGGGATTTGATGAATACTTCTTATGATAAATTCATCCGTACTACGGATGATTACCATGAGAAACAGATTCAGAAGATTTTTAAGAAATTATATGATCAGGGCGACATTTACAAAGGATATTATGAAGGACTTTACTGTACACCGTGTGAGTCTTTCTTTACAGAATCCCAGCTTGTAGATGGAAAATGCCCGGACTGTGGACGCCCGGTACAGCCTGCAAAGGAAGAAGCATATTTCTTCAAAATGAGTAAATATGCAGACAGACTGATTGAACATATTAATACTCATCCGGAATTTATTCAGCCAGTAGCAAGAAAGAATGAGATGATGAATAATTTCCTGCTTCCGGGACTTCAGGATCTCTGTGTGTCAAGAACTTCCTTTACATGGGGAATTCCGGTTGACTTTGACCCGAAGCATGTAACTTATGTGTGGTTAGACGCACTTTCAAACTATATTACCGGAATCGGTTATGACTGTGATGGAAACAGCAGTGAACTGTTCAACAAGAACTGGCCTGCCGACCTTCATCTGATTGGAAAGGATATTATCCGTTTCCATACCATTTACTGGCCAATCTTCCTGATGGCACTCGATCTTCCACTTCCAAAGCAGGTGTTTGGACATCCATGGCTGCTCCAGGGAGATGGCAAGATGAGTAAGTCTAAGGGAAATGTACTGTATGCCGATGAACTGGTTGATTTCTTTGGCGTAGATGCAGTGCGTTACTTTGTCCTTCACGAAATGCCATTTGACAATGATGGTGTAATTACCTGGGAACTCATGGTAGAACGTATGAATTCCGATTTGGCAAATACCCTTGGGAATCTGGTAAACCGTACCGTTTCTATGACAAATAAATACTTTGGCGGAACCGTTACAAACAAAGGTGTTGTGGAAGATGTTGATGCAGAACTGAAAGCCTTAACGGAAGCAACTCCGGGACTGGTTGACAAGAAGATGGACGAACTTCGTGTGGCAGATGCGATTACCGAAATTTTCAATCTGTTCAAACGCTGCAATAAATATATTGATGAAACTATGCCTTGGGCACTGGCAAAAGAAGAAGATAAGAAAGACCGTCTGGAAACTGTTCTCTGGAATCTGATTCAGAGCATTTCCGCAGGTGCACGCCTTCTTGCTTCCTTTATGCCGGAAACAGCAGAAAAGATTCTTGCACAGCTTGGGGATGGACATGTGACAGACAAACCGGAAATTTTGTTCCAGAGACTGGATTTGGCAGAAGTGATGGAGAAAGTTGCCGAACTTCATCCACCGGTAGCTGCCAAAGAAGAAAAGGCAGAAAAAGCAGAAGAAGCCGGCATTGATATTGAGCCAAAGGCAGAGATTGAATACGATGACTTCATGAAAATGCAATTCCAGGTAGGAGAAATCATTGCCTGCGAAGAAGTGAAGAAATCGAAAAAGCTTCTTTGCTCACAGGTACGGATCGGAAGTCAGGTAAAACAGATTGTATCTGGAATCAAAGCACATTACACTGCGGAAGAAATGGTTGGCAAGAAAGTTATGGTTCTTGTGAACTTAAAACCTGCAAAGCTTGCAGGTGTGCTTTCAGAAGGAATGTTGCTGTGTGCGGAAGACGCAGACGGAAATCTTGCACTGATGACACCGGAAAAGAATATGCCGTCAGGAGCAGAAATCTGCTAAAAGCATATCGAATTTCAAATTGACATGAAAATGTTGATATGAAAAAGGGGACTCTTTAAAGAGTCCCTTTTTAGCAAAATAAAAAGGACCTGATTCATGGTCCTTTTCATGGTTCACGTTGTTTTACTAGCTCAGAGTAATTCTGATTGCCTTTTCTGGATGGAAATCGTTCATAAGATCGTACTCGTTATGTCCGGTAGATTCTTTCATATATACACCGTTGTGTGTGTAGGTACGAATAAATCTTCTCCTGTCGATAGCTGTCCAATGCTCTGTATCCCAGCAGATGTATCCGTCAGCATCCCATACCTCTTTTCCGAGCTCGAGGTCAACCTGACGACCTTCCTGCATATAACGGAAAAGCTCAAAATCTTCGATATCTAATTCCATCTTGTAGATTGTATCGTATACTTTCATCGCAAAATCCTCCTTTTTTACGAAAGCCTATCTATAGTATACATAAGCTTGTCAAAAGGGGCAAGTAGAAAATGGAAAATTATAGCGGAACATAGAAGACAATACCGGGATATATTGATAAAAACAATAGGTCTTTCCCTATAGATGATATCTATTTGAAGAAAAGAATCGAGCATGTTACCATGAAGAGTAAGATATTTTCAGGAGTTTTGATTGACTGAACGGAGAAAAATAAATGATTAGTATTTTGTTATGCACTTATAATAGAGAAAATTTGATTCGGGAGACGATAGACAGTATTCTGGCACAGACTTATACCGATTTTGAATTGCTGATTGTAGACGATGGTTCTACAAGTGAAGAGGCAAAAGAAATTTTAAAGTCCTATAAATATAAAGATGAAAGAATCCGCTTATTTTTGTGTGAAGAAAATAAATTTTACTGCAGGGCGGCAAATTTCGGAATCAGCCAGATGAAGGGCGATTATCTTGCCATGGCAGACAGTGATGACCTCTGGTATCCGACGAAGCTGGAGCGCCAGATGGAATATCTGGAAGAACACCCGGAGTGCGGAGCATGCTTTACTTATGCAGAGATTATTGATGAGAACGGAGAACCGGCAGCAGAAGATTTTCCGGATACGGCAGCGCGTTTTAGCACCAGCTTTGCGACTTCCGGGGAGTGGATGCGGAATTTTCTGAGAGATGGGAACCGGTTGTGTCATCCATCTGCAGTGGTACCCGCATGGATGATAGAGAAAATAGGCGGGTTTAATCTGGTGTTGTGCCAGGGAGCCGATTTGGATATGTGGTTCCGGATTTTAAGAGAAGCACCGATTTACGTTATGCAGGAGTATTTGATTAAGTTCCGGTGTCATCGTAATCCTCAGAATCAAATCAGCGGTGGTAATGAGTTAAAGGCAGCCCGTTTCATGAACGAGCACATGATTATCCGTAGAAAAATGATGAAAATGTTGACAGATACAGAACTGGTAAAGTATTTCCGCTGTGATTTTCGCAATAAAGATGCACAGACACATCTGGAATTGGAAATAGAACGAGCATTTTTGTTGATGGATTCTGTTGATAAACTGCCGGATATCCGTGTGCTTGGAATTGAAAAATTCGAAGAGATACTGGAAGCATATGGAGAAGAAGCGGTTCAGGCTCTGGAAGAGGAGTATCACACGAAAGTCCAGGATATCTATGCGTGGAATCTGGGGCATTTTTATGTAGATCATGGGGTGCAGGGGCGCCTGAATAGTCTGGAAAACCGTCAGAAAGAGTTGGAGCAGCAGATCGTACACAGGGAAATAGAACGTCAGAATTTGCTGAACACCAGAGCAGAATTACTGAAAGAGTGTCAGAATCTGCAGGCAGATAGAAAAGAATTACTCAAAGAAATGGAAGAACTGCAAAAACAAATAGAGAGCCTTCAGAAACAGATTGTACAGGTAAATGCAGAATATAGAAAGACACAGAATATACTGGAAGAACAACGACAGGAGAACAGCCGCACGTTGCATACTCTAGAATTGCAAGTGCTGGAAAACGTAAAACTGCTGGATATAAAAGGAAGGAAACAACTGCGTCCAAATAAAAGAGCTCAATAGCGGATGCAGTTTCAGGAGGAAAAGTAGTTGGAAAACAAATTTTGTCTGCTTAATTGCAGATTTGACAAAAAGAATAAGAGAAAACTTCTGATTCAAGGCTATTTCGAGCAGAATAAATGGCAGGGATGCAGACCAATTGTTTCGTTGGACTATCAATTGCTGGAATACGAAGTGATTACACGGACCATTTTGGACAATCCATTAGAGTATACAGAGTTTGGGAGACAGACAAAGCGATATTTTCTTGTGGTTACTTTACCGGAAAATTATAAAGAATTTAATGAGCTGCGTTGTTTCCAATATGAAGATGCGGAAATTGAAGAACTGTTTTCTCTACCAACTAAGTGGCTTGCGAAGAAGGAAGCGGAAGATGATTTTCATGTAGATGAGGCAATATGGGGAAATCATGATTTCCGAATCTGTGGTTGGTGTACATGCGTAGGAGAGGCGAAAATGTATTTGTGCAGTCATAAGGACAGCAAAGATATATTGCCGGTTCAAATAAAGAGAGTGCGTAGAGTAGATTCAGAAAAAGAGTGTCCGGATTGTGATGCAGAAGCAGTTTTTGGATTCGAGATTACCGGACATGTAAATAAAAGAACTGTGTGGTGTGTGCTTGAGGATGAAAATGGACAGCATGCTCACAAAGTGTCGATTCGCAACGCAAACATGGTGTACAGGCAGAAAAAATGCAGAGAGATGTTCCGTAAAGTACAGGTTTATTATCAGCAGTTCGGTGGAACCAAAACGATAATCCGTGCATGGGAGAAGATTACTAGAAAAGAGACAACCATTTATCAGGAATGGAGACGCAGACACTGTTCTACCAGACGGGATTTGCAGCAGCAGGTAAGTCATCATTTTGCATATGAGCCATCGTATGCCATTGTTGTTCCTTTATATAAAACCCGTATTAAGTTTCTGGAGGAAATGATAAATTCAGTCAGAGAACAGACATACAGCAAATGGGTATTGTATCTTTCGGATGGGAGTGGAGAAAATTCGGAAGTGTTAGAACGGATTCTAAAGTATGCGAAAGAAGATGAAAGAATTTGCGTCATTAATAATAAGCAAGTATTACGGATTGTGGAAAATACCAATGCTGCACTTAAGGAGGTAAAGGAAGATTTTGTGGTCTTCATGGATCATGATGATTTGTTGGCGCCGGATAGCCTGTATGAATGTACGAAGACCTTGAATCAGAGGCCGGATACGGATATGATTTATACAGATGAGGACAAAGTGACTAGAGATGGAAAAACCTATTACCAACCACATTTCAAGTCGGATTTCAATCTGGATTTATTGCGGAGTACTAATTATATATGTCATATGCTAGTTGTCAAGAAAAGCCTGATGGATACTGTGGGACTGATGCGGAGTGAATATGAGGGTTCGCAGGATTATGACTTTATCTTGAGATGCGTGGAAAAAACCAATCGGATTGCACATATTCCAAAGGTGCTCTATCACTGGAGAGCGCATATGGATTCTACTGCAAGCAACCCGGACAGTAAAGAGTATGCGTATCTGGCAGGACAAAGGGCAATAGAAGCACATTATCAGAGGCTGGGAATTGAGGCAGAAGTAGAGCGGATTACTCATGAAGCCTATCGGACACATTATAAGCTGATGGGGAAACCACGGGTGTCCGTTATTATTCCGAACAAAGACCATGTAAAGGATTTGGAGTGTTGTATTTCATCTATAATAGAAAAAACTACATATAGAAATATTGAGTATCTGATTGTGGAAAATAACAGTGAAGAGGAGGAAACATTTTTATTTTACGATGAAATAAAGAAAAAATATGCGGATAAAGAGATTAAGATTCTGCACTGGGAATCACGATTTAATTATTCTTTAATTAATAATTTTGCGGCATCACAGGCCACGGGGGATTATCTGTTGCTTTTAAACAATGATACAGAGATGATAAATGAGGATTGTATAGAGGAATTACTGACGTTCTGTATGCGGGAAGGTACAGGGGCGGTCGGAGCACGATTGTTTTACCCGGATGGAGATATCCAGCATGCGGGTGTGATCGTAGGACTCGGTGGAATTGCAGGTCATGCATTTTTGGGATTAAATCAGGAAGATTCGGGCTATTTTGCAAGAGCAATTTGTGCACAGGAGTATAGCGCAGTTACGGCAGCCTGTATGATGGTCAAAAGAGAGGCTTTTGAAAAAATAGGGGGATTTGATGCGGAGTTCCGGGTGGCATATAATGATGTGGACTTTTGCATGAGACTTCAGGAAGCAGGTTATCAGATTGTATATAATCCATTTGCTATGTTATATCATTACGAGTCCAAGACCAGGGGAAAGGATGATACAGATGAGAAGTGGAAGCTTTTCCAGAAAGAAAGCAATCTGTTTACAACAAGATGGCAGGAGTTCCTGAAAAAAGGAGATCCGTATTACAATCCGAATCTCACATTAATTAAGCATGATTTTTCTTTGAAAATGCAGTAAAGGAAAATAATTGCCGTAGTAAATAGTCTTTCAGATAAACGAACGTATTTTTAAATAACTGTTCTTCCAGTTTCCATGCACGGAGGCGGCTAGATTTATCAAAAGGGAATTTTTGACGGGTGTGGAAAGTACGCAGTCCGTCTTTGTGGCCATTACGGTAGGCTTTTCCAAATCCACGCTTCTTAAAATAGTGGTACTTTAACAGACTTCCCAGAGTGAAAAACGGGAGGTTCAAAAGAAGCTGTGATGCAGGCATATTTTTATAAAGCAGGTAAATGTTATTGCGGGCAGAGTGGTATACTTTGAAATCGGAATAGCCGTGTCCAGTGGTTCCGCTTCCGGTGTGAAGCACCAGTGCATCTGCGCAGTATACATTTTTCCAACCGTGAAGTTGTGCGCGGTAGCCAAGGTCAACGTCTTCCAGATAGGCGAAAAAACCGGAGTCAAAGAGCCCGATTTCTGCAAAAACAGAGCGACGGTAGAGCGCAGCACCTGCACAGGCAGAAAATACCGTTTTGTTTTTACGAAAGCAAGAGGACGAAAGTCCTTTCCCACGGCATACTGCCCAGCCGGGAAGGGTATATAGATCCCCGGCACTGTCGATGTATTTTGGATGGTCTGCCTGAAGCATTTTACTGCTGACGGAGAAAATATCATCAGAGCTTTCCATACATCTTATCATATGGAGAAGAAAATCCGGGTGCAGGACAGTATCTGTATTTAAGAGTAGTACATAGGGAGTCTGCGAGGCACGGATTCCGATATTTACTGCCTTGGCAAATCCAAGATTGGAGTTTTGAGGAAGAATCTGAATATCAGGGAAATGCTCCGCCACATAGGAGATACTTGTGTCAGAGGAACCGTTGTCAACTAAGATGGTTGTGAAATCAGAAAAAGACTGTCTTGCCAGTGATGGGAGACAGCGTTTCAGAAAATGGCAGCCATTGTAATTGGGAATAACGATTGTGACCTTCATAAGAACTCCTTTTCCGTGCAAATTTTTAGAATATTTTATCAGAAATACTTGGAAAGGTAAAGCATTTGTAATAAAATGACTCTAAGCAGGCAAAATGAAGAAAGTGTATTTGTGGAAGACAATCGTTTATATAGTAATAGGAATTACAGCGTTTGCAGCTTATGAGAAGGGACATAATATATGGGCAGCAGGTCTACTGCTGATAATGGCTCTGTTCATTTATGGGATAGAGATTCGTGAAAGCGGTTCTGTTATTTCCCTAAAAGGAATCTTAGGATTTTCCTGGATTGGCGGAATGGGGCTTGCGTGCTTAAGACTGAGCAGACTGCAGAAAATGTGGGGCTGGAAAACATGGCTGTGTTTTCTACTGATTTACCCAACCTTTGTTCTTGCTTACGAACTGTGTGCCAAGAGAAGGCAGAGGACGCAGGGAAAGTCAAAGTGTGAAGAGCGGGAAGGGAGCAGAGAAAAGCAGACCAATATCTTACTTGGAAGTATTGTCGGAACTGCGGTTATTTCTCTTCTCGGATTCATAGCAGAAGCTGTGATACTTAAATATGTTCCCTTGTTTGCGGATACAGGGCATGCCTATCTGGAATTCCATGTATCGGGGCTCCATTATTTTACAATACAATGTGTGATGATTCCGGCATTATCGGTGCTGTATTTTTATAGGAAGCAGGAAGAAGTATGCAATAGAAGGCAGAAAATTTTGCTTGGCGGCAGTAATCTGATTGCCATTTTGATACCCATATTGTGTGTGTCGCGGTTTCATTTCCTTTATATGGTAGCACTGGCGGTACTGGTGTATATGTCTGCATATCATAAGGGTACATGGAAGACGGTTGTGACAGTAGCGGTTGTATTGATACCGGTTTACATTTTGCTGTCAGTGGCGCGAAACCAGAGCACAGATTATTTGGAAGGTGTGTTTGCAATGAAGAACAAGGACATTCCAATCTGGATTTCACAGCCCTATATGTACGTTGCAGGTAACTATGAGAATTTTAATTATATGGTAGAGAGTATGACAAGTCATCTTTATGACGGGGTAAGAATGTTGTATCCGTTCTGGGCATTGACGGGACTGAAGTTCCTGTTCCCGGTGCAGATTTCCAGACCACCCTATATCGTAAAGAAAGAGCTTTCTACATTTACATTATTTTATGATGCATATTATGATTTTGGAATCATAGGCCTCTGGATTTTTGCCATGGTATTAGGCACGGTATCGGCAGTTCTGACAAAGCGTGTGTCCGAAGGGAAAAATCCAGTGATACATTTGTTTTATGGACAGATTGCAATCTGCTTTATGCTGTCCTTTTTCACAACCTGGTTCAGCGACCCAACAGTGTGGTTCCGGCTGATTATGACCGGTGTGATATATATTGTTATAGAAAAATATACAAAACAATCCGAAGAATGGGAAGGAGAAAAAAGATGGATGACAAGAAGAAAAAGGGGATAATCATCGGAGTTGTGATTGTTCTGGTACTGGCTATAGGAATCGGGGTATTCGCAAAGAGCAAGCTGGACAAGATTAAAAAGACAGATTTGGATGAAGACAATCTGGGTGTGAACGAAGAAATGGAAGAAGAAAACAAAGGCTATGTAAATGTGGCTCTCTTCGGAATTGATGCACATTCAAAGGATGCGACAGATGTGCAGAGTGATGCAATCGTTGTTGCAAGCCTGAACAAAGAGACAAAAGAGGTAAAACTTTTATCTGTCTATGGAAATGCGGTTATTACAGATGACCAGAACAATGCCATTGCTGCGAAGAACATTTACAAAGATGGGGCAGAAAGTGCAGTAGAAATGCTGAACCGTAATCTGGATTTGGATATCACACATTTTGTAACGGTTGATTTCCAGGCACTTATTGATGTGATTGATGCTGTAGGCGGAATTGATATTGATGTCAAAGAAGATGAAATCATGCATATTACCGGATACACAGAAGATTTGATTCAGGTTACCGGTAAAGATTCAGAAGGTGTTTCAGAAGCCGGAGTACAGACACTGAACGGAACACAGGCTGTTGCATATTGCAGAATCCGTGCTACGGAAGGTGGAGATGTGGCTCGTTCCGAACGTCAGAAAACTGTAATCACAAAGACACTTGAAAAGCTGACAAAGGTAAATGCAGCAAAGTTAAATGAGATTATTGACAAGGTATTTCCTGAAATCGAGACAAACTTCACACACACAGAAATCGTAGATTATGCAACAGATATTACGGCTTACAAGGTAGATGCAATGCAGGGATTCCCATACAATGTTTCTGATAAGACGGTTGCAGATATGGAAGACGCTGTTCTTGCATCTGATTTCAAGGCAGATGTAGAAAAGCTGCATAAAACATTCTTCCCTGATTTGGATTACACCATGACAGAGAATGTAGAAAAAACGGCAGAAGTGATTAATCAGCTGACAGAATAGGACGGTAATGCGCGAAAATAAGCGATTGGGAGGGCAATCTAGACAAAAGGTTGTCCTTTTTTTACCTCTTAATTGTCTTTTTCAAGATTTATAGAAAAAATTAATTTGTAAATAGATAGTACGGATGATATGGTAGATGTAATGAATTTACAATTATGGAAAGGATAAAGGAAGAATGATTATGAAAAAGTCATGTGGAAAACGTTGGCTGTCATTACTGTTTGCGTTGTTGCTGGTTATTAGTAACTTTTCAGGCATCAGTGTAAAGGCAGCGGATGAATTTCCAGAAATTAAATCAGTCACGGTATCTACGGATACGGTATCTGCTTCCGGTGGGGAAGTGACAGTGACTGTAGCCGGAACTGCCTTACCGGGAACCGTGTATTACCGGTTTCAGGAAAAAGCAGAGGAAGGTATCCATTGGTCAGCTCTTACGATGAACAGAATTGCTGTTAATGGTATCGGTAAAACAGGAGGAGTTTTTAAAGCGGTCATTCCTGCGAACAACACCGGAAAAGCCAGACAGGTCCGTGTGGGTGTAAATGATACAAATTCCAATTCAGGAATGGTTTATCATCCGACGGTAATTCTTCAGTCTGCGGCTGGAAATGAATCAGAGGAAGTTGACAAGACAGAGCTTGATAAAGCAATCAAAGCGGCAGAGGCACTGAATGCTTCTGAGTATACGGAAGAAAGCTGGAACAGACTGGAAACAGCATTAAGTGCAGCAAAAGCGGCTTTTAACAAATCAGATGCAACAAAAGCTGAGGTAGATTCCAGTACAACTGCACTGAATAATGCAGTGGCAGCACTGGTAAAGAATACTCCTGTAAATGCAGAAGATTCTAAGATTCGGGTCAAAGTAGTTGATAAATCCGGAAAGGCTGTTTCCAGCGTAAAGTTTGAACTGGTTGATACAAGTGCATCCGATGAACATGTTGCAGATATTACCAGTGACGCAGAAGGAAAACTGGAATATTCCGTAGACAATCTGCAGAATGGTACTTACCGACTGAAAATGCCGTTTACCGGAGAGTATACATGCAGTCCATCAAAAGGATATCTTTATATGGTGGCAGACGGTAAAATTGTACAGATTGATTCGAAGAATTTTAACGGAACAGAAAATGTTCAGTTTACCTTAACAAAAATTGGTGGAACAACAGAACCGGATACTCCGGTGGCAAACACAAAGACATTACTTATTAATGTGGTAGATAAAGATGGCAGACCATTTGATAAATGCGGATTTGCTATTAAAGATTTGGCATTTCCGGATGCAGCAGGCGTAACAAAATATCCAACAAACGGGACATTAAAAGTGACAGTAGATGCTTATTGTGAAAATGGAGAAGTTCAGATTGCATCTACATCCGTTGCAAAATATACAATCGAGCCAAAGAAAATTTCATTTACTGCAAAGAGTGGAATGTTTACTACAGTAAATGGACAGGCTTATGATGGTACACAGGTTGTTACAATTAAGGTTACAGAAAATGGTGGAACAGAAGTAGAGAAGCCGGCAATCAAGTCTGTTATGGCAGAGCCTGCAAGTCTGACAAGTGAAGGCGGTATCGTAACATTTACGGTTGCAGGAACAAAACTGGTATCGAATCTGAATGTCAGTGTGATAGGAGTAACAGAATCTGCACAGATTCAGCCTCTGAAAGAACTGGATACTGATATGCTGCAGAAGTATGTCATTACATTCCCTGCAAATGAAAGTACAGAAGCAAAGGAATACATGATTACTGCTGCAATCAAGGGGGATCTTCTCAGTACACAGAGTGTAACGGTAACTGTAGCAGGAAAAGAAGAAATTGATAACCCAGGCGAAATTACAGGAAATGCAAAGGTTACTTCTGCGAAGGTAACCCCGGAGCAGATTGATAACTATGGCGGAACAGTAAAACTTGAGGTTACAGGTACAGACCTTACTGATAATAACTGGGGAGTTGAGGCAAAAGCATATATCGCAGGAATGGATGTTGCCATGGATAAATTTAAAGTTGAAGTGACAAATATTACTGCGACAGGTGCAACCCTTCATATTCCGGAAAATACAATGAAGAATACTCTGGAATACCGGATTGTAGTGGGGGCAAAGACAAAAGACGGAATTGCAGAACAGGCTACCACAAAGATATTACAGGATGCTAAAGGTAATTCCGTAAGAATCTACCCTGAATTGGTAGAAATGGTGGATGACTATACCATTAACATTACTATGGAACAGAACGTAACACTGGGAATGGATGGCGACATGGCTGCCCTCAGAAGCCGCTTCTTCATCGCAGATTACGGAAATGAAAATTCAAATAGAATTAAATTGACGGATGAGGATGAGATTACGGCTGAAGGTAATATCGTTACGATTACATTCAAAGAATCTCCGGAATTAAAGACGACATCCCAGCTTTACGTGAAAGATAGCGCTTTAAAGAATATGGATGGAGTGAATGTAGGTGCGTTCTCATGGCTGATTACTTCAAAACCAAGAGTAACAGGGATTATATTGAAAAAAGACATTCTGGACAGTAAAGGTGGAACGGTCAAGGGATATTTAAAAGGTGTGCGTTTAAATGAAGTAAATGATATCGAAGGTAAAATTCTGATGGCAGGAAGTTCCGTAGCCACAGACATTCCGGTAGCAATCGGTTCTGGAGAAAGACCGGAAATTACATTTGATTTACCGGAGAATACTTCAAATCTTACACAGTCATACAGTATTAGCCTGACATTAGGCGGTATACCTGTGTATGTCTCATCTGTAGTGTCTGTACTTCCGGATGGTGCAACAGACAGAGACCAGACGTTATCAGCACTGACAATTACGGGTAACAATAAAACTTATACAAATGAAGATTCTACAGAAATTGTAGTTAAAGTATCTCAGCAGGAAGGAGAATTGAAGACCAGATTGAATCTGTATGGGACTAATCTGGATTCTACAAAGACAGAAGTGCGTGCAATTGACCAGAATGGAGTTATCTGGCCGGTACACCACATCCCTGAATGAGATGGCACTGTACGATTCGTTGCAATCGCAGGAACAAATAAGAATGGTGTAAAAGGTGATGGAAACAGTCAGATTATTGAGGTACTTCCACCTAGACTTGTAGGTCCTAATATGACATATACAATTCAGGTTGCCATTGACGGTGTCAACTTTATTGATGCATTAACTGTAAAATTAACAGTAGATAACGAAGGTGTAATGAATGAAACAGGATTTACACCATGTGGTGTAGAAGATATCCGAAACGTTGTTGTAAGATATGTAGAAGAAGGAACAGGAAAAGAACTGGCAGAAGCTGATGTTTACAAGGGATATATGGTTACTATGGTTGCCGGATTAGGTATTGCACCGAAAGAGATTGAAAACTATGAACTTGTAAAATCTCCTGAAATCGATGAGGACAATGATTTCGTTCTGGAAGGCAGAGAATATACTTACGAGTATCGTAAGATACAGACTCCGACTCCGGATCCAACTCCGAATCCGGAAGTTCCGGCTCCGACCCCTGCTCCGGTTACTCCGACAGATAATAATGGAAGCCAGAAACCGGCAGGCAAGAAGGATGCTTCCCCTAAGACTGGTGATACAGCAGCACCACTGCCATACGCAGCAGCAGGTCTTTCCGCATTTGCCGTATTGGTATTCATGGTTAAGAGAAAAAAAGAAAGATAAAGTATGTTTAATCAAAACTGTTGACTTAATAGAAGAGAATAATAAATCTGCTATTAGTCAGCAGTTTTTTATATACTAAGAAAATTCTTTCCCACTTTGTCCTATAATCAGAGAAAGGAGGGGGAGAAGATTTATAAATAAATTCTATAAGAACATACATATATAGAAATAAGTGATTAGACAGTGTACATACAGGATGACTATAATTAAAGCAAATTCTTTATGAAATTTAACAAGAGAAAAAGGAGGAGAAATATGTTAAAGCGTAACACAAAAAGAATTTTTGCTATGTTATTGGCAGTTGCTTTGGTATTTGGTTCCGTCTCAGTACCAACAGTAGCATACGCAGCAGATGAAGTCTATACAGCAATCAGCGGTGTCACTGCATCAAAAGCTGCCATGACAAATGCAGACAGAAAAGTAGAAGTAACTGTGACTGGAACAGCACTTCCGGAAACATTGTATTACAGACTGTACAAAGACAGTATCAGGGAGGTTGATAATACACCAATTGTTTCGCAGGGAACTGATACAACTAGAACATTTGTTGTTGAGATTCCGGAAAATACTTCAGGACAGGATGAAAAATGGAAGGTTTGGGTAAATTACGAGAATGTTCCAAATGGATGGGCAAAATCATCTGAAATTACATTATCAGCAAATGGCGGAAGCGAAACAACGGACCCGGTGGAACCTGGCAAACCAGATACTTTTGATAATAAGGTGTTGAAAGTAAAAGTTGTGGATGCAGATGGAAATGCTGTTCCAAATCTTTCATTATTCTTAGATATCAAAGTTGGTACAGATGTTACAATTCCGGTAAAAACAGATGAAAATGGAAGAATCAGCTGTGATATTTCGAAACTGACTGGTTTATACAGTGAAGAAGAATACTCGCTCTTACCGGTTGAAGGGAGCGGGTATACGTGTAAAGAACCAAAGGTACTGACATTTGGCGAAGAAGATTGGAAATTATACTTGGAATATGTAGATGATGATGAGTATACAAGTGAAATTACGATGACTGTTGCAAAAGAGGCAGCAAAGGTAGACAAGAGTAAACTTGAAGCCGCAATCAATGCATATGTTGATAAAGAAGCTTTCACAGATGCAAGTTATCAGGTATACGCTGCAGCCCTTGCAGAAGCAAAGGCAGTGAATGAAGATACAAATGCAACTCAGGAAGCGGTAGATGCAGCAACAACGAAGCTTACAAAGGCTCGTAGTGCTTTGGTATATCTGGATTTGAAAGCAACTGCAGACACAGCAGAACTGCCGGGTAAAGGTGGTACTGTGACTGTAACTGCAACAGGTGTATTAAATGAAAAAGTCTGGTGGGTTCTTCAGGTAGGACAGCCAAATGCAACCGGATACATGATGTATACTCCTGTAGGAAAAGAAGTAAACGAGACAGCAGTTGTAGATGGCAAAGCCACTATTGCAGTTGAAGTTCCTGAAAATACTACAGATGAAGCAGTTACTTATCGTATTCGTGTAAGTGCTACAGAACCGAAAATGTATGCAGGCAGCTACAGTTGGTCTTCTCCAAAGAACCTGCCTGTCACAGTAGCAGTAAAAGGAGCAGAAGCTGTAGATAAGACAGCCCTTGCAGCAGCAATTGAAAAAGAAGACAACAGCTATAAAAATGAAAGCGCATTTTTAAGTTCAACATGGGAAGCATATAAGACAGCCCTTGCAGCAGCAAAAGAAGTAAATGCAAAGGAAGATGCAACTCAGGAAGAAGTAAATACAGCACTCAAGAATTTGAATGCAGCAGTAAGCGGACTTACATATCTTTCTCTTAATAAAGTGACAGTAACACCGGAAAGCCTTCCAAGTGCAGGTGGAACCGTTACTGTAAAAGCAGAAGGAATCCTGAATGCAAAAGTATGGTGGAAGCTGGAAAAGAAAAGCGCAGATGGATCTTATGAAACAGAAGGCGAATCTGTTAATGAAGCAGTATTAAGCGCTGACAAAACATTTACCATCGAACTTCCTGCAAATGCAGCAGAAACAGCAGCAGAGTACCGTATTCAGGTAAAAGAATCACAGCCATCTGCATGGATGTGGGGAGTAACACAGAAAGCTACATTTACAGTAGCAGCAAAACAGGTTATTCCGGAAGAAATTACCTCTGTAACTGCAACAGCAGAAACAGTTGCTTATGAAGGCGGAAACGTAGACTTTACCGTTGTTGGAACAGGGCTCAAAGCAGAAGATTTGGAAGTAACCGGAACACCGGCAGTAACTGTAAAGAATCTTACAGGAACAGATACAGAACTGAAGTTCACAGTAGAGTTCCCGGCTAATACAGTAATCAGCGCTAAGAAATATGAGATTTCTGTAAAAGTAAAAGGACAGGACAAAGAAGAAAAAGTATCTGTTACAGTAAATGGCGTAAATACAATTAGTGGTAAAGAGGCACTGGTATATCCACCATCGTACATTCTGGATGTACGTGCAGAAGAAAAGATTGCAGAAACAGGAAAGATTCCAGGTTCTAATGCTTGCCCTCAGTTCCCGCTAGATGATGCTTCTTTAGATGAAAAGATGCAGGCATTTGCAGAACGTTATAAGGAAAATGAAGCCCCGATTTATATTATGTGCAACAGTGGATTCGTTGGAGCTCCAAGAGCAACGAAGAATCTCCTGGCAGCAGGAATTGACCCATCCCGTATCTTTACAATTGTAGGCGGTGCAAGCGATGAAGATATCAGAGCAGCACTTGTTAAGTATGGATGGAATCAGACAGAAGATGGATGGAAATACAGAAACGGAGACGGAAACTATGTCGGCGGCGGATGGAGAGCAATCGATGGTGCATGGTATTACTTCGATGCAGAAGGCTACAGAACAGAAGGCTGGAAAGCAATCGGTGGAACATGGTATTACTTCGATAAAGCTACCGGTATCATGGCTGAAAATGGATTTTATGATATCAATGGTGCAACTTATTACTTCAAAGCTGGCGGAGCAATGGCAACTGGCTGGCAGGTAATTGACGGAGCAGATTACTTCTTCACAGGAAGCGGAACAATGGCAAAGAACCAGTGGTCAGGAAGCTACTACCTTGGAGAAGACGGTAAGATGCTTACCAATGCATGGGCAGGTGTTTACCACGTAGGTGCGAACGGTGTTTACCAGAAAGGCTGGCTGAAACTTGATGAAGGCTGGTACTACCTTGGAACAAACGGAGTCGTACAGACCGGATGGATTCAGGTTGGAAATAACTGGTATTATGGACAGCCGGATTCAGAAAATCCAGGATTACTCGTAGAAAATAAATTCTATGATATTAACGGTGCAACCTATTACTTCAAAGAAGGCGGCTATATGGCAATCAGCTGGCAGGTAATTGACGGAGCAGACTACTTCTTCACAGGAAGCGGAGCAATGGCAAAGAACCAGTGGTCAGGAAGCTACTATCTTGGAGCAGACGGTAAGATGATGACAAATGCATGGGTAGACTTCTATTATGTAGGAGCTAACGGCGTTTACCAGAAAGGCTGGCTGAAACTTGACGAAGGCTGGTACTATCTTGGAACAAACGGAGTATTACGGTTCGGCTGGTTCCAGGTTGGTAATACATGGTACTTTGGTGACACAGATCCGGATGAAGGAAGTGTAGGAATCATTTTGGAAAATACTCCTGCTGAAATCGATGGTGTAACCTACTTCTTCAAAGAAGGCGGTGCTATGGCAACCGGATGGGTATTATTTGAAGATGAAAATGGAAATGAAGTATATTCTTACTTTAATGGAAGCGGAGCAATGGTAACCAGCGCATGGGTAGGCAATTACTACCTGAACGAAGATGGTGTTATGGCACGTAACGAGTGGGTTGACGGCGGAAAATACTACGTTGGCAACGATGGACTCTGGGTTCCAAACGCACAGAAATAATCATCCAATATAATGATGCCAGGGTCAAAAGGTCTAAATCCACATGAGCTTGCTCATAAGTGGATTGTGGGAGTGCAAAGCACAAAGCAATCCACAGGCATCAAGGCCTCGGGCTTTTGGCCCCAACATCATATAGTAACAATAAATAAACAGTAACCTGGATCCCCCCCCGGTGGAAACATATAGAACAATTATATATATGGTTTTGCCGGGGGGATTTTGATAAAAGAACAATAAAATATAGAAATCATCTGGTTATTTTATCGGAGTGTATTATCAGATTTCTATATTCAGGGAGAAAAGCATGAGAAAGAGAAAGGGTATTATAGCGGCCGCATTGGCAATGATGATGACGGTAAGTCTGTCTTTCGGCATGGTATCAACAGTAAAAGCAGATACCTGTGGCGGATTGGAACCGGAAGATGTCTACGAGCCGTCGGATGAAGAAGTAATTAAAGACCCATTACTGCATTGGGCAATTCGCTCTGCTATGAATGCAATTAAGGGAAATGTAACCTTGACTGCAGAAATGGTAGGGGATAAGTCGGTAAAACACATCACTTATGAGATGTGTGCACACCCGGAGGATTTTGAAACCGATGAGTGGAAAGGCAAACAGTTCTGGATTGAAAGTCTGGAAGGACTTCAGTATGCAAAATCGGCAACACAGATTGATATTGCTTACACATCAGCAGTGGAAGGAAAGAGACTGGCAGATTTGTCACCGCTTTCTGATTTGACACAGCTTCAGGAACTGATTTTAAAACAGAATGGAATCGATGATATTTCCGCCTTGAAAAAGCTGGTTAACCTAACATGGCTGGATATATCAGGAAACAAAGAAATCACGGATATTTCATCAGTTCAGGACATGGCAGCATTAAAGCGTTTTATTGCATCACACAATTCAATTGACAACGCAGATGCTATTGCCGGTCTGGAACATCTGGAATATCTGGATCTTTCTTATAATCAGATTACAAGTCTGCCAGATATGAGCAAATTGAAGAAAGTATATTTCTTTGATGCATCTCACAATCAGATTACAGATGTAGCGGTGCTTTCCGGCATGCAGGAACTGCGTGTGCTGAATTTATCAGGAAATACGGGAATTACAGACATCAGACCGCTTGCAAATCTGTTGAAATTGGAAAAGGAAAACACAGTACTTCCGGACGAGTCAAAGAAAGATGACTTGTTTGCAGCAATTGAAGTTAATAAATTATTCAGCTTATTTAATATCAGTAAAATGCAGACATCCGATCTGCCAAATGTAGAGAGAGCATTGGAAGCATATCAGGCACTTACAGATGAGCAGAAGACCTATATGGATGAAAAACGTGTGGAAGCAGCTAAGTCCAATAAGACCAAGGTGGAAAATGGCGGAGAGCCGGACTATTATCCGGAATATGATATTGATGGAGAAAAACAGCCGGTATGGGATCGCATTGAAATCAAAGTAGTAGATAAGAACGGTGTACCGATGTCCGACGTAGACTTTACAAAGACATCTGCTACAGCTTATGCGCAGAACACGGCTACGGTAAAGACAGACAGCATAGGACGTCTGATTTTAAGACACTCTGCCGCAGATGCGTTGTATGATTTGATTACCATCACACCGGCAGGAGACCTTTATATGGCAAATCCGGAATCAATCACTTATACAGTAAACTGGGGAAATACCACAGCTACCGTAAACGGAAATGTTGCGACAGGGCTGGAAGACCTTCAGTTTACATTGATTCCAAAGGAAGAATATGTAGACAAATCCGGTCTGGAGGCTGCGTTAGCAGAAGCGAAGAATGTAGGCGAGGCATATAAGTACACAGAAGGCAGCTACAGAAGTTTTGAAAATGCATTGGAAAAAGCACAGAATGTACTTACAGATGTGGATGCTGCAAAGGATGATGTAGAAACTGCTATCACAGAATTAAAAACAGCCATTGCAAATTTGGAAAAAACAGATATTCTTACCGAATTAAAACTGATTGTAAAAGATGAAAATGGAAATACATTTACACGACCATTCAAATTCCAGATTCGTGTGCCTGGAACCGGAGCGGAAGCCTGGAACCAGTTGTCCGATGCAGAGACAAGTATTGCATATTTACCTGCATCACCGGCATGGGAAGATGGAAAGGCATGGGAAATTGTTGCTTGCTATCAGGAGCCATACGACATGGAACCAATTACAGTGACCGTTGGTGTAAAAGACGGAAAACGGTACTATAAGACTGTTAATGGTGAGAGCGTCGATGTGGATTTTGCAAAAGAAGTTGTGGTAACATCACGCAAAGACGGTGCACTGGATAAAGAAAATGAGCGCAAACCGGACAGCACAGTTTTAGAGAAATATATTGCAGAGGCAAAGGGCTACAGCCTTGATAACTATACCACAGCAAGTGCTGACGCGCTGAAGAAAGCTATTGAAGATGCAGAAAATCTGATTTCAGGTGGAAATGCAACACAGAATGATTATAATGCAACAGCAGCAGCAATCAAACGGGCAGAAGCAGGAATGACAGAACTGGCAAATAAGGCAGAACTCCAGAAACTTCTGAACATGAACAATGCGTATTCAGAAGAATACTATACAGCAGAAAGCTGGGCAGCTTATAAGGAAAAACTGGATGCAGCAGAAGCAGTTTATAAGGATAACAATGCAACTCAGGCACAGGTTGATGAAGCGTGTGCAATTCTGACACAAGCCAGAGCAGAACTGGTTGCCAAAGCGGATAAGACCAAATTAAAAGAAGCACTTGAGAATGCAAAGGCATTGAATGCGGAGGATTATCAGAGTGGATTCGAAGTCCTGCAGGCAGCAATTGGTGCAGCACAGAATGTTTATGATGATGAAAATGCGACACAGACACAGATAAATGCACAGGTAACTGCCCTGAAAGAGGCTATGAAGAATCTGGTAGAAAAGCCGGCAGAAGTAGATTATGGATGTCAGAGCGGAAGATTCCGTGCAAGAGTTGTGGGAACAGACGGAAAGCCAATTGCAGGGGTAAGCTTTAAGGCATGGATTGGCGATAAAGAAGACACCGACGTACAGATTATTTCGGATGCAAATGGTGTAATTGCATATTACACATACGGACCGGCACAGTACGGAAAGACCGTATATGTAAAACTTGCAGACAGTAATTATACAACCAGTGATGAACATTATTTCACAGTAACAAACAGTTCTTTTGCAGCAAGTATTGCAACACTGGATGGACAGCCATTCGCAGAAGGAACAAAACTTACTTACGTGCTGAGAAAAGACGGAGAAGATATTCCTAATCCACCGGTACATTCAAAAGTACTTTCCGATGAGCAGACCTTCCGTGCAAAAGTAGTGGATGAAGATGGAAATCCGGTAAATGGTGTGAAATTTACCGTGGAAGACACCGACGGTTCTTCTTATGAAGTTACAAGTAAAGACGGTATTATTGAACGTACTATTGGAATGTATGAAGTAAACAGAACCTTTACCGTGAAACTGAAAGCAAATCAGGATGCTGGAGATGGAAAAATCTGGGCATGCAGTGCCGCTCATACATACAAAAACGGTGGCGATTATATCAACGGTGCGAAAATCACAGAGATTGACGGAACAGCACTTGCGGAAGTGGATGAAATTCAGTTTGTACTGAAGAAATCCAGTGATTCCACACCGACAGAAGTCAATAAGAAAGAGCTGGATGACCAGATATTCTTTGCACAGTCTTATATAAATAAGGCAGATGCTTATACTGCTGAATCCTTCAGGCTTTTTGGAGAGGCACTGGAAGCAGCCAAGACTGTTTACAATGATGCGGAAGCAACGCAGGAACAGGTAGATGAGGCTGCAGCAAACCTGAAAACAGCTCGTGAGAATCTGGTAAAGGCAGATAAACCGGCAGTCTGCGACAAGTATAATATTCGTATTCAGGTTGTGGATGAAGTCGGAAACAAAGTGACAGAACGGATTCCGTTTACCGCATTAATAGATGGTTACAAGGCTACCTGGTACAGCAATTCCGGTGTTGTTGAATACGCAATCAGTACTGCAGATTATGGAACACAGAAGATTATCGTATCTTTGCAGGGAGACAGTATTGTTCTGGATGGAAAAGAATATGTAGTGACTCCGGAGCAGCACGAATTTACGATTCAGTCAAGCAGCGCAGATGTATTGATTACAGAAATCGATGGGGAAGCACTTAACGGAAACAAAGAAGTGAAGTTTGTTTTGAAAGAAGTGCAGAGCGAAGCGGATAAGAGCGCACTTGAGGCAAAGCTTGCGGAAGTGAAAGCTATCGTAAGAGGTAATTATACAATTAACAGCTACAATGCACTGCAAAGTGTAATTGCAAATGCAGAAAAGCTAATGGAAGATTCCGGTGCAACCCAGGCAGAAGTGGATGAAGAAGTTCGGGCTTTAAGTGATGCACAGGCCGCATTAAGAGAAGTAACCGGCATGCGTACACTGACCATACCGGTACGGCTCCAGGATGGGGTCAATGCTCCTGCAAATACAAAATTTATCCGATACGATTGTAAATATTATGTAGAAAATAATATGTTTACAAAGGACGGAGTACTGGAATGGAAATTAGGTTCTTATGATGGAGGAGACTATGAATTCTATCTTCCGGAAGGTTCTGTTTACATTGGAACACCGGAAAGAATCAAAGTACACGTAGGTACAGAAGACGGAACACCGGTTATCGAAACAATCAACGGAGTTCCGGCAGCAGAAGCTTCTGCGAAATTTACTATTACCCAGAGAGGCATTGATACCTGTGATATTCTTACTTTCCGTGCACTGGTAAAAGACAGTGAAGGAAATACGTTAAGCAACGTGCGGTTCAAAGTGGCAAACGGTGACCCGTCAGAGCTGGTATCTGATGAGAAGGGTATGATTGAATATGAAGTGACTGCATGGGATACGGATACAACAATGACCGTATCTCTGGTAAATGGACAAGGATGGTATACAGACGAGACTGTAGCATTTTCTGTTATCCAGGATCCAGAAGTTCCGGACCGCGGAATTATAGATACTATCAACGGTCAGCCATTAGACAGAAATCAGGCAATTGTATTTACCCTTAGCAAGAAAGAAGCAGTGAAGGCAGATAAAACGGTACTTCAGGAACTTATGGATAAAGCAGGACTTCTTGACAAGGAAAAATACACGGCAGAAAGTTATGCGAAAGTTGAAGAAGAACTGGCAAAAGCAGTACAGATCATTGCAGATGAAAATGCATCACAGGAAGAAGTAGATGCACAGGCAGAAAAATTGCAGGCAGCAATGAATGCGCTTGTATTCAAAGATTCCGGTGATGAACCAACTCCTGGAAAGACAGGCTGGCAGAAAGATGCAACAGGCTGGTGGTACAAGAATGCAGACGGAAGCTATCCATACAGTACATGGAAAGCAATTGACGGAGCATGGTATTACTTCAATGCATCCGGATACCGGGTTACAGGCTGGCAGATTATTGGCGGCAGCTGGTACTATTTGGATGAAAATACAGGTGTTATGGCTCATGACGAATGGATAGACGGTTTTTATGTAACCGGAAGCGGAGCAATGGCAATCGGCTGGCAGGTAATTGATGGAGCAGACTACTTCTTTACCGGAAACGGAGCAATGGCAAAGAATCAGTGGTCAGGCAGCTATTATCTCGGAGCAGACGGTAAGATGGTTTCGAATGCATGGGTAGGTGTTTATCATGTAGGTGCTGACGGTGCTTATCAGAAGGGCTGGTTGAAACTGGAAGAAGGCTGGTACTATCTGGGAACAAGCGGAGCAGTACAGACAGGCTGGATTCAGGTCGGAAACAACTGGTATTATGGACAGCCGGGTTCTGAAAATCCAGGATTACTTCTGGAAGAAAAATGGCTGAATCTTGGCAATGCAACCTATTATTTCAAAGCAGGCGGCTATATGGCAATCAGCTGGCAGGTAATTGATGGAGAAGATTATTTCTTCACCGGAAGCGGAGCGATGGCAAAGAGCCAGTGGTCAGGCAGCTATTATCTGAAGGAAGATGGCAAAATGGCGAGAAATGAATGGGTTGACGGTGGAAAATACTTTGTTGATGAAAACGGAGTATGGGTTCCAAATGCAAAGAAATAAGGCGTAAACCCGAAAATAATATGAAGTAAAATGAGAAAGGATATGTCAGGCAACAGAAGAAATTCCGGGGCCTGGCATTTCTTTTTACATAATATGACTATCCGTAAGGGGAACATTTATGTTATACTGTCAGTAAATGATGAATCAGGGAAGGAACAGATACCATGATATTTGACACACATGCACACTATGATGACGCACAATTTGATTCCGACAGAGAAGAATTGCTTTCTTCCATGCCGGATTTGGGAGTGACAACGATTGTAAATGTCAGCTCTACACTGGAGTCGTGTGAGAAATGTGTGGAACTTGCAAGAAAATATCCTTATGTCTATGCCGCAGTTGGTGTCCATCCGGACGAAGTAGGTGCATTGAATGAAGAAACATTTGCAGAAATGGAAGCCTTGTTGGATAATGACAAAGTAGTTGCAGTGGGTGAAATTGGTCTGGACTATTATTGGGATAACGAATCCCATGAGCTGCAGAAAAAGTGGTTTGTGAGACAACTGGAGCTTGCAAGACGGCACCACCTTCCCATTATTATACACAGCAGAGAAGCGGCAGCAGATACCATGGAGATTATGAAAGCACATGCGCAGGGATTAGAAGGTGTGATTCATTGCTATTCCTATTCCAGAGAGCAGGCAGAAGAATATGTGAAGATGGGCTTCTATATCGGAATTGGCGGAGTGCTTACATTTAAGAATGCAAAGAAATTAAAAGAAGTGGCAGCAGCGATTCCGTTAGAGCGGATTGTTCTGGAAACAGACTGCCCGTATCTGGCATCAGAGCCTTTCCGTGGAAAGCGCAATCAGTCATCTTATATCCGGTATGTGGCAGAAAAGCTGGCAGAAATCAAAGAAATGACAGCCGAAGAAGTGATTGCGGTGACAGAAGCGAATGCGAAGAAAATGTATCATTTATCGTGATGCCAGAGTGGAAAGCACAAAGCAATCCGGAGTCATTATTACAAAAGTATCAGTAAAGAATGGGAGGAAACTCTGTGAAAGAACCAACATTAGGAAATCCACAGAATACAATAGAAGTATTACAGAAATATCATTTTAATTTTCAAAAGAAATTCGGACAAAACTTTTTGATTGACACGCATGTGTTGGATAAGATTATTTCGGCAGCAGGGATTACAAAGGACGATTTTGTGCTGGAAATCGGACCGGGAATCGGTACAATGACGCAGTATCTTGCCTGCGCAGCCAGAGAAGTGGTTGCAGTGGAGATTGACAAGAATCTGATTCCGATTCTGGAAGATACCTTACAGGGGTTTGAAAATGTATCCGTCATTAATGAGGATATTTTAAAAGTAGATATCGCAGCACTTGCAGAAGAAAAGAATCAGGGCAAACCAATCAAGGTAGTTGCAAACCTGCCTTATTATATTACCACACCAATCATTATGGGATTATTCGAGAAGCATGTGCCACTGGAAAGCATTACGGTTATGGTGCAGAAAGAAGTGGCCGACCGTATGCAGGTGGGACCGGGAACGAAGGATTATGGAGCATTGTCGCTGGCAGTTCAGTATTATGCGGAGCCATATATTGTGGCAAATGTACCGCCAAACTGCTTTATGCCGCGGCCATCCGTGGGTTCAGCGGTCATTCGTCTGACCAGACATAAAGAGATGCCGGTTCAGGTGAAAGATGAGAAACTCATGTTTCAGCTTATCCGTGCTTCGTTTAATCAGAGAAGGAAGACTCTGGCGAACGGACTGAAGAACAGTCCGGAACTCCAGTTTTCAAAAGAAGAAATTGAAACTGCCATTGCAAGTTTAGGAAAGGGCGCGAGTGTTCGCGGTGAGGCACTGACTCTGGAAGAATTTGCAAAACTGGCAAACAGTTTTACAGACATGTAGGAATGGAGAAGGAACATTATGGAGTATCAGATTAAAGGTGACACACTTCCAGTTGTTGTATGCCAATTGGAAGCAGAAGAAATGATGGTTACAGAGAGAGGCTCGATGGCATGGATGTCTCCGAATATGGAGATGAATACGACCACGAACGGAGGACTTGGCAAGGCATTTGGACGTATGTTTTCGGGAGAAGCGATGTTCCAGAATACTTACCGTGCAAAAGGCGGTCATGGAATGATTGCATTCGCATCAAGCTTTCCAGGTTCGATTCGTGCATTTCAGGTAGAGCCGGGTAGGGAATACATTTTCCAGAAGAAAGCGTTTCTGGCGGCAGAAGCTGGCGTGAATTTATCGGTATTTTTCCAGAAGAAGATTGCTTCCGGCTTATTTGGCGGAGAAGGATTTATCCTTCAGAAAGTGTCTGGAATGGGAACCGTATTTGCAGAATTTGACGGACATGTAGTGGAATATGATTTACAGCCAGGACAGCAGATTGTTATTGATTCCGGTTATCTGGCGGCTATGGATTCAACTTGTAAGATGGATATTCAGACCGTTCCGGGACTTAAGAACATGGTATTTGGCGGAGAAGGATTATTTAATACGGTCATTACCGGTCCGGGACATGTATGGCTTCAGACCATGCCAATCAGCAGCGTGGCAGGGGCACTCAGACCTTATATGCCATCCGGAAATTAAGAAGCATTAAGTGGCGAAAATATCAGATAACAAAAATATAAAACGATGAAATGGAGAGTAGTGAGCATCTTTGGAAATCACTTTTCTCCATTTTTTAATGTCAGGCATATGGTAAGAGGCTTCGTAAAGTTGTTTTAGGCGGGCGTATGGTAAAGAAAATTTAAAGGAATTTTTTATTCTTGACAATTGGAAAGAAACGTGTAAAATAATGTTTGGTATCAAACAGTTCGGAATCGAACAATTCGAGAGCGAACTGTTCGAAGATGAACAATGTCAGAAAGAATATGGGGAAAGTAAATGGATGGGAAAAAGAAAAGACAGAGGGTAGGTCCTGCCATTCACAAACTGAATCATATGATGAACCGGAACATCACAGCCTATGTGCGGATGTTGGGGATTGACGAGGTCAGCGTGACAAATGGCTGGATTATCCGCTATTTATATGAGAACAGAGACAGGGACATTTTCCAGAAGGATATCGAAAAACGATTTTCCATCGGGCGTTCGACGGTCACAAATACCATTCAGCTCATGGAGAAGAAAGGCTATATCCGCAGAGATGCAGTGGAAAGTGACGCGAGGCTGAAGAAGGTTGTGCTGACCGAGCAGGGAATGGAACTTCATAACAGTATGCGGAAGGTTGGCAAGGAACTGGATGCGCGTACCTTGGAAGGAATATCGGACGAAGAATTACGCACCTTTTTCGAGGTGATTGAGAAGCTGGAGAAAAATCTGTGTGAACAGCAGCAGGAAAGACAACAAGGGAAGGAGAAAACAGAATGATTCGTACACTGGCGAAAGAAATCAAAGAATTTAAAGCTGCATCCATTGCGACACCGTTTTACATGGTGCTGGAAGTATTGATGGAAATGATTATTCCATTTCTGATGGCATCCATCATTGATAAAGGTGTCAATGCAGGCGATATGCAGTACATTTTTAAAACAGGAGGATTCATGATTGTATTTGCTGTCATCGGACTCTTGGCAGGACTTGCAGGAGGACGTTATGGAGCAAAGGCATCTACCGGACTTGCGAGAAATCTACGTGAGACCATGTTCAACAATATTCAGACATTTTCATTTTCCAATATTGATAAATACAGTACCGCAGGACTGGTAACCCGTCTTACAACCGATGTCAATAACGTACAGATGGCATATCAGATGTTACTTCGTATGTTTGTGCGTGCACCGTTCAGCATGATTTGCGCCATGGCAATGGCATTTTATATTAATGCAAGACTGGCAAGCATTTATCTGGTTGCGGTTATTATTTTAGGGGTAATTTTGTTCTTTATTATGACGAATGCAACTAAATATTTCCGTCAGGCATTTCCAAAGTACGACGATATGAATGCGTCCGTGCAGGAAAATGTATCTGCGATCCGTGTGGTAAAGGCATATGTCCGTGAGGAAGAAGAAACAACGAAGTTTAAGAAGACCAGTGAAAATATTTACCGTATTTTTCTGAAAGCAGAGAACAATATTATTTACAATGCACCGATTATGCAGCTTACTGTTTATACATGTATCTTGCTGATTAGCTGGATTGGTGCGAAGATGATTGTGGCAGATTCCCTTACAACAGGAGAAATGATGAGTCTGCTCACCTATTGTATGAATATCTTGATGAATCTGATGATGGTATCAATGGTATTTGTTATGGTATCCATGAGTACAGCGGGAGCTCAGCGAATTGCCGAGATTCTGAATGAAACCAGTGATTTGTCAAACCCGGAGAACCCGGTATATGAAGTAGAAGATGGAAGCATTGCGTTTAAGAATGTAGATTTTGCTTATAAAAAAGATTCACAGGAACCGGTACTGAAGGACATTAATCTGGAAATCCATTCGGGAGAAACCATTGGAATTATCGGTGGAACAGGTAGTGCCAAGACCAGTCTGGTCAATCTGATCAGCAGACTTTACGATGTGACCGCAGGAGAAATCCTTGTGGGCGGAAAAAATGTAAAGGAATATGATATGGAGACACTGAGAAATCAGGTGGCCGTGGTGCTGCAGAACAATGTATTATTCTCAGGAACTATCCTTGACAACCTCCGTTGGGGAAATAAAGATGCAACAGAGGAAGAATGCGAGCGTGCCTGCAGACTGGCATGTGCGGATGAATTTATCCAGAGATTCCCGAAGAAATATGAAACCTATATTGAGCAGGGCGGTAACAATGTTTCCGGTGGACAGAAGCAGAGACTTTGTATTGCAAGGGCACTCTTGAAGAAACCGAAAGTCCTGATTCTGGATGACAGCACCAGTGCGGTAGATACAGCTACAGATGCAAAAATCAGAAAAGCATTTGCGGAAGAAATTCCAAATACAACCAAACTGATTATTGCACAACGTGTTTCCAGTGTGCAGGGGGCAGACCGGATTATTGTGATGGACGAGGGAAGAATCAACGGATTTGGAACTCATGAAGAACTGTTGGAAACAAATGAAATTTACAGAGAAGTATACGAATCCCAGACCCAGGGCGGCGGGGATTTTGATGAGAATGGAGGTGAGTAAAGATGGCAAAGCAGATGGGAAGAACACCGAGAGGCGTGAAACCGAATGTTGAAAATCCGGGAAAATTATTTAAACGGTTGATGAGCTATATTTTCCGGCAGTATAAATTCCACTGTATCATGGTATTTATCTGTATCATCGTAGGAGTACTTGCCAATGTGCAGGGAACGATGTTCACAAAGAATCTGATTGACGAATATATTACACCATTTTTACTTACAGACAATCCGGATTTTGGACCACTGGCAAGAGCAATCGTCCGCGTGGCATGCTTCTATGGAATCGGAGTCATTGCCGTGTTCATTCAGAATAAATTGATGGTGTTAGTAAC
Source organism: uncultured Bariatricus sp. (assembly GCA_934307065.1). Taxonomy (GTDB): domain Bacteria; phylum Bacillota; class Clostridia; order Lachnospirales; family Lachnospiraceae; genus Allocoprococcus. The sequence goes on along the minus strand of CAKRCD010000010.1, from coordinate 5,197 downwards.
CCAGGGAACCCTGCGTGATTTGCGCTGCGACTTGTTTGCAACTATGCAGAAGCTTCCAATTAAATATTTTGACACCCACGCACATGGAGACATTATGTCTATTTACACCAATGACATTGATACGTTGCGACAGATGATTAGTCAGAGTATTCCGCAGATCATCAACAGTGCGTTTACGGTCGTCAGCGTATTTATCAGCATGTGTATCTTAAGTCTGCCGCTTACGCTGGTTACGATGCTCATGATTGGATTGATGCTTGCGTGTACCAAATATGCAACCGGTCAGAGTGGACGAAGCTTTATGGAGCAGCAGAAGAATCTGGGTGCGTTAAATGGCTACATCGAGGAAATGATGAATGGGCAGAAGGTTGTTAAGGTGTTCTGTCATGAAGAAGAAAATAAAGAGCAGTTCCGTGAATTAAACAATAAGCTGTATACCAGTGCAGATCATGCAAATACCTTTGCAAATGTGTTGGGTCCGATTAATGCGCAGCTTGGAAATGTGAGCTATGTGCTTTGTGCGACAGTTGGTGGTGCACTTGCCTTAAATCATATCGGTGGCTTTACTTTAGGAGGACTTGCGAGCTTCCTGACCTTTAACCGAAGCTTTAACATGCCAATCAACCAGGTAAGCCAGCAGCTCAACTCTATCGTTATGGCGCTTGCCGGAGCAGAACGAATTTTCCGTTTGCTTGACGAACAGCCGGAGGTAGACGAAGGTACCGTTACTTTGGTAAATGTCAAAGAAGAGAACGGTACACTTGTAGAAAGTACAGCAAGGACCGGACGCTGGGCGTGGAAAAAGCTGGATGAAAACGGAAATGCAGCCTATGTAGAGCTGAAAGGTGACGTAGTATTCCACGATGTAGATTTTGGATATTCCGATGATAAGATTGTACTGCATAATGTGAAAATGTTCGCTGACGCAGGGCAGAAGCTTGCATTTGTAGGCTCTACAGGGGCAGGAAAGACAACAATTACCAATCTGATCAACCGTTTCTATGACATACAGGACGGAAAAATCACATATGACGGAATTAATATTAACGATATCCGCAAATCGGATTTGCGTCGTTCTATGGGAATCGTACTTCAAGATACCCATTTATTTACAGGAACCGTAAAAGACAATATCCGTTATGGTAAATTAGATGCCACAGACGAAGAAGTCATTGCAGCAGCCAAGCTTGCAAATGCAGATGGATTTATCCGCAGACTCCCGGATGGCTATGACACCATGCTGACCGGTGACGGTGCGAATTTAAGCCAGGGACAGAGACAGCTTCTTGCCATTGCAAGAGCAGCGATTGCTGACCCGCCGGTACTGATTCTGGACGAGGCAACAAGCTCCATCGATACCCGTACCGAAAGAATTGTACAGGATGGTATGGATAAGCTGATGAACGGAAGAACCACATTTGTCATTGCACATAGGCTTTCTACGGTCCGCAATTCAGACTGTATCATGGTCCTGGAGCAGGGAAGAATCATTGAGCGTGGAACCCATGACCAGTTGATTGAAGAAAAAGGAAGATACTATCAGTTGTATACTGGAAACTCCATTGGAGCAGAATAAAAAAGATTGTTAAAAAAATACTTTTCCACATTAGCGTAAAAAAGTGTTGCGCTAATGTGGATTTTATTATATTATGGATAAAAAATTTTGTGGGAAGGAAGGCAACACGCAATATGATGAAAATGTTGAACAACTTAGTAACTGCGGTAAATGGTGTTGTATGGGGCTGGCCGATGTTGATTCTCCTGCTTGGCACCCATATTTATCTGACTTTCAAAACCGGATTTATCCAGAAATGGACACTTACCAAGGGGATTAAGCTTTCTGTAACGAAAGACCCGGATGCAGAGGGCGAAGTGTCACAGTTCGGAGCACTTACCACAGCGCTTGCCGCCACCATTGGTACGGGAAATATTGTTGGTGTGGGAACCGCCATTTATTTAGGTGGACCCGGGGCAGTGTTATGGTGCTGGCTCAGTGGTGTATTTGGAATCGCAACCAAATATGCAGAGGCTTACATAGCGGTTAAATACCGTGTGAAAACTGCGGACGGACGTATGCAGGGCGGTGCAATGTATGCATTGGAACGGGGACTTCATATGAAATGGCTTGCTGTACTTTTTGCGTTTTTCGGAGCTTTCGCATCTTTTGGAATTGGATGTGCAACTCAGGTAAATTCCATTGCGGAAATATGTAATACCAACTTCCATATCCCACCGGTAATTGTTGGAGGTGTGATTGCGGTTTTTACGGCAATCGTTATTTTTGGAGGGATTCAGTCTATTGCGAAAGTATGTGAGAAACTGGTTCCATTTATGGCACTTTTCTATGTAATTGGATGTATCATTATTTTAGGAATGAATCATGATTATATTATTCCTGCCGTGGCAACGATATGCAAACTGGCATTTACACCGGGTGCGGCAGCAGGTGGTCTTGTAGGAACAGGGATTATGATGGCAATCCGCTTTGGTGTTGCCAGAGGTTTGTTCTCTAATGAATCCGGTCTTGGTTCCGCACCGATTGCAGCGGCAGCAGCCCAGACCAGAAATCCGGTGCGTCAGGCACTGGTTTCCTCAACCGGAACTTTCTGGGATACCGTAGTGGTATGCCTGATGACAGGAATTGTACTTGTCTCTACGATTATGAAAAATCCGAATATCAATATGGATTCCGTGACAAATGGCGGTCAGCTCACATCGGCAGCCTTCGGTCAGATCCCGGTACTTGGACCGATTATCCTGACCCTTGGAATTATTTCATTTGCCTATTCCACTGTACTTGGCTGGGCATATTACGGAGAACGCTGTGTGGAATATTTTGGCGGAAAAAATGCGCTCCTTCCTTATCGTATTCTCTATGTGGCAGTTGCAGCAATTGCACCGGTGGTGGCACTGGATTTGGTGTGGCTGATTGCAGATACATTAAATGCGCTGATGGCGATTCCGAATATCATAGCAGTGCTGTGGCTCTCCAATGTAATGGTAGCGGATACCAAGAAATATATCAATCATCTGGATGCGGTGGATGATACACCGGTTCCGGTTGTGAGATGATAGAAAAATAAGATGAAAATATAAAAGGACTTGCCGGAGTGATGCGACATACTCTCTCTGGACAGGTCCTTTATACATTTTATTCGTTGATTCCCTGCACTTCTTTTAACAGTTCTTCTGGTGCTATTTGAAATAATTTTGCCAAAGCCATAAGATTTGTGGTGCTGGGAGCAGAAGCTCCGCTTTCCCATTTCGAAACGGCCTGCCGGCTGACACCGATTGCTTCTGCTACAAATTCCTGAGTCATACGACATTCGGTCCGATGTTTTTTCAATACTTCTCCAAGGGTTCTTGCACTCTGGGCTTTCTCTTTTCTTACGGGTTCTGATTTTATATATTTTTTCAGCGCTTTGACTAACAGTAAAAATAAGTAGACCAATGATCCGACGATTACAAGAAATATGGTTATGGAGATAATGATAGTAATAGATCCAATCCGCATATAAATGACCTCCTTTCTTGCAATCAATATAACAAATAGGGTGTGGTTGCGCTACCAACTATTACGCAATTTGGTGGTTGAAAGAGCATTTATTTACTCTTTCTATGTTATAATCCCTATAGATATTTATTCGATAGCGATGTAATGGGTAAGATAGAAAGAAGTGTGAAAGATGAAGGACTATGAAAAAATGAAAGCAACGAATACTTTATTATCGTTATTAAAAGAAGGGGAAGATTCCGCAAAAGAAAAGGGGTGGATTTCATCAGAAGATGTGGAACAGGCTTTAGGATTGAGGGCAAGCGAAGATGAGAAAAATTTCCAATTTGATTCCATTATGGAAAAAGGTCTTATGCAGGCAAAAGGAGATGATTCAAGACTAGCAAAAGATGTATTCGCAGATTTAAGAAAGAGGGTATAAGCCGATTTGAGAGATTTCCCAAGACAGCGAAAACCCACTAGCTGAGGGACTAGTGGGCTTCGTGTTTGTTTATGTTATCTAAAGGAATGAGAGTAAAGCTGCAATCGGGTGTCCCCGATTGCATTACTTTATGAGGGGAGATAGTTGCTTATCAACTATCTTGTTGTTATTATATATGTAAAATGTGTCCAAAATATGTTGAAATCATAAAAGAAAAGGAAAAAATCTAAAGAAGATATTAAGAAACTATCTTGAAATCATAAAGAAACGGGAGAAAATGTAAATGTTAGTCTTAGGAACGCATATGTCCATTGCAGGCGGATTAAATAAAACAGCACAGAATGTGGTAAAGATGAATGCAAATACCATGCAGATTTTCAGCAGAAATCCAAGAGGTTCAAATTTTAAAAATCCTTCTGAAAAAGAAGTCGAAGAATTTCAGAAAATTCGAAAAGAACATCCTTTTGGACCAATACTGGCACATGCACCATATACGATGAATCTGGCAAGTGCAAAGCCGGAAGTTTACGAATTTGCCTGTGATGTGATTCGGGAAGATATTCAGCGAATGGATAACCTCGGAATCGAAAATATTGTTTTTCATCCGGGAAGTCATACAGGGATAGGTACAGAAGCCGGAATTGAAAATATCATACGAGGGCTCAATCAGGCAATTACGGAAAGCCAGAACATTACGGTTCTGCTCGAAACGATGAGCGGGAAAGGGACAGAAATCGGTGTCCGTTTTGAAGAACTGAAAACGATTCGAGACGGAGTAAATCATCCGGAAAAAGTAGGAATATGTCTGGATACCTGCCATGTATTTTCAGCAGGATATGATATTGTAAATCACTTGGAAGAAGTTTTAGATGAATTGGATGAAAATATTGGACTATCTTACTTAAGAGCCATTCATCTAAATGACAGTATGATGCCATTTGGCTCCAGAAAAGACCGTCATGCGACGATAGGGGATGGTGAAATCGGACTGGAAGCACTTATGAAGGTCATTACAAATCCGAGACTTGCCGGAATTCCATTTTATCTGGAAACACCGCTGGATGATGCCGGGCATAAGAAAGAGATACAGATGATTAAAGAATATTTAAAAAGTCAGGGATTTGATACGGAATAAATTTAGACAGAGAAAAGAGCTACCTGACATAATGCAGTATGATTGACAACGAAAAGGGGCTGTCGCTTTAACGATTTCTAAATCGTGAAGCGGCAGCTTCCTTTTTTCTGATTTTCTCTATATAATT
>CAKRCD010000009.1 GCA_934307065.1 uncultured Bariatricus sp. | reverse complement strand
GAGCGGATTACGAATGTTTTTTGAGGATTGCGAGAGTGCAAAGCACGTAGCAATCTGGTATCAAAGGGGTCAAAACACCTTAAAATGCCAAAGCATTTTACTTTGACATCTCCAGATATTCCTCCGCTTCTTTTTTGCAATGCAGGGTATTTCCATGTATCCTCACATATTCCATACATGCTTTGCCACGCTCTGCCTCTCCGGTCTGGTAATAACACACCCCCATAAGAAACTGGCGTGCCACCTCATAATATAGTACTTTTTCTTTTCTCTTTTCTAATACATCCAATGCCTGTCTGTAGTCATTTTTCAGGATAAGTTTCTTTGCTATAAACAGCTTGTTTGTCTGAAATACCTTTTCTGCATTTTCCAGTGTATGCACATATCCGTCTGCGTCTTTCGTTTCATATTTCTTTTCCAGTTCAATATTTGTTAGAGCCTGACGATATAAACGCTTCGTCCGCTTGCCTTCCCACTCATGCATGACATATGCTTCTGCCTGCTCCAATTCATCATTTGCAATGAGTGCAGCAACATATCTTTGTTCTCCGATTAATAAAATGCTTTTTTGAAAACCTTTTCTTTCCACACTTTTCCCGTATGTTACCAGATATGCCATCATTTCCAGATATTTTACGGAATCACATTCCTGCAATAATACACGATCAAATTTGGAAAACTCCCGCAGAATGCCCAATGAAAAACCTGCAATTCCTGCCACGATTCCAACTGCTGCGCAGAACCAGAAAAGATAAGGGGAAGTCGTAATCCATCCTGGCTGATTTACTTCAAAAAATAATACTGTTTCCTTGTGAGTAAATGGATTGCCCTCAAAAGCACTTACGATGGCAGCCATAAATACAATCCCTGCCAGTTCGTATCCCATAGCCTTCACACGGCCATACTTCTGTTTTTCGTACAGTCTTTTTATCCTATCTTCCACTTTGCTTCACCGACCTTTAAACATTTGTTTTCTTTATTTTCAATGTTTTTAAATATGCTTTCTGCTCTGGGGTAATCCGGTAACTTTCAATTGCCTTCTGAATAGTTTTATTATGTGTCCATACATCCAGACGTTTTTCTTCAATAAAAGGAAGCACCTGCTCATACTGCTTTGCAAGTGCGGTGGCAAAGTACCATGCCCGCATCATATTTACATAATATTCTTCCGAGCAGACCTCCGCCACTTTTTCCGCATACTCTGTCTGAAACTTTTCATCCAGATAATACCGCATCAGCATACTGATTCCAAAACGGATGGTATAAGTATATTCAGACTCTACCCAACGGTAAATTTCCTTTATAAATACATCCAGATGCTTCTTTACTACTTTTACTGCGAGCATATCGCAGGTTGCCCAATTATCGATATAAGGAAGAAAACGCTGAATTTCTCTCAGACATTTCTCATAATCCTTTATCTGTTCTATCAGAAGTCCATGTAAATTATTTTCCTCATAATACTGATGCGGCAGAACTTTCAGAAATTCTTTTGCTTCCTCCGTCTTTCCAAACCGCTTCGCAAATACACGGAGAGCCGGAGTGCGCACACCAATAAGCTTTTTCTTCTCCATAGTCGGCAATAATTTTGCATGGAAATCCCGATAGTTCAAATCCTGTAATTCAAATAACTGCTTTTGTACCTCTTCTATTACTTTATCTTGATTCATCTTTCCCCATATTCCTTCATCAAATCTAAACCTATTATACCATTTCCTCCCCTATATTACATTCACTAATTACAAAAGGCAGTGACTTACCTGCCACTGCCTTTTGCTGGAGAAAGAAATATATCGAATTTCGTATTTTTTATTATAACATTATTTCCTACGTTTCTTTTTGAGTACACTTGTACTTGTAAGCGCACATCCACTGATGCCAAGTAATACAAACCAGAGTGCAAGATTATTAGAATCTCCCGTCTTTGCTGACTTGGAGTTATCTTTTAATTTTGCAAGCACTGTATCAGCCTTCTTGATTTCTTTGGTTGCTTTTGCATCCGCGAAATACTTACTGCATGCTTCGCAATACCAATACTCTTTATTTCCTTCTGCTTTCTTCGTTGCTTTTTTCCCTTCTACGTGGTTTAAATGAACATGATGATTTGCATCCAGTTCTCCGTACTCTGCTCCACAGATTTCGCATTTTGCCTTATCTGTACAGGTTGCGGTTCCGCCTACGTGCTCATCTAAAATTTCCACTGTTTTCTCTGCAAGGAAACGATATCCATCTTCTGTTTCCACAGATACGGTCACTTTCACGCTATTTTCTTCTTTGATATAGTCTGCTGCTGAAAGTGTTACAATATATTCACCTTTTTCAAGCTTTGCAGTAAGGTCTGCTCCTACTTTGCTGAATTCATATCCGGCAATTGGGTGTTTGCATCCTTCCGGCAGTTTGAATGTAAATGTATAATCCTGGGTTCTGCAGACTTTATCTGCACCAAGAATCTCTACCTCCGGAATGGCCTTCTTCTCCGTTTCCTCTCCACAATACTTACATTTCTTCCAGTACTGTCCGTCTTCTGTCTGCCATTCATCGGTATGACCATCATTTACCGCCACCGTGATTTCTGCTGTATTTCCTGCCTTATCTGTAACAACGATAGTCTGTGTTCCATCTTCCGGCTGCAATACAAACTGATGCTTTTCATCCAGATTTACCAAATTACCATTTACTGTCACGGTGTCTACATACTTTTCAACAATTGTCACTGTCGGTGCTTCGCAATAAACCTTATCTGCTTCCAGTCCTTCAATTACCGGAGCTGTATCATCAAGCACCCGTCCATCTGAACTGAGATAACAGGTATTTCCGGTTGTATCAGTCAGTTTTGCATATACGACATATTCCTGATTCGGCTTAACGCTAAATGCTCCTTCATATGCTGTAAATGTCTTTGCAGACAGTTCACTTGTCGTAAGTTCCTTATCGCTAATCAGATATTCTATTGTAACCGCTTCCCCACTGTTATCCGCAGCAGTAATAGTTACATCCTGAGAATCCTTAAAGAATTTATCAAAGGTTACCGGACTCTGTAATCCCGTCCAGCTTTCCTCTCCAATACGGATTTCTCCCGTTGGCTCTGTCACATCTTTCCATACCGGATAGAGCGTAATTGCTTCATTTTCTGCATAAATTCCACCAAGGCCATACACTTTTTCTCCGCCATCTATAGTTGCCCAGCCGGTCTGCTCCCAGCCTTCTCTGGTAAAGATTGCATTTTCCAAAGTCAAATCTGTACCATGCGTCTTATCTGCTGTCTGCTGCGCACCTGTTCCATATTCACCCGGAGCATAGGTAACTGTGTAAACAAATAGTTTCTTCTCCGTTTCCAGACCACAGTATTTACATTTTTCCCAATACCATCCATCTTCGCTCTGGAACTCATAGGTATGACCATCATTTACCATCACTGTGATTTCTGCTGTATTTCCTGCCTTATCTGTAACAACGATAGTCTGTGTTCCCTCTGCCGGTCGCAGTACAAACTGATTGTTTTCATCCAGACTTACCGGATTACCATTTACCGTCACCGTATCTACATATTTTTCAACAATTGTCACGGTCTGTGCTTCGCAATAAACCTTATCTGCTTCCAGACCTTCGATTGCAGGAGCTGTATCATCAAACACCCGTCCATCTGAACTGAGATAGCAGCTATTTCCGGTTGTATCAGTCAGTTTTGCATATACGACATATTCCTGATTTGGCTTAACGCTAAATGTTCCTTCATATGCTGTAAATGTCTTTGCAGACAGTTCACTTGTCGTAAGTTCCTTATCACTAATCAGATATTCTATCGTAACCGCTTCCCCACTGTTATCCGCAGCAGTAATGGTTACATCCTGGGAATCTTTAAAGAATTTATCAAAGGTTACCGGACTCTGTAATCCCGTCCAGCTTTCCTCTCCAATCTTAATTTCACCGGTCGGCTCTGTCACATCTTTCCATACCGCAGTAAGTGATGTGACTGCTGCCGGAACCTCTGCTCCCGGTTCATATTCGTATCCATCGCTTCCAATCCATTTAAATCCAGTCGTGTTATATCCACTTGGCACGGTCAGTCCTTCTAAGATTGGCGCTGTAAAATTACTTCCGTTCTTTACAACAATGTGAATCTTATCTTTGCCATCAATCCGACCCTTACCGAGTTCAATTGTCACATCCTTCAGCCCATCAGCTCCCAGAGTATCTGCATTTAAAACTTCCAACACCGGACGATAACTATCTACAAGACGCAAAAAGCTCTTGAACTGATCTTCCCAGAAGCTTGCAGACTTTCCTCCGCGCATTGCGCGTTTCGTCGAACTATAATATTCGGTAGTATCCTGTCCCCACACGGCATAGGTTCCCCAATTCTTAATAAAATCCGTATTTTTTTCAAGAATACTGTCCCACTCATTATTCGTTGGAGTTCCTTTGGTCAAACCATCCGAAGTAGTCTCACTACTTCCTGCAGATGGGGCACGCAATGTATAGCTGATACCTTCGCTTTCATAGGTTGTTCCAAAAATCAAATTCTTAGCATTTAATTCATCCCAACTCAGTTGCTGCGAAACAATCGAATCTGCAATGAACAGGCTGTGAAGATATTTATAACCATACTTTGCATTGCTGTCTACTGACTCTGCTGCCTGGGCCGAAGCATCACGTACAAATGAAGACGACTTATTTAACACATAGGATTCTACAGAACCGACATATGTAAATGGCACATAGCGAAGGGAAGTATCCGGCAAATATCCCCATACCTTCGGTATTTCTACACCTGATAAATCAAACCAGTAAGTTTCTCCTACTGTAAGCCGGAACTGTTCGCGGAATGCGTCTTTATAAGTCGCTTTCACACTTACATTTCCTAATGGCATGGTAAATGTGGTTGTAGCATTCTTCTCATCTGCTAAGGTAATATTTCCACTTACTACCTCCCATTTATAAAATTCTTTACCACTTTCCGGCGGATTGGCAGTCAATGTAATCTCTGTTCCTTTTACCGCTTTCGTAACCTCGGCTCCATTCACAGTTGCCTTTCCGTCTGTGACCTGGATTCCGTATTCCATATCTTTATAAACTGCCTCTGCAGTCACTTCTCCGTTCTGCATGGTAAATGTAGTAACCGCACTGTGTATATCTACAAGAACTGCTTTTCCGGTCACTTTCCAGTAATCAAAAACCTTTCCATCCGGTGCTGTTGCCGCTCTTAAGGTAACAGTAACACCTTCTGCCGCTTTTGTAGCTTCTACACCATTTACCAAAGCCGTTCCGTTCGTTACGTGGATGTCATACTGAGGAACATCGATTACCGGGATTTCTTCCTTATCTACATAGTTACAAATAGCACAGGTACGCTGTTTTTCACCCTTTACGGTAGCTGTTGCTTCTCTGACTACCTTCCAGTCACCAAACTGATGCTCTGCTTTATCCAGAACTTCCTGACAGTTGCCGCAAATCTTCCAGTGATTCGCTGCATCTGAGGTCCAGTCCGCACTGTGGTCATGTTCTCCATATTCTCCATATTCTTTTCCACAGGTAGCACACACTGCCTTTTTCACACATGTGGCAGTTCCGCCACTGCAGTTTTCATATACGGCTGTAAGCTTTGCATTTCCTGCGGGCATTTTACCTGTATAGGTTGCATTATTTCCCACCGTGGTCGTAGTCTCTCCTACAGTTAATTCCCAATGCGAAAAATGCGTTCCACTTACAGGGTCATTTGCATGATAAGTCATTGCTTCCCCTGCAAAATGAGTTGCTGAAGTACCCTCTTTTACATTTTCAAGCGTTAAGGTATAAGCACTGTTTTTGATAATATGTACATATTTATTATTTGTAAATGTCGCAAGTGATGGGGTACTGATAAGTTTTGCATCCTTTTCACTGCTTCCTGCCCATACTACATATCCATCAGCAAGCGAAGTATAGAACTTATTTGCGCCCGCCTGCGTAGACTGTAACGTAACCTCGCCTCCGGTAATCTTATAAGAACTTCCAGCATCTACAATAGCCAATGCTGCATTTCTCGCAGTAGCAGTAGCCTTCACTGTTGCTCCCGCAAAATCAATCACGCAGTTCTGATATGCCATAATCGCATATTCCGCACTGTTAAGTGTTACAGTTCCGCCACCTAAGGTTACCGTTCCTTCTGCTCCGAGAATACCATAACCATCCCCTTCGTGAGAGGTCTCCCCACCTGTCACTGCAAAATTCCCTGTAACAAATAATCCTGCACTACTTCCTGTAAAGGATACTTTACCACCGGAAATCTTGTTATTCTTATTCTGCGATAAAATATCATACTTGCAGTTTGCAAATGTTACTTCGGCAGAACCGCTGATTTCCAACTCTCCCACCGCCTGAATACCGGTTACCGCAGCATCTGTATTTTTATCCGTGATGTTGATTTTTCCACCGGAAAGTGCAGTCTTTCCTGCACCGCTCTGGGAGTTAATCCCTGTATTTGTACAATTCAGATTTAACGTACCGCCGGATACGGCAAAGCCACCGTTTTTGCCCTCCGTCAACTGTATGCCAACCGGTGCATTAACTGTAACCGTACCATTTGTGATGTTCCATCCACCACTGTTATTATTGGCATAACCTGCCACAGATGCATTCAGGGTATGGTTTCCACCTGAAAATCCGATATCCTTTGTTCCTACCTGCTGAATTGCACAATTAACCGAACTGGTATTCAGACTGCCGCCTTTCACATTTACCGTACCGGTGGCATAAATACCAATTGCACTCTCATTGGTTCCATTCAGGTTAAGCGTTCCGCTGTTCAGTGTAAATGTACTGTTGCCATCTACATTCACTCCTTTTTCCGAAACATTTGCAGTAACGGTTCCGCCTTCTATAACTGCGCTTCCGCCATCTTCCACATCAATGCCGGTTGGTGCAGCCATTTCCACATTTGCATTCTGGAATGTCAGAGAGCCCGCTCTGGAAGCACTGGCATCCTTTTTCACAGTAACACCAAAAGAACTGCCGTTCAGTGTCAGCTTATTCGTATTTCCACCCAATGTAACTGTTCCATAGGTGTAAATCGGATATTCTGCCGAGATAGTTCCGCTGATGTTTGTCACTGTATTGATTGTATCCGGTGCAAAGTTCAGACCGGAAGAACCGGAAACAGAACTATTATTGAAATTCAAGGTTGTATTCTGCATGGTAACGCTTCCGATGTTTGCAAATACACCATGCTGGCACTTAGATGTCTGAAGTACGGAATTCACAATCCTCACATCACTTTGGGAATGAATCAGGCTGCTGTGTCCAAGATACGCTGCTGCCGATGTATCATTCATCTGAAGTGTCACATTCTGGACCGTAAGACCTGACTGATAAGTCGTAATTCCCACACGGGTTGTTCCATCCCTAAATGGCTGAGACACACTTGTTCCTGCGGAATTGATAATCAGTTTATCGTTCGACGCACTGGTTCCTGAAATCGTAGCATTCGCATTTGTAAGTGCAATGGCAGCCGTTGTCATTGCATTCAGTGTATTCGGAATGGTAATGGTATTGGTTCCCTTCACCACGATTTTCAGGCCCGGTATCTCACTGTAGATTACCGAACCTTCATTATTTGACGCAGTGATACTGAAATTATCCAGCGTCAAGGTCGTTGTCTCCGGACTATAAGTGGCAGTACCAGTCGTTCCCTGGTATGTCAGGTGGTCACTGTCAAACCAGAACGTATCGACTGCCAATGTGTAATTCGTTGCTGCAAAAGCGGTTGCCGGCATTAGCGTAAGTACCATACAACAGATAAGCAGCAAGCTTAGTAGTCGTTTTTTCATATCTCATCCTCCATTACTCTTTTCTTTCATTCTATCAAAGGAATGATTTGAAGATAATGTCCGTTTCGATATGAAAAAGTACTTTTTTCTTATTTTATTTCTTATTTTAGCAAATATTTTTTCAGTTCTTCTCTTTTCTTTATGCCCAGTTTTTCATAAATTTTACTCAAATAATTTTTTACCGTATTTGGCGAAAAATCCAGATGGTCCGCTATTTCCTGATTTGTCCAGTCCCTGCTTGCCAGCATGGCAATGGAAAATTCCATACTGGATAATGCATCCGTGACTGAGTTTTCGGACACCGAATTATGGACTGCCATCCAGCCTCTGCTGAACGTGATAACTTTGTCCGACATCTTCTTATAAATCTCTGACTCATCCTTCCGGACACAGGATTCCAGAAGCCCCTGTAACAAACCGTGGTGTTCGATAAACGGCTCCAGAAATTCATCCTTTTTCGCCAGATTCCACGCTGTCATCAGCACCTCTTTTGCTTCCTGCTGATGTTTTAAATTAATCTGGCACATGGCAATCATACAGTAAAGATAAATCATGCTGATAGGATAAATCCCATCCCGGAAAAGCAATGCCGACTCACAGATGCCAAGTGCCCTTCCATACTCTCCATTTAGATATGCCATATGTGCCGTCACATAAGCCGAAAAAAGCCGGATACCGTGTGGCAATGCTACAATATAAGTATTCGGATCCGGGAGTTCATCTGTCGGAAGATGCAGAAGCACCGATGCCATGTATCCTGCAAAAACACAGATAGCCTGCTTTTCTTTGGAGGAAGGACTTTTCATCTCTTTTTCCAAACATATCCGGATCTCCTGCAATGCTCTCTTTGAAGCTGTACCCCGCCCAAGTGTCAGATTGGAATAGGCATAAAGCAGGCAGGCTGACATTTTCAGCTTCGTATTGCGGCTCATCAGATATACTTCTGCAATATGGCTGCATTCCTCTGCATACCCGGAAAAATAATATAACTCTGCACGCGCAATCTCCCGGAAATCTTTATCTTCAAAACTATCTACTGTCTTTTGGGCTTCTCCTGGTTGAAAGGATGAATTAATCAACGGCAAAACCGTATATTCACTCATAACCACACACCTCCATGTTCTTCTCTTGCTCTGTTTCATCCGGACTTTTCTCGTTGAATATCACACGAAAAGTATCGCATAATCCTTCTTCCCGGTTATTATGACATTTCATAATAATGAGCGTATATTCCACCTTTTTTCAGGAGTTCTTCGTGACTTCCCCGCTCTGCAATTCCACTGTTTGCGACCACCAGAATCTCATCCGCATTACGAATAGTAGATAATCTGTGTGCAATGGTAATCGTGGTGCGATTCTTTGCCAGTTCTTCCAGACTCTGCTGGATCCAGCGTTCACTCTCATTATCCAATGCACTGGTCGCCTCATCCAGAATCAGGATTGGAGGATTCTTAAGAAATACCCTCGCAATAGAGATTCGCTGCTTCTGTCCACCGGACAGACGGGTTCCTCTTTCTCCTACAAAGCTGTCGTATCCATCCGGAAGTGACATAATAAATTCATGGATATTTGCCTTCTTCGCTGCGTCTATGATTTCATCCATAGTTGCTCCCGGTTTTCCGTAAGCAATATTTTCCTTAATGGTACCACAGAACAGATAGACATCCTGCTGTACAAGACCAATCTGACTGCGCAGGCTTTCCAGCGTCAGCTTCCGCACATCTTTTCCATCAATGGTAATCTTTCCCCCGGTCACATCATAGAAACGTGGAAGCATAGAACAAATCGTGGTCTTACCGCTTCCGGAAGGTCCCACCAGAGCAATGGATTTTCCTGCCGGAATCTTGAAAGAAACATTATCTAAAACCAGCGTATCATCATCACTGTAATGGAAGGAAACATGCTCGTATTCTACTTCCCCTTTCACATTCTGAAGCGGTTCTGCATCAGAGGCATTTACAATCTCCGGATCAGTCTCCACTACATCTAAGAATCGACGGAATCCGGAAAGTCCTTTCTGCATCATTTCCGTAAGTTCTACCAGAATCTGAATCGGACTGATGAAAATACCGATATAAAGTGCATACATGGCAAGGTCTGCCACATCCATTTTTCCATGTGCAATCAGCCAGCCACCGAATACCAGAGTAATCAAATACATCATTCCCTGGAAGAACAGATTGCCGCTCATAAAACTTCCCATACAATGATAATTGGCATTCTTAGAAATCAAGAAGTTCTCGTTACTCTCCATAAACTTCTCCCGCTCGATTTCTTCATTTGCAAAGGACTGTACTACACGGATTCCGGACAGAGTATCCTGCAGACTGGAATTGACATCTCCAATCTTTTTACGGTTATCCATAAAGGTTGTCTGCATCTGCCGGTTCTGTCCATAGGAAAAGAACAGCATACATACCACCATTACAAGAAGTGG
Source organism: uncultured Bariatricus sp. (assembly GCA_934307065.1). Lineage (GTDB taxonomy): Bacteria > Bacillota > Clostridia > Lachnospirales > Lachnospiraceae > Allocoprococcus. The sequence goes on along the minus strand of CAKRCD010000009.1, from coordinate 85,002 downwards.
AATGGCAAGTCGCCAGTTAATCAGGAACAAAAAGGTAAAGGAACCTACGATTTTAATCACAGAAATAAATAAGTTTTCCGGTCCGTGGTGTGCAAATTCGGAAATGTCGAACAAGTCTGACACCAGTTTACTCATCATCTGGCCGGAATTGTTCTGGTCATAATAAGAAAACGAAAGCTTCTCATAATGTTCAAATAACTGCTGGCGCATATCCCGCTCCATTCGTGCTCCCATCATATGTCCTTGATAGCTGACATAATATTTACAGAAAGACTGTACGATGTACATAAGAAAAAGTCCGATTCCGATTGGCAGCAGGACACTCATGATCCGTGAGGCATCTTCCGTAAATAAGGTCTTTGTCAGGGTTCGTAAAATCTGCGGGAATGCCAGGTCTACCAGACTGATAATTGCCGCACAGATTAAATCCAGAAAAAATACCGCCTTGTAAGGCGCATAATATTGAATAAATTTTTTAAGTGTATGCATCTCATTTCTCTCCTTATCGTAAAACTCATACAGAATCATTATATCTGGATTTTCGCCCGATTTCCACCTAATTTCCAGCTAATTATGATTTTCTATAAATTCCAATCTATTGATTTTTCCACCCGTCAAGATTATACTTTAGAAAATAACAATTGTTTCAAAAACAGCCTGTAACCTGATTCAAAATGGAGGATTTTATCAATGGGAAATATTGTAACATATGCTGAACAAATGCTTGCTCCGTTTTCATCTGAACCTTTTCATTCCGTAGACAGTCTGATTCTGTCCTGGATTTCTTACATGCACCTGCCTTCCGGTCTTTCGGATGTACATAGCTGGAAAGGAGTCCGTTTTGCAGATTTATTCCGCGCGGAATATTTTGAAGAACTTTTTCGCGGGGTATGGGATACAGATAGCAGCAGATGCTTATTTACTGCCATGGCTGCCAGTCCCCGCTTCCGTGACATCCGGGTAATGGGGTATACGGAACGAATTGATAAAAAAGAGGAAAAACAGTTTGCCGCAGTCAGCTTTCAGTTAAATGATGACCTCTGTTATGTCGCCTTCCGTGGAACCGATTCTACTCTGGTTGGCTGGAAAGAGGACTTTAACATGGCATTCCAATACCCGGTACCGGCTCAGGAAGATGCCCGAATCTATCTGGAAGAAACCGCATGCCACTGCACCGGGCAAATTATGACCGGTGGCCACTCCAAGGGTGGAAATCTGGCAGTCTATGCTGCGGCAAATGCCAGCCCTGCTGTTCAGGAACGGATTTTGCACGCCTACTCTCACGACGGACCGGGATTTTTAGATACAGTTCTGCAAAGTGAACCTTTTGTTGCAATTCGTGATAAAATTGACAAAACACTCCCCCAGTCTTCTCTGGTCGGTATGCTGTTAGAACAACAGGAAAATTATCAGATTGTAGAAAGTAACCGCTTCAGCTTCTGGCAGCATGACCCATTTTCATGGGTTGTAGAGGGAAACTGCTTTCATTTTATTAAGGAGCTGACACCTGATGCACGATATTTCGACCATACTTTAAACGAGTGGGTACGCTCGATGTCCATTCCTGAGCGGGAACGGTTTGTGGACAGCTTATTTGGACTGATTGATACAGAGCATATTGATTCCGTTGACCAGTTACGGGCAGAACGCCAGAAAAGTATTCCTGCCATTTTGCGGGCTGCTTCCCAAATGGATGCGGATACCAAAGGCTTTCTTACCCAGACAGTAAGAGCACTTCTTTCACTGAGTATCCGGAACGTGCCTGAGCTTTTGAAAAAATAGAATGCTTTCATTTTATTCTTCGAAAAATCCAAATGAAGGAGAGGGAATTACCAGTTATGTTAGCACTTTACCTATCACCCATTTATATCGTTCTTAACGTTTACCTCCTGTTACGCATGATGCGCTGGATGGAAGCCTGTCATCATATATGTGAGCATCCTGTGGTAAGGGTGGGATTTATCATCCTTTACATCCTTCTTGCCACCTCTCTGCTGACCGGATTTCTTCTTCCGGAAGGCGAACTGAAACGGATTTGCAAGCTAATCGGCAACTACTGGCTTGGGGTTCTGCTCTATACGTCCCTTACGGTCCTGACTGCCGATTTACTGCGTATTCTTCTGAATATCAATCCGAGAATCCGTCAGAATCCGATTCTGCACACCCGGACATTTTTCGCCATAGCCGGTGGAATCTGCGCTGTAATTATCATTGCCCTTAGTACATGGGGAGTGGTAAATGCACGTATCATCCACACCACACCATATAATGTCACGGTGCACAAATCTGCCGGAGCACTTTCTTCTCTCAATGTGGTTCTGGTGGCTGACCTGCATATGGGATATAACATCGGAAAAGACCATATTTCCAATATGGTACAGAAAATCAATGCCCAGAATCCGGATTTAGTTGTAATTGCGGGAGATATTTTTGATAATGAATATGAATCCCTAAAAGACCCCGAAGAGCTGGAATCTATTCTTCGCGGAATCCAGAGCAAATATGGTGTATATGCCTGCTATGGCAATCATGACATTGAGGAGAAAGTCCTTGCCGGTTTTACTTTCGATACGAAGAATCAGGAAAAAGCCAGCGACCCAAGAATGGACGAATTTCTTGAAAAAGCAAATATCAGACTGTTACGTGACGAGGGCATTCTGGTTGACAACAGCTTTTATCTCTTTGGAAGAGCAGATGCTTCCCGTCCTGGAAAGGATATCGACTCCCGCAAAACGCCTGCAGAAATCACGGCGGATATGGATAAAAGGAAACCAATCCTTGTCATTGACCATCAGCCAAAAGAATTGTCCGAGCTTTCTGCTGCCGGTGTAGACTTGGATTTATGCGGTCATACCCATGATGGACAAATGTTTCCCGGAAATCTGACGGTCCGTCTCATGTGGGAAAACTCCTGCGGTTATCTGCAAAAAGACAACATGCATAACATCGTTACCTCCGGTGTGGGCATCTTTGGTCCGAATATGCGGATAGGTACCAAAGCTGAGATTTGTCCGATTCATATAACCTTTGAGCCATAATGATAACAAAAAACAGACGCTTCGTTATTCGTTTAACATAACAAAGCGTCTGCTTTTGGATTGATACTGTATACCAATATGGAAATATCCTTTTACAAAATAATATCGTCAATTTTCTCAAAGCTTCCCATACGGTAACTCTCAATAGCATTTCCTTTCACTACATAAAAGCGGTCGTCTATATAGACACCTCGTGTACTCATATAGGAATCACCAGCCACATCTTTCTCCATTTTCACTTCAAATCCGTTTTCTGTGTCATAACCGAAAATATAATAATTTTCACTATTGTTATAGCAGGAGAATCCAATCATATTTTTCTCATAGTCTATTAAAACTGCCTTATAATCCCAGAATAATTCTGCGCTGTACATATCTTTAATCGTATAGGTATGCACTTCTTTTACATTCGTCGGGTCAGAGATATCAAACAAAGAAAGCTTCACTCCATTCGTAATTCCTGCTTTCTCATCAATATCCATACCGATTCCCACAAGCTGATTCTCCCCGTAGAAATGCAGATATTCTGAAAATCCCGGAATCTTAAGTTTTCCGATAATCTGTGGATTCGTCGGGTCGGAGAAATCTACGGAAAACAATGGGTCTGTCTCACGATAAGTTACAAAATAACCTGTATCTCCAAAAAATCTTGCCGAATACACCCTTTCATCCTGGGCAATCCCATTGATTTCGCCAATCTTATCCATGTTCTCATCCAGTACAAACACTGAATTCGTAGTCGTATGTTCTCCATCTATGGTGGTAACGATACGGAGATTTCCTTGATATTCATCAATACAGAAAGAGTCATGAATATAACCCTCTACCACGCCTTTTGCCTCTCCGGTAATCTTTCCGTCTTTATAAGACAACTTGCGGATTTCTGTTTGGCTTTCATCTTCCTTCTGCCACATTCCATCTGCACGTAATAATGCAATATTGCTTACCGTTTCATAAATATAGATATTCTCACTGCTCACATAAAGCTCTCCGAAATCCATGAGCACTGCCTTCTGGTCCACAATGTTTTCCGGTGCATTTACATTCATGGAAGTAACCACTATATACTGACAGGATGGAACATCCGGCATATAAATGCAATCACTCTCCAAGGTGTCGCCACATACAACCGGCACATATTCCGTGATGGCATCCTTGCCATTCTCCGAATATACATCGTATTTACTGAATGTATAAATATAATCTCCCACTATACGCGACGTATTATAATATCCGCTCTGTGAAATCGTTCCGATATGCTTTGGTGCTGTTTTATCGGATACATCATAAGTTTCTACGCAGGTACTGGCTCCCTTGTAAACCTCATAGCCATCCGTATCTGTCTCACTTACCGAATCTATCGTAAACAGGAACACCTTGCTATCTTTTACGTAAAACTCACATATCTGTTTCCCGTTTTCCGTCTTAATCGCAGAGACTTCCTTCATCTTATCCGTAGAAGCATCCACAATACTGATTTCCATAGCACTTTCCTTCTCCACGTACAGATAAGTTCCGTCTGTCTTCACAATATCTGCTTCGCCCACTCCCTCTGTCCGCACATTGGTATCCGAAGCATTGCTCCCACTCCTTGTACCTGCTGACGCTGTATCCGCTGAAGATTCCAGCGTTGCAGATTCATTGATTACCATGGGATCTGACTCACTGCCAAAAAGCGAACTTCGTGCGCTACTTGTTGTAGTCATTGCTTCTTTCTGGTATTGCTGAATACAATTGTAAATTTCTTCATAGCTCTTTGCTGTCTGCACATCCTTAGTCACTGTAACAGGCTTTGTCTCCTTAGACTGCATTCCATATATCCCAAGGCCTGCAACCAGCACGATAGCCGCTGCCAGGCTGCCATATACCCGTTTATTCTTCCACCATGCCTTTTTCTTCTGGCATTTCTCCCCAAGCATTTTTTTGATCTGCTCTGGTCTCAGACTGTCCGGTACCGGAATCTCCTGCATCTGCCCTGCAAACTGCTCCATGGTTTTCTGTTCTTCGTCGGTTAGATTGACATCCGTCTCATTTACATCTGCCTTACTTGCATCCGTTATATTTACATTTGCCTTGGTTTTGTCTGTCTTACTTGCATCTGCCATATTGTTATACCTCCTTCTTCTTCATAATTGCGCCAAGCTTCTCGATTGCCCTCTTTCGCTTAGAGCGCACAGTATTGGAATTCAGATTCATCATTTTCCCTATTTCCACACTGTTATATCCTCCTAATGCCGACATCGCCACAATACAACGTTCTTCCTCATTCAATTCAAAGAGTGCATTATGTATATCCAGTTGTAATTCTCTGTCTTCTTCATACAACCTCTGATTCTCTGTCAGTTCTACTTCCAGGCGGCTCTTATCCTTTAATTTGCGTTTGCATACATTCGCCGTAATCTGAAATATCCATGAGCGGAATGCCTCTTCCTTCCGAAGACTTTGTATATTCTCATATGCCAGAACCACTGCTTCGCTGACTGCATCCTCCGCATCGTGGGACTGCCGCATCATACAAAATGCAAACCGATATAATTCTTCATAAACAATACTGTATAATTCAGTAAATTTCTGAATCGTCATGCGCGCTTCCTCCCCTCTTATTAAGGCCTTTGTATATAAGAGTAAAATAAAATGGCAAGTGTTGCAAGAAAATAAAATATTTTTCCTGCAAGGTCAAAAAATCTGCTCCGAACCTTTTCTCTTACGTCTAACACAAAAAAGGAAAGTTCCTGCGAACTTTCCTTTTTGCTTTCCCATATTCATTTATCAAATCACTGAATTTACTTTTTGATTAGTCATCAATACCTTCTGTTTCAATGATGAATTTGGTAGAACCATTCATACCATCCTTAATTCCTGCGTATGATTTGTAGTCCTGACCAAGTTCTGTCATAGCCTGCAGTCTGTCAGCAATCTTAGTGATATCACCTCGGAACATGGAAGTAAGTTTGTCAATTGCCTCTGCCTTGTATTCTGCCATTCCTTCTGCAAGTGTCTGGTTTCCTTCTGCCAAAGCTTCTATTCCATCTTTCAATGTACCTGCGCCTTCATCTAAGGTACTTACTCCAGAGCCAAGTGTATTTGCTCCTGTTGCAAGTGCTCCTGCTCCTGTACTAAGCTGTGTGGTTCCTGCTTTCAGACTTGCAACACCTTCACTTAAAGTTGCAACACCTGCGGATAATTTCTGTGCTCCTGTTGCAAGTGCTCCTGCACCGGTTTGTAACTCGGTGTTGTTAGAAACCAGCTGGTCTACACCATCTTTGACATCCTTTACACCATCTGATAAGGACTTGGCTCCTGCTGCCATCTGATTTGCTGCGGCTACTGCGCCTGGATTTTCGGCAGTACCATCTCCATCCATATTTGATTTCAAAGTAGTAACACCTGTATCAATGCCTGTTGCCAACTGAGTTCCTAAATCTGCGTTTTTTCCTAATGCAGTAAGAGTCTGCTGTACTGCAGTTGTATCTACACTAGCTGTGATTTTTCCTGCTTCCACTGCTTTGTTCAAATCATCTGTGGTAACTGCTACGGATGGTTTTGTATTATTCTTTACCGCTTCCATGACTGCTGTCTTTTGCTCATCTGTAAGACCTGCATTGGAAAGTGCTGCACTGAATGCTTCTGTATCAATCACATCTGCTTCAGAAACTGACTTTTCAAATCCGGAATTTACAACAACGGTTCCGCGGAGAGCCGCTACCTGCTGGCTCATCCCTGCTACTGCCTGTTTGATTCCATCTGTCAATTGTTTCATGTTTGTAGAAGCTGTTTTTAAATCATTTACACCTGTCTGCGCATTTGTTAAAGCGAAAGCTAACTTGCTCGCACTAAGTGCTAATGTTTCCGCACCTGTTGTCATCTTTCCTGCTTCCATCTTTGCCTGCATATTTGCGACACCATTTGTATAATCATTCACGCCATTATTCAGGGTCTCAGCTCCTTCTACCAGTCCGGACTGGTCTTCTTCACTCTGTGCTTTATGGTCTACAGAAGCCTGAAGGGTACCAACACCTGTCTGAAGGGAACTTGCACCGTTATCCAGTGCAGTTACTCCACTTACTAATGTTGGAATCTTGCTTACCAGGGTACTCACACCGGCTGCAAGCTGCGATGTTCCGTCTTTCAATGTTCCGGCGCCTTCTGCTAACTGGCTTGCTCCGTCTGCTGCCTGTTGGGAGCCATCTACCAGCTGGTTAGTCGCATCATCTAATTCGTCCATGGATTCACTCAAATCAGAAAGCTCATCCATATCATCTAAATCAATATCCTGAAGGAAATCGGTAGTTGCCACTGTAATAGATGGTTCAATAGAAGCATCTTTTACATCAGCAGTAATGGTAACTTCTTCCGGAATCTCAATGTCGCTGCCTTCCAGATTCAGGCTATCCTGTAATCCCGGGAATCCAACTCCGACTACAATCTGACGTTCTGCATCGGAGATAACCTTACCATTATCAATCTGGACATTTTCGTATTTATCTGCCGGAAGAAGCATTGCTGTGATCATGGTAAATGGTGTGAAGAGTTCTTCGTCTGTTCCATTTACATCTTTTGTTCCTTTTGATTTGTTGGTGTATTTGATATGGATTTCGACCTTACCATCTTTCCCCTTCAAATCTTCGGCACTGATTTCTTTTCCATCCAGTTTATAGGTAATAGATACACCTACCGGAAGTTCCTTATCCGATGTTCCCTGATAGTAAATGTCATCTCCATTTGCCGTCCATGTAATGTCAGATCCTGATGTCTGGAATTCTTCGTTCCCTTTGATATTCTTGATATCTTTCAAATCAGAAGTATCTGCAAGTGTTCCGTTTCCGATATTCTTCAGCCATTCTGTAACTGTTGTGGACTTTACATTTCCTGAAGTATCTGCTTTTACATAAACAGATTCTTCTTTTGTAATACCGCTTTCTTCTGTTTTACTGCTCTTCTTATCAGAAGTTGTGTTTGATGCAGCCAGTAACTGATTGGTATTGACATCCGCTGCTCTTGCAATAATCACATTTCTCTGATATCCACAGTTTGCAGCCATTCCGGTTGCAATTACAACTGCCATGGCAGCAGCCATTCTTCTCATACTCTTTGTTTTCATATCCGTAACCTCCTATTATGCCTGCACTTTGTTACCTTGGCTATTACCATTGTCATCGGACTTCTTTGGAAGAAATCCCTTGCTAGTCTTTACGATGACTTTATCAAATACCATAAACATAGATGGTAAAATAAATACTACTACGATCATACTGATGATAGCTCCTCTTGCCATCAATACGCAAAGAGAACTAATCATATCAATATTGGAATACATACCTACACCAAATGTTGCTGCGAAGAAGCTCAGTGCACTTACAATAATAGACTGTGCAGAAGCTTTATGTGCAGTTGTAATCGCCTCCTTCTTACTTGCACCGTTGTAACGCTCTGTACGATATCTGGTTGTCATCAGAATCGCATAGTCAACGGTTGCTCCTAACTGAATCGTACCGATTACAATGGAAGCCACAAATGGAAGGGCTGTTCCTGTATAATATGGAATACCCATATTTACGAAAATTGCAAATTCGATAACACCAACCAGAATAATCGGTAAGCTGATTGATTTAAACAACAGCATGATGATTACGAAAATAACACCGATGGAAACTGCACTTACCATCTTGAAGTCGATATCAGTGATATCAATCAAATCCTTTGTCAGTGGTGCTTCACCAACTAACAGTGCATTGCTGTCATATTTCTTTATAATCGTATTCAAGTCATCAACCTGGGCATTTACTTCATCTGACGCTGTTTTGTAAATAGAGTTAATCATAATCATCTGATATTTATCTGTCTTTAACATACTGGTCAGTTTTTCAGGAATCATATCGGACGGAATACCAGGTCCAACAATACTGTCAAGACCAAGTGCCCATTTAACACCATCTACATTTTCAATTTCTTTCAGCATCTTGTTGACATCTGTAGAAGAGAGCGTGCTGTCTACCAATAAAATATGGGTAGAATTCATATCGTAATCTTCTTTCAATTTATCATTCGCAATAATACTTGGCAAATCCTTTGGAAGGGTTTCATCCAAGTTGTAATATACACTGGTGTGATTATTTCCGTAAATTGCAGGGAATAATAAAACCAGGAAAATTGCTACATATACTAAGTAATGTTTCGTAACTTTATCAGACAAGCGGTTAATATTTGGAACCAATGGTTTGTGACTGGTCTTTTCAATCAGCTTATCAAATGCGAGAATCAGAGATGGTAAAATCGTTACACAGGCAATTACACCAATGATAACACCTTTTGCCATTACAATACCGATATCTTTTCCTAACGTAAAGCTCATAAAACAAAGTGCGATAAATCCTGCAACAGTTGTAACTGAACTTCCCACTACGGAAGAGAACGTCTGTGCAATGGCATGTGCCATAGCCTCTTTCTTATCTCCGCCACACTTCTGCTGCTGTTCCTGATAACTGTGCATCAGGAAAATAGAGTAATCCATTGTCACACCGAGCTGTAACACCGCTGCAAGTGCTTTGGTAATATAAGAAATCTCACCAAAGAAATAGTTACTTCCTAAGTTATACACAATCGCCATACCGATACTTAACAGGAATAGCACCGGAACTACAATAGAATCCATTGTCACACCAAGTACGATACAAGACAAGATAACTGCAATCAATACGTAGAGTGGTGTTTCCTTTTCAGCCAAATCTCTCGTATCTGTTACGATGGCTGACATACCACTGATGAAACACTGTTTTCCTGCAATCTTACGAATCTCTGTGATTGCATTCATTGTGCCGTCTGCTGATGTAGATTCATCGAAGAATACCGCCATCATTGTTCCTGTTTCTGAATTAAATACGTTATAAAATTTATCCGGCAGCATACTCTCCGGAACAGAAATATCCATGAGTGAATCGTACCACAGAACCTTTGTTACATGGTCAACCTGTTCGACCTGCTCCTTCAATTTTGCTACATCTTTTGAATCCATGCCATCTACAATCAGCATAGAAAAAGCACCGGTTCCGAAATCATTGACCATGATATCCTGACCCTGCATTGTCTCAATGTTTTCTGGCAGGTAAGTAAGAACATCATAGTTGATTCTGGTGCCCAAATACCCAAATACGGAAGGGATAAGAAGCAATACAGATGCAATCAGAATGGTAACTCTGTACTTTACAATTTTTTTCCCAACTTTAACCATTTCTCTGACTTCCTTTCTTGTTTTTGACCTTTTATGACCATCGGTCATTTATTCAAGTAGCACTATATACTAAAAATGACCGTTAGTCAATAGTTTTTTATAAAATTTATGACTTTTGGTCATTTTTTATTCTGAGATATTGCAATCTCTGTTTTATTGGTTATAATTATAAATATGAGGTGAATAAAATGGGTAAAGTAGATGAAAACAAAAAGCAAAAAAAACTTGCCCTTTTGAACACAGCTTATGAATTGTTCACTACAAAAGGAATTAATTCTACGGCAATCTCCGACATTGTCAAACAGGCTGGCGTTGCAAAGGGAACTTTTTATCTTTATTTTAAAGACAAATATGACATCAAAAACAACCTGGTTGCTCACAAAACCTGTGAACTGTTCCATAAGGCCGGCAAGGCAATGAATGAAGCGCATATTACCGGATTGGAAAGTCAGTTAATCTTTATCATCGACCACATTATTGATGATTTAGTCAAAGACCTTCCACTTCTAAATTTTATTTCCAAGAATCTGGTCATGGGAGCCCTTCGTACCACATTGTTTACCGGAGAAGCTGTGGAAAATGAAATCTATGATGATTTCCTTGCTCTTGTGGATGAAGATGATTATATTTATAAAGATGTAAATGTTATGCTGTTTACCATTGTAGAGCTCGCAGGTTCTGCGGGATACAATTCTATCTTATATAAAGAACCGCTTCCTATTGAAGAGTACAAAACTTTCTTATACCGGACAGTACGGCTGATTATCGAAAGCCACCGGGTTGCCAGAAAGGAATCAGGCACGCACGTAGAACCGGATAAGGAAGCCATTGAAAAAATAACAGGAAATATGGAATCAGACGAGGTTACATTATAATATGAACATGAAAGACTTAAATGTATTTATCACTGTTGCAGAGGAAGACAATCTTACCAAAGCCTCCAAACTGCTTTACATGACTCCACAGGGTGTCAGCAAGATTATCAAGAATCTGGAAAATGAAAATGACTGCGAACTCTTTCTCCGCACCGGAAATAAAATGGAACTGACAGAATGCGGAGAGTACTTTTACCAGTATGCAAAGAAAACAGACACGGAATATCACACCATGCGTAAAGAACTGCTCCGCCTGAAGCAAAAAGAACATGGAATGGTTGACCTTCTTTCCGCCTTCGGCATTATCCGGCTGATCACACCGGAGTGTATTCGTGACTTTAAGGAAAAATATCCGGACATTGAGTTTCACTATCGTGAATGCCCGGACAAGCAGATAGAACGCTGGTTCCGTGCAGGAGAGGGGAATGTTGCACTTTCTCTTGCCCCATGTGACGAGACCTTATATGACGTATTGGAGCTGGATTCTTTTCCGGTAAAACTTCTGGTCAACAAGGAGCATCCTCTTGCCCGGAAAAGTTCTGTCACAATCGAGGATTTAAAAGATGAACCACTTTATATAGAAAGCAGAGAATTTAAAATTCACGATTTGATTATCAACAAATGCCGGGAAGCAGGATTTGAACCAAATGTTGTTTTTGAAACAAGCGGCTTCAGCCTCTGCCATAAAATGGTTCGTGATAAGAAAGGAATTTCTGTTACCGTGGATTTCGTTTCTGATGATATGAGCCGAAGCAATCTTGTTCTGCTCCCATTTTCGGACGGAGACTATGAATGGAAAATCTGTATGCTGACCCGCAAAAACGAAGTGCCGGGAAATGGTGTCGATATTTTCCAAAAACACGTCAAACGGCAAATGGATTTCATTCGCTCGGGAGTTGTCAAAAGATAGTTACAGCATTGTAACAAACAGTTGACGCTCCCGTCAATTCTTGATATTTTTTACAATATCTTCCCTTCTATTTCTCAAGTATATTGTCTATTTTCCACATATATAGTTAAATACATCATTATTTATAAAAATTTTCTATGTCTGTCTTTCTCCAAACTATGCTAGAATACTTACTGGAATTGATAAAACTTGTCATATAAGAGGAGGAAAAACAAATGAAAATTGGCGTAACAGAAATCAGCCCAATTGCTGTCCAGCAGGCAGCAGAAAAGAATTTTAAAGACGGATATTATTGCTGTGAAGCACTTATGGCTACTATCCGCGATGCATTTAAGCTGGATGTTCCAGATGAAGTAATCGCTATGTCATCTGGTATGGCAGTTGGTATTGGTAAATCCGGATGCTGCTGTGGAGCTCTCAATGGTGGTGTTCTCGCGCTTGGATTGTTCTTCGGTCGTACAGAACAGGATGGTCCTACTAATCCAAAGAGTGTTAAATGTATGGAACTCACAAATGAACTTCATGACTGGTTCAAGAAAGCAAACCAGAAAAATGCTATCTGCTGTCGTATTCTTACAAAGGAATTTGACAAAGGAAAAGGTGAACACAAAGAACAGTGTATCTTCTTTACAGGTCTTTGTGCTTGGAAAGTTGCTCAGATTGTCTGTCGTGAGCTGGGAATCAAGAATCTTGATGAAGTTGATGAACCAGCACCTCGACGCAAACTTGCAGAAATTTAATAACAGGAAGGTATGAGAGACATGAAAGACATTATTAAGAAAGTGTCAATTCCATTCTGCGGTGTCATGCTTGGCTTCGCAGCTCTTGGAAATCTGCTTCAGAGCTACGGTGAGGGCATTCGTTATGCATGCGGAATTGTAGCAGCATTTATTCTGATTCTCGTTCTTCTGAAACTCATCATGTTCCCACAGATGATCAAAGAAGACATGAAGAATCCGATTATGGCAAGTGTATCCGGAACATTTTCCATGGCACTTATGCTTCTTAGTACTTATGTAAAACCATTTATCGGTGCAGCCGCACAGTATATCTGGTACTTTGCAATCGCATTACATATTGTACTGATTGTATATTTTACAATTAAATTTATCCTGAAACTGGACATGACAAAAGTATTTGCCAGCTATTATATCGTATATGTAGGAATCGCTGTTGCTGCCGTAACTGCACCTGCATACGGACAGTTAGGCATCGGCACTGCTGCTTTCTGGTTCGGTTTCGTAACCTTAATTGCACTGCTCATTCTCGTAACAGTGCGCTACACCAAATACAAAAATGTTCCTGAACCGGCTCAGCCATTGTTCTGTATCTATGCAGCCCCTACAAGTCTTTGTATCGCTGGTTATGTACAGTCTGTAACACCAAAGTCAAGAACATTCTTACTTGTAATGCTGGCAGTTGCAACTGTCATCTATGTCATTGCATTGGTAAAGGCAATTGGGTACTTAAAGCTGAAATTCTATCCAAGCTACGCTGCATTTACATTCCCATTTGTAATCAGCGCAATCGCAACAAAGCAGACCATGGCCTGCCTTGCAAAAATGGAACAACCGCTTCCAATCTTAAAACCAGTCGTACTTGTAGAAACAATCATCGCAACGGTACTTGTAATCTATACATTTATCCGTTTCATGGGATTCCTTTTCTCAAGTAATAAATAATGATAACCGTATATTTTATATAATGGAAAGGGGACTATAGCGTAATGCTACAGTCCCCTGACTATTTATGCTTCTTATACCCTTACTTCAAAAGCTCCTGAAATTCCTCCTCTGTTTTTCCTGCCTTGGCTGCTGCCTGAGAAATATTCAATACACCGTCTTTTACTAATTCTAATAATAGCTCCATTCTGCCTTGAGATTTTCCAATTTTTTCGCCTTCCTGCCTTCCAATTTTCTCGCCTGCAAGTCTTCCAATCTTCTCGCCTTCCTCTTTTCCATCATCAAAGATTCCCTGTAATGCCTCACACATATCTATTTCCTCCTGATTTTTGATTGCTTCCATCTGTTTTTCTGCCTTCAATAGTACTCTCAGCACATTATAAGTATCCTTATCCACATGCTGAAAGAAATCCGCTCTTTCCTGTACATATGCCTGTATTTTCTTTTTATCTTTCTTATATCTTAGCATTTCCAAAACTACTTGTAAATCTGTTTTATACAAACTGGTATCTTCCAGTTTATTAACATCTACTAAATTAATATGATAGTTTGGAATCATCTTTTTTACCAGTTCTCTTACCTTGGGATTGACAGATTTCTTTAATAATCCGTATAAGTCTTTACTTCCATCCCATACCTTATCCCCATAGTAAAATACAAGGGTAATGACCGGATATAACTTATCTTCTTTCCTCATTCCGGAAAGAAATTCGTCCGAATCCTCGACTTTCTTGAGCTTTGTCTTACTTCTCAATTGCCTTATCTGTTCTGCATAGCTTAATCCATCATAAAGCATGGTTCTCACTGGCATAGCATAATGAATTTTATCCTGATTTTCACATGCCAGCAGTACCAGACTAATGCCATCATCCCACTTCATTACAATGTCCCTGTTCCGTTCAATAGTGTGCAAAACTCCGTTCTTATCTTCTATTAATTCTTTTGCCGCTGTCTTGTCTGTTTCCAACTGTTCTGCCCCAATAACCTGTTCTCCCTGAAACACACTTGCATTATACAAATCTGCAAATCGCTCCTTGTTTCCAAGCCATGTAACTAGTGCCGTATCACTTTTTCCCATAGGCATACTTCCTCCTTAGTTCTTCTTTATTTGTCTGTTTTTTTGATATTAAGCACCCTGATTTCCAGTTGAATTAAAAATAGATTTTAATTGATTTATGTGAACTGATTTTAGAAACTCAATGCTTGAACAAAGGATAGCACAATTAAATTCAGAAAGCAAATCGGTGCTACGGAGCACCTGAAAAATTTTTAATATTTTACAAAAGAAAAAGATGGCTAATCAAAACCATCTTTCTCTGTCTCGTTCTTTATGAAACTATTGTTTCAAAAGCTCCTGAAATTCAGCTTTTGTCTTCATCCTGCGTCTCCGCCTCTTTCCACACCCCCGCTGTCCGCGCCGGCAGATACACTTCTATATAACTCACTCCGTCAAATTCTTTCACCGGATAGGTCATATGTTTCATCAGTCCCTGTCCTCCGTATTCTTCATCATCACTAGACAGTTCCAGTGTATAGTCTGCTTTCCGCGGCACAGGAATCAGAAGATGTTCCAATGACTCGGATGGATGGAAATTGAGTGCAAATACCAATCCGTTCCGGTAAAAGGCAATGGTTTTCTCCGGTTCTTTCAGAAGCAGAAGATTTGCCATCTGCTGCCGGTAAATATGATTCTTTTTCGTCAGTTCTACCATATCCCGGTCAAATTCGCCAAGCCATTGATATTTTAAATAGCCATTGTCAAGCAGACTCCACTGTCTACGACAATAATGGAAGCTCCATCCATTTCCTTCCCTCGGAAAATCAATCCACTCCGGGTGCCCGAATTCATTTCCCATGAAATTAAGATATGCCTCTCCTGCCCCTGCCATGGTAAACAGACGAATCATCTTGTGCAGTGCAATGGCACGGTCAATTACTACATTATGGCAAGCTTTATCCATATCCGTATACATACTGGCATCTGCCAGACGGAAAATCAAGGTTTTGTCCCCGACCAGAGCCTGATCATGGCTCTCCACATATGCCACCGTATGCTCTCCCGGTCTGCGCAGGCACATATCGCCCCACATGCCGCCAATATCCCAATCTTCGTCCTTCTTCTCTTTTATGGTCCGAATCCACATATCCGGGAGTCCCATTCCAAGCCGGTAATCGAAGCCGATTCCCCCATCCGGAATCGGAAGTGCCATTCCCGGCATTCCCGACATGTCTTCTGCAATCGTGATGGCCTGCGGATTTACCGTATGAATCAGTTCATTGGCAAGCTGTAAATAGGTCAGTGCCTCAATATGCGTGTTCAATGAAAAATATTTATGGTTGTCATCAAAGCTGGAACCGAGTCCATGGTCATGGAAAATCATGGAGGTTACTCCGTCAAAGCGGAATCCGTCAAAATGATACTCTGTCATCCAGAACTTCAGATTGGAAAGTAGGAAATGAATGACTTCGTCTTTTCCATAATTAAAGCATTTCGTTCCCCATGCCGGATGCTCTCCTTTTTCTCCTTCATAGAAAAACTGTTCCGTCGTACCGTCAAACTGATGAATCCCTTCCGCTGTATTTTTCACTGCATGGGAATGCACCACATCAAGCAGTACACGAATTCCCATTTTATGCGCCTTGTTTATCAAATATTTCAAATCCTCTGGTTTTCCAAACCAACTGGAGGCCGCAAAGAAACTGGAAACCTGATAGCCAAAGCTTCCATAATAAGGATGCTCCATGATTGCCATAAGCTGAATGGTATTATACCCTGCTTTTTTTATCCGTGGAAGAATCTTGTCCGCAAATTCCCGGTAAGTGCCTACTTTCCCTTCTTCCTGCGCCATCCCCACATGGGCTTCATAAATATAAAGTTCCTCTTCCCCCTGAAAATTCTCATCTGTCCATGGAAATGTCTTTGCATCATCCACCACTTCCGCACACCATGTAATGGTTTCCTTATCCTGCACCACACGTCTTGCATAAAGAGGAATGTGTTCCGTTCTCTGGAGATTTGCATCGACCACCGTCTTTATCTTGCAGCCATCCCACAAGGCCTCTTTCCCCTGAAGCTGCAGCTCCCAGATTCCATTTTCCAGACGTTTCATTGGATATTGGGTTGGATTCCACTGGTTAAATTCTCCCATAAAATAAAGCTGATATGCTCCCGGTGCCCACTCACGGTACACCCATCCCGTGTCCGTCCGGTGGATGCCAAAATATGCATATCCATTGGCAAATTCATCCAGCGTCAGGCGCTTACCTAACAGTCGCTCTTTTGTATCTTTCCATTGGTTCATGCGCAGAGCAATATCTGCCATAAAATCCTTAAGCTGAGGATTATATTCTAAAATGCGGTACATTTTCCCCCTCCTTATGCCTGCTTTCTTTTTTCAATTATAACAAACCAAATGCAAAATGTACAGAACACTACATGGAATGAAGTCTCGACAAATCATGCTTTCTATTATATACTTGAAAGAGTCTGACGAATATTGTCATACATTATAAAAAACAATTGAGGTATATACTTATGAAATGTATTGCATTTTTTTATAACTTACTCTGGGGTGATTTATTTACCATTCCTCTGCCCGGCAGTTCTTCTATCGGGATTTCCCTGCTAGTGCTTCTGCTGATTCCAACGGGACTTTATTTTACGTTTCGGACGCGTTTTCTCCCTGTCCGTTATTTTCGGGAAATGCTTCGGATTTCACTGGAAAAGTGTACCATAGACAAACATGCACTCTCCGGCATTCAGGCGTTAATTATTTCAACTGCCACCCGTGTAGGTATGGGAAATATGGTCGGTGTAGTTGCCGCTATTTCCATCGGTGGTGCAGGCTCCGTATTTTGGATGTGGCTTACCGCATTAATCGGCTCCTCTACTGCCTTTATTGAAGCTACACTGGCACAGCTTCATAAACAGCCTGACCCTTTATATGGTGGATATCGCGGAGGCCCTGCCTACTATATCCATGACCTTTTTGCAAAAGGGAAAAAGCGCAGTATCATTGCCGTCTTATTTGCATTTTCCGGTCTGCTCTGTTGGTGCGGAGTCAGCCAGGTAATCAGCAATTCGGTATCCTCTGCCTTTTACAATGCATTTTCCATCCCACCGCTTTTTTCCACCATCCTGCTTGTAGGACTGGCGGCAATAATTGTGCTGCGTAAAAATGCAACGGTTAAGGTGCTGGATATCATTGTTCCGGTAATGGCTGTATTTTATTTTTTGATTTCCATATATGTTATTATCCGGAATATCACCTTGCTGCCTTCTGTTTTCCAACGGATTTTTGAAGAAGCCTTTGGTCTGAGACAAGCCGCGGCCGGTGGTTTTGGTGCGGCTCTCATGAACGGGGTCAAACGTGGACTCTTTTCCAATGAAGCCGGTTCCGGCTCTGCTCCATGTGCAGCAGCCGCAGCAGATGTCAGTCATCCTGCAAAGGCAGGTCTGTTTCAGGCATTCGGTGTCATTATCGATACGATTATCATCTGCAGTTGTACTGCAATGATTATGCTCCTTGCCCCAGCAAGCCTCTTAGAAGGGCTTTCCGGCATGGAGCTCTTGCAGACTGCCATGCATTATCATTTTGGAAATGCAGGTGTGGTTTTTACCACTATTACCTTATGGATGTTCAGCTTTTCCACTTTTATCGGGATTCTGTTCTATGCCCGCTCCAACGTGGCCTATTTATTCGGAGATAAATGGATATTCCAGAGCCTTTACAAGCTGCTCGCCTTAGTCATGCTGTTCATAGGCGGATTATCCACTTACACTTTCGTTTGGGATTTGGGTGATATTGGAGTCGGACTAATGACCATCTTTAATCTGATTGCAGTCCTTCCTATGTCAAAAGAAGCGTTACAGGCACTGGATGATTATGCTGCACAACTATGCCATCACAGGTTTTAATGCTTCGGCAAGCTTATCCTTCTGCGCTTTTGCCTCTGCCAAATCTTTTCCAAGTGTCGTAAAATATGCTTTAATCTTTGGTTCTGTTCCTGACGGGCGGACAATCACAGTTGCTCCGCCTTCCAAAGTATAAATCAGAATATTCGCAGATGGAAGTCCTGTTTCTTCTGTATTTTTATAATCCGTTGCTTTTTCTACCGTATAACCTGCAAATTCTTTCGGTGGATTTTTGCGAAGTCCTTCCATAATCGCATCCATCTTTTCCATACCGGAAAGGCCCGGAAATTCAAAGCTGTCTACCTGATTCAAATAACGTCCGTATTCTGCATAAATTTCTTCCAGTCGTTCTTTAATGGAAGAGCCCTTGCTGCGATAATAAGCTGCCATTTCACAGATTAACATAGAGCCTACTACTGCATCTTTGTCCCGTACATATGGTCCGGCCAAATATCCGTAGCTCTCCTCGAACCCGAAAATAAACCGCTCCTTCTCTCCCGCAGCCTCCAGTTTCGCAATCTGGTCTCCAATCCATTTGAAACCGGTAAGTACGTTACGAAGTTCCACTCCATAATGTGCCGCTACCGCATCTGCAAGCGGGGTTGATACAATGGATTTCACTGCTACCGGATGCTCTGGCATGGTGCCATTTTCCATACGTCCTGCACATATGTAATCAAGTAGAAGCACACCCATTTCATTTCCGGTCACAAGCTCATAACTTCCATCCGGACACTTCATTGCAATTCCCACACGGTCTGCATCCGGGTCGGTAGCCAACATCAGGTCTGCTCCCGATTTCTCTGCCAGTTCCAGTCCTAATTTCAATGCCTCAAAAATTTCTGGATTCGGATATGGGCAGGTAGGAAAGTTTCCGTCTGGATACATCTGTTCCGGTACAATGGTCACATCTTCCACACCAATATCTTTCAAAATTCGTGTTACCGGAACAAGTCCACTTCCATTCAGTGGTGAATAAACTAATTTTAATCCTGCTGTCTTACAAAGTCCCGGGCGCACACTGCAAGCTTCAATTGCTTCATATAATGCCTCTTTGCATGCATCCTCTACATATTCAATGAGTCCTGCCGCCCGTCCTTCTTCAAAGCTCATCATCTTCGCTCCGGACAGGACATCCGTTTTCTGAATTTCTTCATAAACCGCATTTGCTGCCACATCCGTCATCTGGCATCCATCCGGTCCATATGCCTTATAACCATTGTATTTCGACGGATTATGGGAAGCCGTTACCATAATTCCTGCATTTGCCTTGTAATAGCGGGTTGCAAAGCTCAGTGCCGGTACCGGCATCAATGCATCATAAATCCGAACCTTGATTCCATTTGCCGCAAGTACACAGGCCGCATTCTTTGCAAATACATCACTGTTAATCCTGCTGTCATAACTGATTGCAACAAGCTGGCTTCCTCCCTGTGCCTTTACCCAGTTGGCAAGCCCCTGGGTTGCCTGACGCACTACATAAATATTCATGCGGTTTGTACCCGCTCCTAAGATTCCCCGAAGTCCTGCTGTTCCGAACTTTAACGCAATTGCAAAACGTTCTTTTATTTCTTCTTCCTTTCCTTCGATAGAAACCAGCTCTTCTTTCAGCGCCTTATCCTCTAATTCAGCTTCCATCCAGCGTTTGTACTCATCCATGTACATCCTCTTCACCTATCTTTCTTTCTGATTTTATTCTATTATGCCTTATCTTCTGTCCGTCATCTTTCTTATTTCCGGCGACTCCAAATCAGTTGCCTCTGCTGTTATGATACACGTACCTCCCCTTCCTTGTCAATTGTTTCCAACGGTATTGCCTCCGTACACCGGACATCTAAAACCTCTTTTCGGATTACCTGCGTAACAAAACGTAAATCGGCTCTCCCAGTACAGAGATACCGGAAAAGAGCCGATTTACATTTGTGTAATAAAATTATATCTACAAAGGAGAGAGCAACGTACTGGAGAATGGAACAATATGTACTCTCCGTGAAAACGTCTAAGTTATTTCATCAGGATTCAGAATTAATATTCATCTTATATCCGACTCCTAGCTGATTGGTAATATACTGGTTTGTTCCCGGCTTAATTCCAAGCTTTTTCCGGATATTCGCCATGTTTACCTGTAACTTTTTGATACTTCCTGCATCTGCCCATTTCCATACTTCACGGATAATTTCCGCGTAAGTCAGAACCTTCCCTGCATTTAGCGAAAGAAGAACCAGGATATTATACTCTGTCTGAGTCAGTTTAACCGAATTTCCTGCTACAGTGACTTCCCGTTCTTCATAATTAATCTCTAAATCATCCAGACAGAATTTTCTTCCGGATTCGCTGGTATTTACCCCATACTGGTGAGAACTTCGGAGAGTTGCCCGTACACGTGCCAGAAGTTCTCCCGTTCCAAAAGGCTTTGTTATATAATCATTCGCTCCTGCATCTAAGGCAAGCACAATGTCTTTTTCATCCGTTCGTGCTGACAACACAATAATCGGAGTAGAATATTCCTCTCTTATCATCTTGATTAATTCAATTCCATCACCGTCCGGGAGTCCCAAATCCAGTAGAATTAAATCAGGGGAATAAGAGAAAAACATCATTTTTCCTTCTTTGACATTATGAGCCTCAAAAGCCTGATAATCATTCATGGTAAGAACAGCTCTTACAATATTACAAATATTCGCTTCATCTTCTACCATCAGTACTTTATATCTGTTGTTACTCACTTGGATTTTCCTCCATTTTTAACTTAAAACGGAAACAGCATCCACCTTCTGGCAGATTCTTCATTTCGATTTCCCCGTCATGCGCCTTAATAATAGAAGCGCAGACCGATAATCCAATTCCCATACTCCGTTTTTTATTATCAACCGGAAGCTCTTTCGCCTCAAAAAAGCCCGTAAACAACTCTTTTCTCCGGCTTTCCGGTATTCCGCATCCATTATCTGTCACTTCAAATACTACATTTTCTTCTTCCGTATGTACATGCAGGGAAAGCTTGGTCATTCCTTTCGCATGCAGGACTGCATTCTCCAACATATTAACCAGAACCTGCGTAATCAGTACCGCATCCATGGGAATACTGATAAAATCGTCTGGTATTTCTATATCTACAGCCTGTTCCGGATATTTCTTCTGAAACCGTACCAAAACGCTGTCGATCAATTCTTCTAATACAACCTGCGTCTTTTTCAGTTCCACCCGATTATTCTCAATCCTTGTAACAGACAGCAGATTTTCCACCATTCCATTCATCCATTCTGCATCTTCTTTGATTCCCTGGACAAGTTCGATTTTTTCCTCATTCGACAGCTCATAATAATTTTCCAGCATAGCAGAACTGGACCCGTAAATGGTTGTAAGTGGTGTACGGAGGTCATGTGAAACTGCACGAAGCAAATTCGCACGCATTTTTTCTTTCTCCGCTTCCGCTCTTACCTTCTCCTGCTGCTTCAGCTTCGTAGTAAGGGCACTTGTCATAAATACAACCACTAACATAATCACAGCTGAAACCAGATTCTCCGTAATAATAAAATTAAATTTCAGGTATGGAAATGTAAATGCAAAATTTACGACAAACATGCTGATCATAGACGCTGCCAGCCCGTACACGTACCCTTCTGTATATAGAGAAATCAGAAATACAGCTAACGTAAAAATAGCCGGAACCAATGAATTTGCTCCTAAAACTCTTGTAATTCCTACATCAATACCAATAAACAGACATAGTACAATAACAGTGAATAAAATATCCTGCAATATCCCATGTTTTTTTCTCATTCCATTCCCTCCAGATATCAAAAGTATAGCATTTTCATGGTAAAAATGCGGTTAAGAAATCTATCCTCATGTTATAAGAAACCTGTCACACAATGAAATGACAAATTTCTTGCTTATATGATATCTTTTTCCTATAATATAGATAAATCGTGGGATTGTAAATATAAAGGACACAAAAACAATCCAACGCATTATTATTTTAACATACAACTAAGCATGGAGGAAAATTTTATTTTATGGAGGGAAAAATTTATGCTTACAAACAAAAAATGGTCCAATCTAACACAGATTTTATGGATTAGCGCCGCGATAATTATCGGAGCGCAAATTTATTTTAATCTTTTTAACAGTGATTTCCGTATTTCAATCGGAATCTTTGTATTCTCAATTTCTGTCATTTTATTTGGCGAATATCCGATTATTCCGGTCACTTACCTGTCAGCCGCAGGAGTGCTGGCATCCAGAACCCTTCTGCACTGGTTAAATGCCGGTGAATGGAATCTGATTTCCTTCTTTCCGGAAATGGTATTCTATCTGATTTACGGTTTTCTCTTTTATACCTATTGTCGCAAAAAAAATTATGAATTATCGCTTACAGCACCTGTGTTCCTGTTCTTCTGCGACTTTCTTTCCAACTTTGCGGAAGCTCTGCTCCGTCAGAGAGTTTCCGGATTTACACTAAACCTGTACATAAGTATTATTCTGGTCGCATTTTTGCGCTCCGCTTTTATCTGGTTTTTGCTGTTCTGTCTGCGCTATTATAAATTCAGTCTGCTCAAACGCGAACATGCACAGCGGTATCAGCGTCTTCTGCTTCTCATTTCCAAACTGAATGACGAAGTAGTCCTGATGCAGAAAAACAGCAAAATGATTGAAGAAACCATGAATACTTCCTACAAATTATTTCAGGAAATGGAAGATGCACACATTGACGAAACCCTTTCGCACAAGGCCTTAAATGTAGCAAAAGATGTCCATGAGCTGAAAAAAGAATATGCTTTGATTCTCCGTGGTCTCTCCGGTGCACTGAATTTAAACTTAAATGATGAAGGCATGTATCTTTCTGACATTTTCCAGGTATTAAGTAACAGCCTGAGTGCTTCTCTGCCAGAAGGGAAGAAATTGTCACTGGATGTGCAGACAGAGGAAAATTTATACACTGACAAGCATTATTTCTTTATGTCTGTAATGCGTAACTTGTTGAACAATGCCATCGAAGCCTCTGTAAAACCGGAAGTACGTATTAAAGTTACCGAAACTTCTGACAATGATTTTTATATTTTTAAAGTAGAAGATGACGGTCCTGGTATATTACCGGAAGATTTGGAACAAATTTTCCATCCGGGATTTTCTACAAAAATTAATTACGATACCGGAGAAGTCAACCGTGGGCTTGGTCTGAATCTGGTAAAGGATTTGATTGAAAATCAGTGGCATGGTGTCATCCGGACCGTTTCTCAGCCGGGACAGACCATATTTACCATTCATATTCCAAAAACCCGTTGGTAAGGAGGTAAAACAACATGAAACTGTATTTAATCGACGACGACCGGAACATTATTAATATTCTGAAATTAATCATCCGTGACCGCGGACTCGGCGAATTGTGTGGCACTGCTTCCTGCGGTGTGGATGCACTGGATGACTTTACCGAAATACATCCAGATATCGTAATTGTAGACCTGCTGATGCCGGAAATGGACGGAATTGCGCTGGTAAAACAAGCTCGTCCGCTCCTTCCTAACACCGCGTTTATCATGCTCTCCCAAGTTTCTTCCAAAGACATGATATCCCAGGCTTACGAAAATGGTGTGGAATTCTATATCCAGAAACCCATCAATAGTATTGAAGTAGAATCCGTAATCAAAGCTGTCTCTTCATCCATTACAGCACAAAGGACCTTAAAACAAGTACAAAGCATCTTTTCCAGTCAGACAGGAGCCGCAGCTCCTGTCAACTCTGCTTCTCTCACAGACAGAGAACCTGCAGAAAAGCCTCATATTACCAAGTTAAAAACTATTTTACAGCGGCTTGGTATCATTGGAGAAAAGGGGAGCCGCGATATTATTACGCTGGTTGACTATCTGATTGAACATAATGGACATATGGAAGATATTACCCTGAATCAATTGTGCGGACAGTTCAGTGATAATCCCAAATCCATGGAACAGCGTATCCGCCGTACAGCAAATATGGGCATGGTTAATCTGGCAAATTTGGGAATTGAAGACTATTACAACGACATTTTCACAGAATATTCTAACACTTTATATAATTTTGAACAAATTAGACGTGAAATGGACTATATACGGGGTAAAAGTGTACGTCATGGTAATGTAAAAATCAAAAATTTTCTGAATGCACTGGTACTTTCCTGTGAGGATTGTTGATTTTTTTATATAATTTTCAAAAAATCTATTTTTGTTTTGAAACTTTTTGTATTTTTTTGAAACCCTCCTCTTACAATGCGTTCATAGAAACAACAACAGCTTATTGTGCGAATATTGTTGGAGTTTTCGGACATATAAACAAATGACGTATTCAATTTAGGAGGGAATTTTAATTATGTTAACTATTGTATCTGGTATGGCTTTGTTGCTGCTTGTATTAGCACTGTTTTCACTCTTTAGCATGAAAATGCCAAAAGGTTCTGACGCAATGTCCGGTATGGCAAACGCTGCTGTCGCTTCTTTCTTAGTAGAAGCAATTCACAGCTATATTACCGGTGACCTTTTCGGACTTGCTTTTTTTAAAGAAGTCGGTGTTACGGCCGGAAGTCTTGGCGGAGTTGCATCTGCAATCTTAGTGCCAATCGGAATGGGCGCTAACCCGGTACTCGCTGTTGTAGCCGGTCTTGCATGTGGAGGATATGGTATTCTTCCTGGTTTCGTAGCTGGTTACATTGTAGGTCTTGTTTCACCTTATATCGAAAAGAAACTTCCTGAGGGTATTAACTTAATTGCAGGTGCATTAATGGTAGCACCACTTGCAAGAGCAATCGCTTTCGCAGTAAACCCAGTTGTTAACTCTACATTACTTACAATCGGAAAAACAATTTCAGCAGCCGCTACACAGTCTCCACTGGTTATGGGATTCTTGCTCGGTGGAATTATGAAAATGATTTGTACTTCGCCACTTAGCTCAATGGCTCTTACTGCTATGCTTGGTCTCGATGGACTTGCAATGGGTATTGCTTCTATCGCTTGTGTTGGTGGTTCATTTACAAACGGAATTATTTTCAAACGTCTCCATTTTGGTGACAAGAGCAACGTGATTGCTGTTATGTTAGAGCCTCTTACTCAGGCAGATATTATTACTTCAAATCCGATTCCGATTTTCGTATCCAACTTCTTTGGTGGCGGATTGGCCGGACTTGCAGCCGCAGCACTTGGAATCATCAACAATGCACCTGGAACAGCTTCTCCAATTCCTGGACTCCTTGCTCCATTTGCATTTAATGCACCGGTAAAAGTTATCATTGCTATCGTACTTGGTATTATCGGTGGTACTGTTGCAGGATTTGTTGGTTCTATCGTATTCAAGAAATACGACAAAGCAAATGTTGTAGAAGAAGCAACAGAAAGCGAAGAAGAAGGTTCAGTAATTCCTTCCGGAGCAGTTTTGGAATAAAATATTTATTATATATAAAAGGCGTGAATCCTGAATTGAGGTTCACGCCTTTTATAAAGTTAAAGTTGTACTTATATCCTTTTCTTATGTGATACTCTTTCTATTTGATATCCGGCTTTGGCCATTTTTCTGCCCCAGCCTTAATAAATTCTTTCTTATCAATAAACTTTGCTCTTCTTTTCAGAAACCAGAGAGATGCAAGAAAATAAAAAGCAATTCCACCCAGCATGTTTACCCAATATCCAAGATAAGTTCCAACAAAAATAAATACAATTAATACGCCCGCGATGATAGCCGGAACCGGAAAAATTGGGGAAATGTATCCCCGTTCAATTTTCCCAAGCGGGTACATTTTCCGAAATCGGAACATCATTATAATCGTAAGTGCATAGACCAGAAGTGCTGAAAAAATCGAGAATGCTACTACCTGGTCCAACATACCGGTAAACGCAAATGCCATCGAAACCGGAAGCAAAAATATAATTGCCCGGTACGGTGTGTTATATTTGGGATGTGTAACAGCAAAAAAGTCAGGAATCAATTTATCTTTTGACAAAGAATACCATGCACGGCTTGCATCATTGATACATCCATTTGCTGAAGCAAGGCAAGCCATAATCGTTCCCACAAATAATGCAACAATTACATACAGCTTTCCTGTTGCCAGTGCGGCATCATACAGCGGATAGGCTGAAATTCCAAGTTCCTCTGCCGGCACTAAACCAGAACAAACAAACCAGGTAATCGTTGCGCCAATAAGCAATGTAGTCAAACCAACCATCGCACCTACCGGTATGGACCGGCTTGCCGAACGGCACTCTTCTGCAGCCAATGCACTTCCCTCAATTCCCAAAAAAAACCATACAGAAAACTGCATAGCTGCAATAATCCCAAGATACCCAAACGGCAGTCCGTCTGTCATTGCTTTCAAATCTATCAGTGTAGCCTGTGCATCCCAGAAATGGGTCGCAAACAATAAAATAATCAATGTAACAAATGCAATTGCTGTAATAATGAAATTTAGTGTAAGGGATGTATGTGCTCCTTTATAATTTAAATATGTCAGCAAAAGTAAGCTTAAAATAATATATGGAAGCGCATTAATATCAGGATGAAGTGATTCCAAAAGCTGTCCTACTACCAATGCATCTGCCGCTTCAAGCATTGCATATTCAAAAACAAGCATAAGTCCTACATTAAAAGCGGCCAGCGGTCCCAACAGATATTTTGCCATTGTATACTGACCTCCGGCTTCTGGCATTACCGAGCCCATTTCTGTATTCATCATAACAATCATGATATAAAACATCGCCACTGTCCAAAGTGCAATCAGAGAACCTAATGAGCCACCTTTCGCAACTGTATAGTTCCATCCCATAAATTCCCCAACTAAAACAATCCCAACACCCAATGCCCAAATATGCATCGGGCCCAGTACTTTGGATAATGCCGTATCTTTCTTTTCTTTTTCCATAATCCTCTTCCTCACATAACTTATCGCTATTATTTTTCTTTCTCTGTCTGTTCCTCTTGTTCCTGTCTGCGTTGCTTTTCAACACCGAGAATATCTTTTGCAAGTAAAAGTACAATAAAGGCACATAATCCCCATGCTACATAGTTCATAATCGCGAAAATACTCATTTACTCCACCTCGTCTTTCTCTTCCTCATATGCTGCATCTACAATTTCTTTCAAGCCTTTCTTTCCACCTTTGACTAAAAACAACAGATACCCTATAATCGCAACAGCTACCGGAATCAGTGTCTCTGGACGTATCTGATATCCATGACTTGTATCTGCTCCACCAAGATGATTCTGTATCAGCATAGTAATCAAAAGAACGATGAGACAAAGCACCATCACGAAAAATATATCCACAACTAACATGACCTTTTCTTTTAATTCTTTATTTTTTTCCTGATTTTCCATATTCTTTTCCTTCTCTATTTTCTTGCTGCCAATGCCTGATTTTGTAATTCTTCTGTATAAATTACCTGTTTGTTATTCCGGATATGGAAGAACACCGCAATCATTGCCCAGGTCAGTGCTCCCCCGCTTAAGAATGCAATTCCTGTCATCAATCCTTTTACAATTCCATCATCGGTAAGTTTTAAGACCGCCATAAGAACAGGCACTAACACACACCACACAGCTGTCAGAAAGACAGCTAACAATATACAGTCTTTTTGAAAAACTGCCTGAATACTTTTCTTATCAATCCCAATTTCCTTCCTCATTTTATCCCTTCTTCCAAATAATGTTATCGCGATTAGTTATCACGATAACATTATTATACTATATTTTTATAGTTTTTCAACTATTTCATATATTTTTTTATATTTTCTGATTTTTCACGTTATCAAATCGTTTCATGTTCTGCATGAGAGCAAAAAAACAGGAATCACACACTGACGGCATGATTCCTGTTTTCCTGTTCCATATTATTCATTCATAATAATCGTATTCATTCTACTTAGAAGTACTTCTTCACATTCAGCCATACTTCTTCTGCAATCTCTTCTATAGACTGTGTTCCGTCTATAATCACAATGTTCTCTTCACCCTGCAATTTTTTGATTACATTCATGTAACATTCTCTTGTTTTTGCAAGACGGGATTTCTTTTCAAACAACTCTGTATGCTGTCTGTTTGCTGCAATCCGGGCAACGGCCGTATCCGGGTCTATATCTACAAAAATATGAAGCTCAGGTCTTAGCATATCCTTGCTTGGTGCATTCATGGCAATTACCTGCTCCATAGGCATATCAACACTGTGATATGCGTAAGACGACAAATAATACCGGTCACTGATAACGGTAGTACCTGCTTCAATTTTTGCAACCAGACCGTCTGTCTCATTTAACAGGTGGTCCAAGCGGTCTGCTGCAAATAATGAAGCAATCACTTTATTATCTGTCTTCATTCGTCCAATCATAATCTGATGAATCAAAGATCCAATCGGCCCATCTGTAGGTTCCATAGTCGTATAACAAGGAAATCCTTCTTTCTTCAATCGCTCTGAAAGAAGACGAATCTGAGTACTCTTCCCACTTCCGTCAATTCCTTCAAACACAATAAATTTTCCTTTATTTTGCATGATATCTTTTCCTTTTTATTCCTTACAATGACAGCAATGCCCCTTGCATTCTTTCCCATTCCAGCAATAAGTGCAAAGTTTTTCCGGTGGAAGTCCAATGGACTCAATCATATCATCCAGACGGTGGAATCGAAGAGAAGTAAAATTCAGTCTCTTACAAATTTCATCCAGCATTGCCTGATACTTTGGATGATCCGGGTCTGCATACTGCTGCAATATTTCTTCTGATGGCTCTGTCGTACCCTCTAAATCACAAATAACTCTTCTTGTAATTAAGTCCATGTCGGACTTAGAACGGGAAAAATTGAGGAATTTACAGCCGTACAACAGTGGTGGACACGCCGGTCTTACATGAACCTCTTTCGCACCGCTGTTGTAAAGAAATTCCGTAGTTTCACGAAGCTGGGTTCCACGTACAATGGAATCGTCAATCAGAAGAAGTTTCTTATCCACAATCAGTTCTTTTACCGGAATCAGTTTCATACGCGCAATCAGATTTCTCTGTTCCTGATTGGTCGGCATAAAAGATCTCGGCCATGTTGGTGTATATTTGATAAATGGTCTTGCATACGGAATCCCAGATTCATTGGCATATCCAATTGCATGTGGCACACCCGAGTCCGGAACTCCGGCAATCATATCCGGATGAATGGAATTTCCATCTCTGCGCGCCAGCATACGGCCGCAGTTATAACGCATTTCTTCTACATTTACGCCTTCATAAGAAGCAGTCGGATATCCATAATAAAGCCATAAGAAAGAACAAATCTGCATATCCTCTCCTGCTTCTCCCACCGTCTTTACCTCTTCTGGTGTCACATAGACAATTTCAGCCGGTCCAAGTTCTTTATAATCTGTAAATCCAAGATTGATATATGCAAAGCTTTCAAAAGAAATGCAATAGGCATTCTCTTTCTTTCCGATTTCAATCGGTGTTCTTCCATACTTATCTCTGGCTGCATAAATGCCGTCTTTTGTCATCAGCAAAAGTGACATAGATCCATCGACTACTTCCTGCACATAACGGATTCCTTCCAGAATAGAAGGCTGTCTGCAAATCAATGCCGCTACCAATTCCGTCGCATTAATCTGTCCACTTGTCATTTCCTGAAAATGTACATTTTCACTGGAATACAATGCCTTCATCAGTTCATCCGCATTATTGATTTTCCCTACGGTTGTAATAGCAAAACTACCCAGATGAGATTGAATCAGCAGTGGCTGAGGGTCATAATCAGAAATACAACCAATCCCCAGATTTCCCTTCATTTCTGCTACGTCATTTTCAAATTTCGTACGAAATGGCGAGTTTTCGATATTATGAATCGAACGATTAAAACCGTCCTTTCCATGCACCGCCATACCGGCACGTCTTGTTCCCAGATGAGAGTGATAATCCACCCCATAGAAAAGTTCCAATACACAATCTTCTTTCGAAGCTACTCCAAAAAAGCCACCCATGTGCTTACCTCCTGAATCTTCTGTTCTTTCTATACCGCTTGTCCTGCCTGCTCCTCTTTCGTAGGATTTTGCTTCCTATATTGCTGCCTGCTATACACTATCTGTTATTTTAAAGAGATTTCTGCAAGCTGTGCTGCTTTTCCGATGTAAGAAGATGGTGTCATATGAACCAGAGTATTCCGGTCTTCTTCTGAAAGCATATCCAGTCCTTCTGCAAATTTCAGAATATCTTCCTTGGAAATGTTCTTTCCTCTTGTCAGTGCTTTCAAGGTGTCATAAGCATCCGGCACACCATATTTTCTAAGCATAGTTTGGATTGGTTCTGCAAGAACTTCCCATTTTTCGTTTAGATCGCTGGCAAGTTTTTCTTTATTTACCACACATTTTGCAAGACCGTTCTTTGTCTCACTGATTGCCTGAATGGAATATCCAAATGCAAGTCCTAAGTTTCTCTGGCTGGAAGAATCAGATAAATCTCTCTGCATTCTGGATTTTGGAAGCTTATTTGAAAGAGCTGCACAAAGATTGTTTGATAAATCTACGTTTGCCTCGCTGTTTTCAAAGCGGATTGGATTTACCTTATGAGGCATGGTGCTGCTTCCCACTTCTCCCTGTACCGGAATCTGTTTGAAATACTCTTTGGAAATATAAAGCCACATATCCACATCAAAATCAACGAGTACGTTGTTGAAATGACGAATACCATCCAAAATATGGCAGGTATAGTCATGGCTCTCTATCTGTGTTGTGAGTGGATTAAATTCCACACCAAGATACTCTTCCACAAATTTTTTTGCCATAGAAGGCCAGTCGATATTTGGAAACGCAGTGAGAATTGCACTGTAATTTCCGGTTGCCCCATTGAATTTGGCTTTGATTTTCACACTCTTTACATTCTCAATGCTGGAATACATTCTGTATGCATATACTTTGAATTCTTTTCCAACGGTTGTCGGTGTCGCTGGCTGTCCGTGTGTATGCGCAAGCATAGCATCGTCTTTATGTTCCTCAGCAAGTCCATTAATGATATCAGCCATCTCTGTTGCACGTGGAATCCATACATTTGCAAGCCCCTCTTTCAGCATGCACGCATAAGAAGTATTGTTGATGTCTTCAGAAGTACATCCAATATGTACAAAGCTGATCAGATAATCATATCCCATCTCTTTTAACTGATTGCCAATAAAATATTCTACAGCTTTTACATCATGGCGGGTCACTGCCTCAATATCTTTGATTGCCTTGAAAGAATCATAATTGAAGTCCTTTGCAATGGCTTCAATCTTGTCCATATTCGATTTGTCAAACTTTGCCAGAATCTCATTTTCTACATTTTCAATTAAGAAGCAAAGCCACTTAATCTCTACGCGAACACGATATTTTACCAGTGCATATTCGCTGAAATATTCAGCAAGCGCATCTTTAATTCCCGAGTAACGTCCATCTAAAGGGCAGATTGTCATACTTTCAAATTCTTGTCTATCCATTACCTTATTCCTTTTCTTTTTTATTTTTTCTTATATTTCCAGTTACCTTTTCTGTCACGCTATAACCGCCAAAAAGGTCCAATGGACCTTTTTGTAATATACGTTTCTGGTTAGAACAGTCCGACAATGGTTCCATTCTCATCAATATCCATGCCGACTGCTGCCGGAACTTTCGGAAGCCCTGGCATACGCATGATATCACCACTGATGGCTACAAGGAATCCTGCCCCGGTATTCGGAATCAAATCATTGATGGTTACCTTGAAACCGGTCGGCCGTCCCAGAAGTGTCGGATCATCAGAAAGAGAGTACTGTGTCTTTGCCACACAGACCGGAAGATTTCCAAGTCTCTGTTCTTCATATTTTTTGATTTTATTTGTTACTTTCTTTGTAAAAATCACATCATCTGCACCATAAATTTCTTTTGCAATGGTACGGATTTTGTCTGCAATCGGAAGCTCTGTGTCATAGATTGGCTTGAAATCTGCTTTCTTGGTTTCTAATACATCCAGAAGCTTTTCTGCAAGTTCTACGCCACCGTCTGCGCCTTTTGCCCAGACCTGACTGATGGCCACATCTACATTCTTGCTCTTGCAGATTTCATTCAAAAGCTGAAGCTCTGCTTCTGTATCTGTAGGAAATGCATTGATTGCAACTACACTTGGCAAATTGTATTTTGCAATATTTTCAATATGTTTTTCCAAATTTTCGATTCCTTTGCGGAGCGCTTCTAAGTTCTCCTCGCCAAGGTCTTTCTTTGCCACACCGCCATGCATCTTGAGGGCACGCACAGTTGCTACAATAACAACCGCATCTGGTTTCAGTCCTGCCTGTCTGCATTTAATATCCAGGAATTTCTCTGCACCTAGGTCTGCACCGAATCCTGCTTCAGTAATAGCATAATCCCCAAGCTTCATAGCAAGCTGTGTTGCCATCACGGAGTTACATCCATGTGCAATATTTGCAAACGGACCGCCATGTACAAATACCGGTGTATGGTCAAGAGTCTGTACCAGGTTCGGTTTGATTGCGTCCTTCAGAAGAAGGGTAACTGCTCCCGTAGCCTGAATATCATCTACTGTAACCGGCTCCCCTGCATGATTGTATGCTACAATCATGCGGCCCGCTCTTTTCTTCAAATCTTCCAGAGAAGTAGCCAGACAAAGAATTGCCATAACTTCACTTGCTACCGAAATATCAAATCCGTCTTCTCTTGGCACTCCGTTTGGCTTTCCGCCAAGACCTACCACAATATGTCTTAAAGCTCTGTCATTTAAGTCTACTACACGTTTCCACACAATCTGTCTGGTATCAATATCCAAAGGATTTCCCTGCTGGATGGAATTATCAAGCATTGCTGCAATCAGGTTATTAGCTGTAGTAATGGCATGAATATCTCCCGTGAAATGTAAATTAATGTCCTCCATCGGAACAACCTGTGCATATCCACCGCCGGCTGCACCACCTTTGACTCCAAAACAAGGTCCAAGGCTTGGCTCACGCATGGCAACTACAGATTTCTTTCCAATCTTATTGAGCGCCTGGGAAAGACCAATCATGGTTGTTGTCTTACCCTCACCTGCCGGAGTCGGATTGATTGCGGTCACAAGAATCAGTTTTCCATCCGGATTATTTTTTACTTTGGAAATGGTTTCCAACGAAATCTTTGCCTTATACTTTCCATAAAGTTCCAGGTCTTCTTCTCCTAATCCCAACTGTTCTGCAATCTCTTTGATTGGTTTCATTTCTGCACTCTGTGCAATCTGTACATCTGTTAACATAATGGCACCTCTTTCTTCTCTGCTTAAGATTTGAAAAATGTCTCTGGTACTATTTTCTCTTATTTATCCGAAGAAATCAAGAGAAAAAGAGTCTACTGCCCAAGACATTTTTGCCCAGACGGTCGACTCTTTCTTTCATTATACTCCCTGTGGTCTATTCCACTTCCGTCAGTCGTATAACTAGCTTGTTTGTGTTTCTATTTTAATGATGCGATGTTGTCTGATCTTTCAGCACAACGTCATGTGCACCACCTTCTACAATACTTACAGATGAAACTAATGTAAGCTTTGCTTTTTCCTGCAATTCCGGAATAGTAAGTGCTCCGCAGTTGCACATAGTAGATTTCATCTTCAATAAGGTAATTCCTACATTGTCCTTCAAAGAACCTGCATATGGAACATAAGAATCTACCCCTTCTTCAAATTTGAGATTTGTCTCTCCACCAAGGTCATATCTCTGCCAGTTTCTTGCACGGGCACTTCCTTCACCCCAGTATTCCTTCATGTACTGTCCGTTGATATTAACCTTGCTTGTAGGAGATTCGTCAAAACGTGAGAAATATCTTCCTAACATGATGAAATCGCTTCCCATGGCAAGTGCAAGAGTCATATGATAATCATGAACAATACCGCCATCACTGCAGATTGGCACGTAAATACCAGTTTCTTTATAATATTCATCTCTTGCTTTTGCAACTTCGATAGTAGCAGTAGCCTGTCCACGTCCAATTCCCTTTGTCTCACGGGTAATACAGATAGAACCTCCACCGATACCAACTTTAATGAAGTCAGCACCGCAGTCAGCAAGGAAGCGGAATCCGTCTGCATCTACTACGTTACCTGCTCCGACTTTCACTGAATCACCGTAGTGTTCACGAATCCAGTCAATCGTAAGCTTCTGCCATTCACTGAAGCCTTCGCTGGAATCGATACAGAGTACATCTACTCCGGCTTCCACAAGTGCAGGTACGCGTTCTGCATAATCTCTTGTGTTAATTCCTGCTCCAACCACATATCTCTTGTGGGCATCCAACAACTCATTCTGATTTGCCTTCTTTGAATCATAATCTTTTCTAAATACAAACGAATCCAGCTTCTGGTCTTCATCAATGATTGGAAGAGAATTTAATTTATAATCCCAAATAATATCGTTCGCTTCTTTTAAAGAAACCCCAACCTTCGCTGTTACCAGTTTTTCAAATGGTGTCATAATTTCAGAAACCTTTGTATCGGGAGACATACGGGAAATCCTGTAATCTCTCTCTGTTACAACACCAAGCAATTTTCCATTCGCTGTTCCGTCATCTGTAACAGCCATAGTAGAATGTCCGGTCTTTTCTTTCAAAGCAAGAACATCTTTCAGGCACTGGTCCGGAATCAGGTTGGAATCACTTGTTACAAATCCTGCCTTATAAGATTTCACTTTTCTTACCATCGCAGCCTGATCTTCAATTGACTGTGAGCCGTAAATAAAGGAAATTCCACCTTCTCTTGCAAGTGCAACAGCCATGGTATCATTGGATACAGCCTGCATAATTGCGGAAACCATTGGAATATTTAAAGATATAGCCGGTTCCTCTCCCTTTTTAAATCTAACAAGAGGTGTCTTTAAACTCACGTTCTGTGGCTGGCACTGAGAACTCGAGTAGCCTGGTACCAGTAAATATTCACTAAATGTGTGTGATGGTTCACTAAAATAATACGCCATGATAATGCTCCTTCTTCACTAAATTTTTGTACTGCGCTTCAATTTATTTATTATTGATTAATATTAATGAATTTTTTAGCGAACGTCAACACCTTTAGCAATCTTTCTTTTTCTTTTTTCATTTTGCACATTATGGAGCAAGAAAATGTTGCATTTTTGTACGTTTTGTCTATTTATGTCATTTTCCATTTATAAGTTATTCTTATATAATCTTCTCCGTTAAACTTCAAATCTGACTATAGAAATTTTTTGAGGTCACTCATAAAATTCTCCTCCAGCTTTACCAGTTTCTTTGCAATTTTTTTTGCTTCCTCCGATGCTCCCGTATATTCATTCATGTATTCTCCTATGGACTGGATTCCCATATTACAACCGTCCATCAAGACTTTAGCAATCTGATTATCACTGTTCTTCATTGCCAGTTTTGTTTCTGTAGAAATCCACGAAAATGCAGTTGCGATCATTCCTGGTTCCTTTTCTTCCTTGCCACACTCTTCCAGTAATTTTCCAGATTCTTCTTCCAACTTTTCATGAGCGCATTTGCAGGATTCTATTACCTGCTCTAATTTTTCATCCTCTACATATTCTGATACTTGTTCCATACTGCGGATTGCCATCTTACATCCCGAATTACATTCTTCCAATAAATGCTGGGTATGCACTGTCATATTATCTCCCTCTTTCCTTATCATCTTTTTAATTCTAATATCTGTATTTTCAAAAAAAGTATACATTTTTCCACCAGGAAAACTGTTTATTTCTTCTCTATCTTATAAAATCTAAATATGATATAATATAAAAACTGGGCTCTGCACCAGGATGAATCAAAAGAGGAAGGATTTGCACAATGAACAAGCGTACTGACACAAATAAAATCACGGAAGGCGTGATTTGGAAACAACTTCTGATTTTCTTTTTCCCGATTTTGGTAGGAACACTTTTTCAACAGCTTTATAACACGGTTGACGCCATTATTGTAGGACGGTTTGTCGGAAAACAGGCCCTTGCCAGCGTAGGTGGCTCTGCATCTGTACTTTCCAATCTGGTCATCGGATTTTTCACTGGATTATCTGCCGGTGCCAGCGTGATTATTTCCCAGTTTTATGGTGCAAAAGACAAAAAAAATCTACATAAAGGTCTTCACACTGCCTATGCATTTTCCATTGTATCCAGCTTGATTCTTTCTATTCTTGGGTGGATACTTACCCCATGGATGTTGGAAGCCATTCATACTCCTGCCGATACCATGGCAGATTCCATCGTGTATCTCCGTTTATATTTCCTTGGTATGCTGGCAGTAATGATTTTCAACATGGGTTCTTCTATCATGCGCGCTATCGGTGATTCCAGGAAGCCTTTGTATTATTTAATTGTCTGTTGTATTTTAAATATAATTTTAGATTATGCCGCTGTTGTAT
The DNA here is from genome assembly GCA_934307065.1 of uncultured Bariatricus sp. Taxonomy (GTDB): domain Bacteria; phylum Bacillota; class Clostridia; order Lachnospirales; family Lachnospiraceae; genus Allocoprococcus. The sequence continues at coordinate 47,992 of CAKRCD010000009.1, read as the reverse complement.
ATTTACACATGGGAATTGCAGGCGCAGCCATTGCAACCATTATTTCCCAGGCAGTCAGTGCCATTTTAGTAACCCATGCATTAATGACTTCTTATGGGATTCTCAAGCTGAAACTGCGGGAAATCCGTTTTGATTATCATACCTTAAAACTCCAGCTCCGGATTGGATTTCCGGGTGGAATCCAGTCTTGTATGTATAGTATTTCCAATATTATTATTCAATCTGCAATCAATGATTTTGGAACGGACACTGCTGCTGCATGGGCAGCCTGGGGAAAACTGGATGCCTTATTCTGGGCTCTCACCTCTGCCTTCGGACTTGCCATCTCCACATTTGCCGGTCAGAACTATGGAGCCAAAAAGACAGAACGTATTTTCAAAAGCATACGAGTCTGTACTGTTATGTCCTTAGGTGTATGTGGCGTATTACTGGCCTTTATTTATATTTTCTGTGAACCTCTGTTTCAGATTTTCACGGGAGATGCCGGTGTCGTACAGATTGGTGTCTATATGCTGCGCATGATTCTGCCTTCCTATATTACTTATGTATTTATTGAAGTTATATCCGGCGCATTGCGTGGCATCGGTGATGTTTTCATTCCTACTGTTGCAAATTTGGTAGGAGTATGCGCAGTAAGAATTCCATTTATTCTTATCCTTCTGCCGCGTATTTTCAAAATCGAAACCATTTTAATCAGCTATCCGATTGCGTGGATTGCTACTTTACTTATTTTGATTCCGTATTATTTTATCCGCAAGCGGGCACTTAAGAATAATTTGTAAACTTTTTCTAAAACTATTGATTCTTACCTTTTATATTGTTAAAATAATATCAGTCAGAAAGTGTTATCTACATTTTCACATTTTTAATGATAAGAAATAAAGGAGAGGATTATCATGGCTAACAGAATTATGTTAAACCAGACTTCTTATCACGGAGCTGGTGCAATTGCAGAAATCGTAAACGAGGCAAAGGCTCAGGGCTTTCAGAAAGCGCTTGTCTGTACTGACCCGGATTTGATTAAATTTCACGTAGCATCTAAAGTTACAGATTTGCTGGACGGTGCAGGGCTTTCATACGAGGTTTATTCTGACATCAAAGCCAACCCAACGATTGCCAATGTACAGAACGGTGTGACAGCATTTAAGAATGCAGGTGCTGATTATATCATCGCTATCGGCGGCGGTTCTTCTATGGATACTGCAAAAGCGATCGGAATCATCATCACAAACCCAGAATTTGCAGATGTACGCAGTCTGGAGGGTGTTGCTCCAACTAAGAAGCCATGTGTTCCAATCATCGCTGTACCTACTACAGCCGGAACTGCTGCTGAAGTAACGATTAACTATGTAATAACAGATGTAGAAAAGAAACGTAAATTCGTATGTGTTGACCCACATGATATGCCAATTATCGCTGTAGTTGACCCGGATATGACAGCTTCTATGCCAAAGAGTCTGACCGCAGCAACCGGTATGGATGCACTGACACATGCAATCGAAGGATATACCACAAAGGCTGCATGGGAAATGACCGATATGTTCCATTTAAAGGCAATCGAAATCATTTCCAAGTCTCTCCGTGGCGCCTGCGAAAACACCAAGGAAGGTCGTGAGGGCATGGCACTCGGCCAGTACATAGCAGGTATGGGATTCTCAAATGTAGGTCTTGGAATTGCCCATTCTATGGCACATACCTTAGGTGCCGTATATGATACACCACACGGTGTTGCCTGCGCTATGATGCTTCCAATCGTTATGGAATACAATCAGGAATGTACAGATGAAAAATATCGCGAGATTGCAAGAGCAATGGGTGTGAAGGGTGTAGACGAAATGTCTCAGGAAGAATATAGAAAAGCTGCCATTGACGCAGTACGTCAGCTTTCCATTGACGTAGGAATTCCTACAAAGGTAGAAGGACTCAGAGAAGAAGACCTTCCATTCCTCGCAGAATCTGCACACGCAGACGCATGCGCGCCTGGAAATCCAAAAGAAGCTTCTGTAGAAGACTTCATCGCATTGTTCCGTAAGGTTATGTAACATGCTGCCGGGTTCCAAAATAGGAATCAATATATAGAATAAATCAGGGGTGGAAAATTCCACCCCTTTTATACTTCTATTCTTCATATTCTCCTGCCACGATGTCATCCATCAAGTTCCATATTTCTTCTCTTCCCTGCTTTGTCTCAGCCGAGAACGGAATCACGATTGTTCCCGGAAGCAAATCCAGTCCGGTTTTCACTGCCTTTACTTGTTTCTGAACCTGACTTCTCTTAATCTTGTCCAGCTTTGTAGCGATGATAATCGGCTGAAAGCCTTGTTCTACAATCCAGTGATACATCATCTTATCATTGGCTGACGGGTCATGCCGAATATCAATCAGCAGGAACACGGCTTTTAACTGCTTAGACTGATTTAAGTATCGTTCAATCATTTTGCCCCAGGCAATCTTCTCATTCTCAGACACCTTGGCATAACCATATCCCGGCAAATCTACCAGATACATGGCATCATTGATATTATAATAGTTAATGGTCTGGGTTTTTCCCGGTGTAGCAGAAGTTCTCGCATAAGACTTGCGGTTCATCAGGGCATTAATCAGAGAGGATTTTCCCACATTGGATTTCCCTGCGAACGCAATTTCCGGAAGTGTATTTTCCGGGAGTTTACTTGTGATTCCACACACAGTTTCCAGATTAATTTTCTTAATTACCATTTTATTTCCTTTCTTTGTTTACAGGATTTCCTCTGCCTGCCGGATTGCCTGCTGCAATACTTCATTCATGTGCTCTACCGGAATGATTTCCAGATCTTCCGTAATTTCTTCGGAAAGTTCTTCTACATCCTTCTTATTCCGAAGTGGAACCAGTACTGTCTTCATTCCCGCATGTTTGGCTGCCAGAAGTTTTTCTTTCAATCCGCCAATCGGAAGTACGCGGCCTCTTAAGGTAATCTCTCCCGTCATGGCAATATCTGCACGTACCTTCTGGTTCGTAATTGCAGAAAACATTGCCGTTGCCATGGTAATTCCTGCTGACGGTCCGTCTTTCGGCACAGCTCCTTCCGGAATATGAATATGGATATCATGTTCTGCAAAGAACTTTGCCGGTACTCCATGCGCATCACTTATGGAACGAATATAACTGATTCCTGTCTGGGCAGACTCTTTCATTACATCGCCCAATTGCCCAGTCAAAAGTATCTCACCTTTTCCCGGCATCACATTGACCTCAATCTGCAAAGTATCTCCACCTACACTTGTCCAGGCAAGCCCTCTTACAATGCCGACTTCGTCCTGTTCATTTGCCATATGATACGCATATTTTTCTTTTCCTACATACTTCTCCAGATTCCGCTCGGTTATCTGGATTTTTTTCTTGTGCCCCTCATAAATCTCGCGGGCTGCTTTTCGACAGATACTTCCGATTTCACGCTCCAGCTGACGTACTCCGGCTTCTTTCGTGTAGTTGCGCGCCAGCTTCCACACTACCTTTTTGCTGATGGAAAGCTGATTCTTCTGAATACCATGCTTCTCGATTTGCTTCGGAATCAGATGTTCTGTAGCAATATGTACCTTTTCGTTTTCCGTATAACCACTGATTTCTATAATTTCCATACGGTCCAGTAATGGTCCGGGTATGGTCTGCAGACTGTTTGCTGTCATCACAAAAGTAACTTCCGATAAATCAAGTGGTACTTCCAGATAATGATCCCGGAACCTGCTGTTCTGCTCACTGTCCAACACTTCCAGAAGTGCAGAAAATGTATCGCCTTTATGGTCTGTACTTACTTTATCAATTTCATCCAACAGTAAAAATGGATTCTTTACTCCTGCCGTCTTGATTCCATTTGCGATTCTTCCCGGCATTGCTCCTACATAAGTCTTTCTGTGACCGCGAATCTCTGCCTCGTCATGCACACCCCCCAATGAAATGCGTACATATGGCTTTTTCAATGCTTTGGCAAGTGATTTGGCAATAGAGGTCTTACCGGTTCCCGGAGGTCCTACAAGGCACAAAATCGGGCTGCTGCCCTGCTTGGTCATGGCCCGCACTGCCAGATACTCCAGCACTCGTTCCTTGACCTCATCCAGTCCGTAATGCTCTGCCTCTAAAATTTCTCTGGCATAAGAAATGTCAGTGAAATCCTCGACCCGTTTCTCCCACGGCATTTCCAGCATGGTTTCAATGTATCCACGCAGTACACTAGATTCTGCCGGACTCTGCATGGAATTTTTAAAACGCTTGATTTCTTTCTGAATCTTTGTTTTGACTTCTTCTGTGGCATCCAGTTCCGCTGCCTTCTGTTCAAACTCTTCCGCTACAGAAAGCGCATTGTCATCCCCTAATTCTTCCCGTATCAGCTTGAGCTCCTCTCGCAGCACATACTCTCTTTGGTGCCGGTCCAGGCGTTCTTTTACCTTATTCTGTATCTCCTCTTTGATATCCATAATCTTGGTTTCACTTACCAGACGATAGGAAATTCTCTCATACTTGGTCTGAAAATTCATTTCTTCCAGAATCTGCTGCAATTCTGTATAATGAATCGGAAGATTGGCAGCCACCTTATTCACAAGAGAATAGATGTCTTCTGTATTTTGTATATGCTTCACAACATCCTTGCTGATTTTCGGATTACGGATTGCATACTCGGCATACAATTCCTGAAGTCCCCGCACCATGGCCTCCCGCTTATTTTCATAAAACACACTCGGGTCCGCATCTTCTACAATGGTAATATTCGCACGCATATATGGTTCTGAAAATTCAATTACATTTAAAATTGCTTTTTCTTCCCCCGTAATTAACACACGAAGAATCTGTTTTGGAAGCTTCGCCACTTGTTTAATAGTAGCAACTGTTCCCATTCTGTATAAATCATCCTTCGTCGGGTTTTCGACATTGACATCTTTCTGTGTTAAAAGAAAGATTTTCTGGTCATTTGCCATAGCTTCCTGAATTGCCTCGATAGAACACTGTCTGCTCACATCAAAATTCACAACCATCTCAGGAACAATTGTCATTCCACGAAGAGCAACCATTGGAATACTTGCCATTCTGTTCATTCTTGTTTCTCCTTATCTTCCCAGTGTACTTACATATACACAAAGAAGGTGCCTCAGGTTATCCCGTCTGCACCTTCACATCTTCAGTTTTACGGCTTTTATGCACTTTCCGTTTTATTTTCCAACTGATTTGTCACTGGAACTTCTTTTCCCAATACTGCTTCTTTGGTAATTCTACAGTATTTCAGGTCTGCATCTGATGGTGCATGATACATGGTATCCATCATCACATTTTCCATAATTGCACGAAGTCCTCTGGCTCCGGTTTTCCGTTTCAGAGAAGTCTCTGCAATTGCTTCCAATGCATCTTTGTCAAATTCCAGTTCTACATCATCCAGCTCCAAAAGCTTCTGATATTGTTTTACAATCGCATTCTTAGGCTCTGTAAGAATCCGCACCAAATCTTCTTTATCCAGTGACTGAAGGGTCACTGTGACAGGCACACGGCCGACCAGTTCCGGAATAAGTCCAAATTTTACCAAATCCTGTGGCAATACCTGACCTAACAGTCTGTCGATATTATATTCATGCTGTTTTGCAATATCTGCGCCAAAGCCAATAGACTTGGTGTCAACACGTTTTTCAATAATCTTGTCAATGCCTTCAAACGCACCACCGCAGATAAATAAAATATTGGTAGTATCAATCGGAATCAATTCCTGATGCGGATGTTTTCTTCCACCCTGTGGTGGTACATTTGCAACAGTTCCTTCCAAAATTTTCAACAATGCCTGCTGTACACCTTCACCGGAAACATCTCTGGTAATGGATGGATTTTCTGATTTTCTTGTAATCTTGTCAATTTCGTCGATGTAGATAATTCCATGCTCTGCACGTTCAACATCCCCATCTGCTGCCTGAATAATCTTAAGCAGAATATTTTCTACGTCTTCACCTACATATCCTGCCTCGGTAAGTGCGGTAGCATCTGCAATTGCAAACGGCACATTCAGGATTTTTGCAAGGGATTGTGCCAGAAAGGTCTTGCCACATCCGGTAGGTCCAATCATCAGAATATTACTCTTCTGAAGTTCCACTCCTAAATCACGCTGGGACATAATTCTCTTGTAGTGATTGTAAACGGATACTGCCAGTACTTTCTTCGCTGCGTCCTGTCCAATTACATATTCATCAAGAAAATCTTTAATTTCCTCCGGCTTTAAAAGATTGATATCTTCGAACTCACTTCCATGTCCCTGATATCCCATTTCTTCTTCGATAATTTCTGTGCATACGTCCACACACTGGTCGCAGATGTATACTCCATTCGGTCCTGCAATCATTTTCCCAACCTGTGCCTGGGTCTTATTGCAGAAAGAACATCTTATCACTTCATCACGCTTATTTGCCATACTTCCACCTCATACTAACAAAAGGAATGTCCGGCTTCGGACATTCCCTTATCTTTCTACCGGCTTGTAACAACCTGGTCAATCAGTCCATACGCCATTGCTTCTTCCGCAGTCTTCCAATTGTCTCTCTCAGTATCTGCTGCAACCACTTCATATGGCTGACCTGTATTTTCTGCCATCAGTCTGTTCATTCTCTCACGAATGCGAAGAATATGTTTCGCATTGATTTCGATTTCTGTAGCCTGACCCTGCGCTCCGCCTGAAGGCTGATGAATCATAATCTCAGCATTCGGAAGTGCGAAACGCTTTCCTTTTGTTCCTCCTGCAAGTAGGAATGCTCCCATACTTGCGGCCATTCCCATGCACATTGTAGAAACATCACATTTAATGTAATTCATTGTGTCGTAGATTGCCATTCCTGCCGAAATAGAACCCCCCGGGCTGTTGATATAAAACTGAATATCCTTCTCCGGATCTTCCGCCTCTAAAAATAACATCTGCGCAACAATCACACTGGCTGATGCATCATTTACCTCAGTATCAAGGAAAATAATTCTCTCTTTTAAAAGTCTGGAATAAATGTCATACGAACGTTCTCCACGGCTTGTCTGTTCTACAACATAAGGTATCAAACTCATGCCCATACCTCCTATATTCATTTTATGTCAAATGATTATTTTTCTACTGCATTGTCAAGGATGAATTGAACTGCATCCTCTACAGCAATGTCTTTCTTCATCTGTTCTTTTTCTGCATCTCCCATGTAGCTCTTAAGCTGGTCTGCTTCCATAGAGTACATTTCTGCCATCTTAGCGATTTCTTCGTCTAATCTTTCGTCAGAAGTTACCATATTTTCTGCTGCTACGATTGCTTCAAGAACAAGTCTTGTCTGGATACGCTTCATAGCCTGTGGACGCATCTCTTCAAGCATCTTTTCTGTATCCATGCCTGTAAACTGCATGTACTGCTGCATAGTAAGACCCTGCTGCTGGATTCTCTGTCCGAAAGAATCTACCATCTGTCTTGCTTCTGTCTCAACCATTGCATCCGGGATATCCATCTCTGTAGCTGCAATAATGGTATCAAGAGCCTGATCCTGCTGTGCACTCTTTCCTTCTGCATTCTTCTGTTCTTTAATCTTAGCCTTGATATCAGCCTTTAATTCTTCTAATGTATCAAATTCTGAAACTTCTGAAGCAAATTCATCGTCTAATTCAGGAAGTTCTTTTGCTTTGATTTCATGTACAGTACACTTAAATACTGCCGGTTTTCCTTTCAGGCTTTCTTCATGATAGTCTTCTGGGAATGTAACATTTACTTCTACTTCTTTTCCGGCTTCTACACCGATAAGCTGATCTTCGAATCCCGGAATAAACGTGTTAGATCCGATTGTAAGAGAGTAGTTTTCTCCCTTTCCACCATCAAATGCAACACCGTCAACAAATCCTTCGAAATCAAGAATCACTTCATCGTCTTTCTGTACAGGACGTCCTTCTACATTGACCGTTCTTGCATTTTTATTTCTCTCTTCTTCTAACTTAGCATCGATTTCTTTTGCTGTAACACGGTTAGAGAATTTATCAACTTCTACTCCTTTGTATTCACCAAGTTTTACTTCCGGTCTTACTGCAACTTCTGCTGTGAAGATAAATGGTTTTCCCTTTTCAATCTGTGTTACTTCGATAGATGGCTGGGAAACGATGTCGATATCAGCTTCATCATATGCTTTTGCATATGCATCTGGAATTAATGTATTCGCTGCATCTTCGTAAAATACTTCTACACCGAACATTTTCTCCATAACCTGACGAGGTACTTTGCCCTTACGGAAACCAGGAACATTTACTTTCCCTCTCTGTTTGAGGTATGATTTCTGGATTGCACCTTCTAATTCTTCAGCAGAAACTTCAATTGTAAGCTTCGCCATATTGTGTTCTAACTTTTCGACCTGTAAACTCATTACAATTTTCCTCCTAAATTATACACCAATTATATTCGTGAAAAGTCGACAGACTTATCTACATTACACTGATTCTAAGAGTATAACACAACTTTTACAGTTTATCAAGCAATAAAATTTGCACAATAAACTGATTAATCTCATCCTCTGACATCTGCGGCTGGTTCTTCTCACTTCTGGTAACGGTAAATGTAAATTCTTCTGCCTCATTGTACTGCATTTGAGAATAAGATTCACCTAGCAGTTCATAGGAAGCTGTCACATATTCTTCCAGCATTGCCTGCTTTTGTTCTTCCTCGGTTCCGGTATACTGCCCCTCCTCCTGCTTCTGTTGAATCTTTGCTGATTCTTCCTGCAGCTTTTCAGCGAATTGGACAAATACGTCTGCCGGCTGATAAGTCACGGTTACCTCGTAAGTATCTTTGTCTTTTTCTACTGCTTCGCCCACCTGATACTTCATTGTGCGGAAGATTTCCTCCACGTAATAGCTGTATGCACTGATATTTCCACTTTCTTCGTCCGTATCAATGATCAGATAGTTTTCTACGAAACTCTGAATCCCATTTTCATATACTTTCTTCAAATCACTGGACGAAGCATCCAGAAATTCTTTTGCTTCCTGCGTTTCCCCCTGGAAAATCAATTCCAAATCTGCACGCACATATTCTGCCGCTTTCAAATCTTTCTTTCCACAGCCCGTAAGCAGTATAATGGAAATTAGTAGATAGCATACTATTTTTTTCATTTCTAAAATCCTCTCTGATATACGATCTGCTCAGCAATGTCATCTGCCAGTGTCTCATCCCGAAGTGCCTCGACTAAGCGGAGTGCAAAATCAATGGACACACCCATTCCACGTCCGGTTATGATAGTTCCATCCGCCACAACGCCTTCATAGCAGACTTCTGCTCCCACAAGGCCATCTTCCATAGAAGGATAACATACTGCCCGTTTACCTTCCAGAAGTCCCATTCTTCCAAGAATCGTAGGTGCTGCGCAGATTGCACCGATATAACGCTGCTCCTTTGCAAATTGTCTCAATAATTCCCGCACACCTTCATGCGCCTCCAGGTTCTGCATGCCGCCAAGTCCTCCCGGAAGAACCACCATCTTCGTGTCAGAGAAATCTGTTTCCTCCATCAGACAATCTGCCTTTACCTGTATCTGATGGGCGCCGGTCACCTGCTCCTTCTTCATAATAGAAACAGTGGTAAGAGAAATGCCGGCTCTCCTGATCACATCCACAACCGTAAGTCCTTCTATTTCTTCAAATCCATCTGCCAATAATACAACTACTTCGCTCATACCATTTTCCTTTCTACGATTCTGTCCTGTAAATTTTGTTTCATAAATTTTGTTCTATAAAGCTCCATTTCGAAAATCTGAACATCTGTTTTCTAAACAGATTCTATCAGAGTCCCACCGGAAAAGCAATGATGCAAATCTTGTAAAACTGTGAAATTTTTCTTATAATGATGATACTAGGGTAAAAGGTCTGGCATCTGCCTCAGGCTTGCGAAAGTACGCAGTACGGAGCAATCCGGTATCATCAACCTTTATTCCAATAATCAGAAAGGAACAACCCTCATGGAAATTGAACGTAAATTTTTAATAAAAAAACTACCCGCTGACCTGGATTCTTATCCACACACAACGTTGGAGCAGGGATACCTCTGTACCAATCCGGTTGTAAGAATCCGTAAAGATGACACCAAATATGAACTCACCTACAAATCTGCCGGTCTTATGATGCGGGAAGAATATAATCTTCCGCTCACAGAGGAAGCTTATCAACATCTTCTTACTAAGATAGACGGCAAACTGATTTCAAAAGAGCGATATCGTATTCCATTGGATGCGGGGCATACCGTTGAACTGGATATCTTTCACGGTGCACTTGCTCCATTAATACTTGCCGAAGTAGAATTCTCTTCGAAAGAAGATGCCCTCGCCTTTCTTCCACCAAAGTGGTTCTCCGAAGAAGTTACATCCAATCCGGATTACCAGAATAATAATTTATCAAAACGATAAAAAAATGTCAGTGTAACAAGGAATCGTTTTCCAGATACACTGACATTTTTCATATTACTGTTTTCTATTTAATCTTCCAGCCCAAATCCATCATGAACCGCTACCAGAGCTTTATCTGTATCTTTCTCATCAATCAGTACCGTAATACGGATTTCAGATGTAGAAATCATATTGATATTAATGTTTGAATTAAAGAGAGATTCAAACATCGTTGCCGCAACTCCCGGATTGGTAAGCATTCCTGCACCAACAATCGAAATCTTGGCAACTTCTTTATCGCAGGTTATTTCCTTAATCGTCAAAGATTTTTTCTTGGCCTCCAGAATTTCCATTGCTTCTTTCAAATCATCTTCTGAAACCGTAAAAGAAATATCCTTGGTTCCATTTCTTCCTACAGACTGAAGAATAATATCTACATTAATATTATTTTTTGCAAGCACATTGAATATTTTAAACGCAGTTCCCGGCTTGTCATCAATGCCGAGCACTGAGATTCTGGCTGTATTTCGATCCGCTGCCACACCGGTAATTAACATTTTTTCCACTTCAACTTCCTCCTTAACCACAGTTCCTTCTTCTGTATTCAGACTGGAGCGTACTACAAGCTCCACACCATACTTTTTTGCCATTTCCACAGAACGATTATGCAGAACTTTTGCACCGGATGTAGCCAGTTCCAACATTTCATCGTATGTAATCTCTTCAATCTTTCTGGCATTCGGCACAATTCGCGGATCTGCTGTGTAAACACCGTCCACATCCGTAAATATTTCGCACTTGTCTGCATGCAGTGCTGCAGCAAGAGCTACTGCTGTTGTATCGGAACCGCCTCGTCCAAGTGTAACACAATCATCATACTTGTTGACTGCCTGGAATCCGGTTACAATAACGATTTTCCGTCCTTCTAATTCATGTTCGATTCGGTCTGTATCAATTTTTTTAAACCTGGAATTGCCATATCTTGCTGTTCCATGCATTTTTACCTGAAATGCATTCAATGAAATAGCAGGCACCTGCAAATATTGCAAGGCCATAGCCATAAGCGCCACCGACACCTGCTCTCCGGTTGTTAAAAGCATATCCAGCTCACGTTTGGACGGATATGGATTGATTTCCGCAGCCTTCGCCAAAAGTTCATCTGTTGTATCTCCCATGGCAGACAACACGACAACCACGTCATTGCCACGCTGAAATTCTTCTGCGCAGCGTCTGGCCACATTAAAGATACGTTCTGAATCTGCAACAGAACTGCCTCCAAATTTTTTTACTACCAGCATTTCTTCCTCCTACTTATCCAGTAAGTTTGCTATCAGGCGATAACCATCTTCCCAGACAAAGCTACTTTTCTTTCCTTTTTTCATTATATGTGTCAGGGCTTTCTACTGCCCCACTCCCATAATAACCACAAATGTGCACTTATACGTTTCAGAGTATATTACTCTTCCATCCTAAGCATATGGCAAATCGTTGGATAGTTTTTCGCCTTTTCCAGATATGCCCCTTCTGTCATTACAGGAGTAACAAATCCGAACTCCTCGTCAAATTCTTGCAGATTCACATACTGTACTTCTCCAAAATCTTTCTGGATACGGTCTGCAAGTTCTGCCTGATTTCCCTGTATTCTTACCAAAAAACGTCTGGTCATTTCTGTGTGCTTTTCCAGTTCCAGTTTCTCTTCTGTCCAGAAATTCATAATATCTGTATGCGGATTTTTTGCTTCTGCCACAATATCAGCCACAACTGCACTGGCAGTCGGAAGCTTTCCGGCTCCGCTTCCATAGAACATAGCATCTCCAAGCATATTGCCTTTTACAAACACTGCATTAAAGACTTCATTCACACTGTAAAGCGGGTGCTCCTTTGAAAGCAGACAAGGTGCTACCTGGGCGAACCATTTCCCGTCCACTTTTTCACACTCAGCAAGCAGCTTCACTGTCATTCCAAGTGCCTTGGCATACTTCATATCCTCTGTGGTGATTTTACTGATTCCTTCTGTGTAAATTTCCTCGAAATCCACCATCTTTCCAGAAATAATAGAAGTCAGAATGGCAATCTTTCTGCAGGCATCATACCCTTCCACATCTGCTGTCGGGTCTGCCTCTGCAAATCCATTTGCCTGCGCTTCTTTGAGAACAGCTGCATAGTCTGCACCTTCATAGAACATCTTCGTCATCATATAGTTGGTTGTTCCATTTAAAATACCTGTAATTTTCTCAATTTCATCTCCCGTAAGAGAAGAACCAAGTGCACGCAGAATCGGAATCCCGCCTCCCACACTCGCCTCAAACAGAAAATTTACATGCTTCCCGCGTGCAATTTTCATCAGCTCTGCACCGTATTTTGCAACCAGTGCCTTATTAGAAGAAACTACGCTCTTCCCTGCAAGAAGTGCGTTCTTTACGTAAGTATAAGCCGGTTCAATACCGCCCATAGCCTCTACTACAATTTCTACTTCCCCGTCATTTAAAATAACATCATACTCATGTACAATCTTTTCCTGTATTTTCTGTCCGGAAAAATCCTTCAAATCCAGAATGTATTTTACTTCAATTTCTTTTCCTGCTCTTGCGGAGATAAGCTCCCGGTTTTTCTCCAGTACTTCTACCACACCTGAGCCAACCGTTCCATAACCCAATAATGCAATTCTCATCCTTAGCTGCTCCTCTGTTTTAAATATGCGTTAATAAACTGGTCTAAGTCACCGTCAATAACTGCCGTTACATTTCCATTTTCCTCGTTCGTCCTGTGGTCCTTAACAAGTGTATACGGATGCATAATATACGAACGTATCTGATTTCCAAAGTTAATGTCGCAGACTTCTCCCCGGATGCCAGACATTTTTTCTTCCTGTTTCTGCTTTTCCAGCATATAAAGCTTGGCACGCAGCATCTGCATTGCCTTATCTTTGTTAAATAGCTGGGAGCGCTCATTCTGACACTGTACCACGATTCCCGTTGGAAGATGGGTAATGCGCACCGCAGATGATGTCTTATTAATATGCTGTCCACCGGCTCCGCTGGCGCGATATGTGTCTATTTTCAAATCCTCTTCGCGGATTTCTACTGCTACATCATCATCGATACTCGGAAGTACATCACAGGACGCAAAAGACGTCTGCCGCTTTCCTGCTGCATTAAACGGGGAAATACGAACCAGCCTGTGAACTCCTTTTTCAGATTGAAAATAGCCATAGGCATTTTCACCGCTGACCTCAAAAGTGATTCCTTTGAGTCCGGTAATATCTCCATCCTGATAATCCAGCACCGTAATTCCAAATCCTTTGTTCTGTGCATATCTGGAGTACATACGGTACATCATATTTACCCAGTCACAACTGTCCGTACCGCCTGCTCCGGCATGTAACGTGACAATGGCATTCTTAGAATCATACTCGCCTGACAGCAGAATACGGATTTTCAAAGTCTCAAATTCTTTTTCAAACTTCTTCAAATCCTTACGGATATCCGGAATCAGAGATTCATCCTCTTCTTCCTCTGCCATTTCAATCAACATACCTGTATCTTCATATAACATTGTAAGTTCTTTGATTTGTTCCAGAAACTCTTTCAATGCTTTTAACTGCTTCATTACTCTCTGGGATTCCTGTGCATCATCCCAGAATTCCGGCTTTTCTATACTCCGTTCTAATTCTTCCACCTGCCGTTCCTTTGCCGGAAGGTCAAAGTGAATCCCTCATTTCTTTCAGAGGCTCATCATACGCATTCAGCGTTACCTTGAATTCATCTAATGCAACCACTCTATCACCTCTCATCTTGCTAATTTTTTATATTATTTTCTTCCACAACACTGTTTATATTTCTTACCGCTTCCGCAAGGGCAAGGATCATTCGGATAAACCTTCTTTTCAGACCGTGTCTTTGGTGCCTTTGCGGCTGACTCATCCTTGTTGGTTCCTGTTACCTTGGCAACCTGCTCACGCTCTACCTTCTGCTCTACTTTTACGTGGAACAGCAGACGAACAGTATCAAGCGTGATAGCTCTTGTCATCTCACCAAACATGTCATAACCAAGCATTTTGTACTCTACCAGTGGGTCTTTCTGGCCGTAAGCCTGAAGACCGATTCCTTGGCGGAGCTGGTCCATATCATCAATATGTGCCATCCATTTTGCATCAATAACACGCAGTAAGAATACACGCTCTACTTCTCGTAAATGTTCTGCTTCCGGGAACTCTGCTTCTTTGTCCTCGTAAGCCTTTGCAGCACGTTCTTTTAACAGATGCTTCAGCTGTTTTACTTCTTTCCCCTTCACATCCTCTGGCGTTACCAATGGCAATGTTGGAATTACATCCTGTAAATCCCTGTTCAGTGCAATCAAATCCCATTCTTCACAATCCTGGTCCGGAGTAATGTTTCCATCTACCGCATTTTCCACAAAGTCTGTAATCATATGGAAAATGGATTCACGCATGCTTTCTCCATTCAGTACACGACGTCTCTCTTCGTAGATAATCTCTCTCTGTTCATTCATTACCTGGTCATATTCTAACAGATTCTTACGGATTCCAAAGTTGTTGTTTTCAATCTTTGTCTGTGCCTTTTCGATGGCATTGGAAAGCATTTTATGCTCAATCTGCTCTCCCTCTTCTACTCCAAGGGCATTGAAGATTTCCATCAGACGTTCTGATCCGAACAATCTAAGTAAATCATCTTCCAGAGACAGATAGAATCTGGATTCCCCCGGGTCTCCCTGACGTCCGGAACGTCCGCGGAGCTGATTATCAATACGCCGGGACTCATGCCGCTCTGTACCGATAATCTTAAGACCGCCTGCTTCTCTTGCAGCATCGTCCAGCTTAATATCCGTACCACGACCAGCCATGTTTGTTGCGATTGTTACCGCTCCGTGCTGTCCTGCCTGTGCTACAATTTCTGCTTCCTTTTCATGGAATTTGGCATTCAACACATTATGCTGAATTCCTTCTCTTGACAACATTTTGCTGAGCAGTTCCGAAGTTTCAATCGTAATCGTACCAACCAGAACAGGTTGTCCTTTGGCATGTGCTTCACAGATTTCCTGGATAACAGCATGATATTTTTCTCTCTTTGTCTTGTAAACTACGTCATTTAAATCTACTCGCTGAACCGGAAGATTGGTCGGAATCTCAATAACATCCATTCCGTAAATATCACGGAACTCCTGCTCTTCTGTCAGGGCGGTACCCGTCATACCACTCTTCTTCTCATATTTATTAAATAAGTTCTGGAACGTAATCGTTGCCAGAGTTCTGCTTTCTCTTTTAACCTTTACATGTTCTTTTGCTTCTATCGCCTGATGAAGACCGTCTGAATAGCGGCGGCCCGGCATAATACGTCCGGTAAATTCATCTACAATCAGAACCTCATCGTCTTTTACCACATAATCCTGATCTTTAAACATCAGGTTATGTGCACGGAGTGCTAAAATAATATTATGCTGGATTTCCAGATTTTCTGCATCTGCCAGATTATCGATATGGAAGAACTGTTCAACTTTCTTCACACCATCTTCTGTCAGGTTTACGCTCTTTTCCTTTTCATTTACAATGAAATCACCGGTCTCTTCGATGGTCTCACCCATAATCGCATCAATCTTGGAAAATTCCCCACTGGCTTCTCCACGCTGTAACTGGCGTGCAAGTATATCGCATGCTTCATATAATCTTGTTGATTTTCCACTCTGTCCGGAAATAATAAGTGGCGTTCTTGCTTCATCAATCAATACAGAGTCTACCTCATCGATGATGGCATATTTCATGCCTCTCTGCACAAGCTGTTCCTTGTAGATAACCATGTTATCTCTCAGATAATCAAATCCGAGTTCATTATTCGTCACATAAGTAATATCGCAGTTATATGCCTCACGACGCTCATCATTTGTCATAGAATTCAGCACAACACCGACAGTCAGCCCCAGAAATTCATGAACCTGTCCCATCCACTCTGCATCACGCTTTGCCAGATAATCATTGACCGTGACAATATGTACACCTTCTCCGGTCAGTGCATTCAGATATGCCGGGAGTGTAGAAACCAATGTTTTACCTTCACCGGTTCTCATTTCTGCAATACGTCCCTGATGCAGGATGATTCCACCAACTAACTGTACGCGGTAATGACGCATTCCAAGTGTACGGGATGCTGCCTCGCGCACGGTTGCAAATGCTTCCGGAAGAATATCATCCAGTGTCTCGCCATTTCCAAGACGTTCTTTAAATTCCCTGGTTTTGTCCCTTAATTCTTCATCAGATAACTTTTGCATCTCTGGTTCCAGTGCTTCAATATGGTCAACAATTGGATAAATTCTTTTCAGCTCATTCTGGCTATGTGTTCCAAATATCTTTTCTAAAAAACCCATTTTTGATTAACTCCTTGTGTTTTATTCATCATATGATATCAACATTATCGTTTTATTTTATCACGCTTTCGTTTCTACTTCAATCAATTTATAAACTGTTAACTAAATGTTAACCAAAAAAGACTTTGACCTTTTATCCATAAGTCTGTCAATAAATTCTTTACCGCCTGCCCTGTTTCCAGGACAGGCGGTAAATGATATCGCTGTTCTTTTTTCCTATTCTCTTATCTTGTTACGTTAGTTCCATCATTATCTACTCCGTTCTTAGTTCCCTGAGTAGCATTTTCTGCATTATTCCGAGCACCATCTATGATATCTTCTGCACCGTCTCCAATGCCGTCTGCTGCATCCCGGATACCTTCGCCAATACCATCCGCAGCGTCTTCCAATCCTTTACCAACACCGTCTGCTGCATTATTATCTGTAGCAGTATTTCCGTCTGTTACCGGACCGTCACTTCCATTCGTGGCATCATTTACCGTATTATTGCCATCGTTGGCATCGTTGTTTCCGCATGCAGTAAAAGTCAACAGCATAGCGCAAAAAGAAATTAATAACAATCTTCTTACATATTTCATTTTCATATCTCCCTTTCCGCAAATAATTAATAGGTAATCCTTACTATTTACAGATTGGGGGATTTTATGTATTTTTATTAAACTTTTTCAATAATTTTTCCACTTCGATAGGCTGTCAGCAAGGTTTCCAAGTCAGCAATCCGTTCCCTTAACACTTTACCTTCATCTGTATCATTAACACTTTTTCTTGAAATAACCCTTCTTACGATAACACTATCTGAATGAATATCAATTTCTTTTTTAATTGCGGCCTCAGTCGATTCAAACGGTTCATGTGCTGCAAGAATCAAGCCATAAGAGTTATAAATCAGTGTATACCCCGCAATTCCTGTCTGACTCTGATAAGCTTTCGAAAATCCTCCATCTATTACAAGTACTTTTCCATTGCATTTGATTGGGCTTTCCCCATCTTTTGTCTTTACCGGAACATGCCCGTTAATAATATGAGAACGTTGCGGTTCTAAATCGAACTCTCTCAAAATCATATCAATCACTTCTTCATTTTCCAGACATTTATAATAGGCATTTTTGTGCTCTTTTTTCACTTCTTCATCTTCCAGAAAATAACGTTCAAATGTAGCCATCTTGCTTTTGGCAAAAAGCGGAGAATTTTCGCCCTGCCAGATATACCACATCAGGTCTCTTCCTTTTCTGCGTTCTTCCTTATCTACCGCAAAGAATCCCTGTCTGATATAAGCATCCAGTGCATCGTAAAGTGCACGTCCTTTATATGTTTTTCCGTATATGTTAACCTCTTTCAGCCTTTTTTCATTTGTGAGCGGAACACAGCCATGATATAACAAATTTGAATTGTAAATTTTATACAACGAACCTTTATTTAACAAGAAACGCATATGATGCTGAAGCTTTTCACATCCTGAAAATGCCGAAACAAGACGGTCTACAATTTCTGTCTCCTCTTCTGACAATTCGTATGGATGCTCCCGGTCAATGGTCGGGAAATTCACATCCAGCATCGGATATTCTTCTCCATCTACATTTACAGTTCTTTTTTCCCAATTAATTTTATCTAAAAAATTTCTCCGTTCAAATCCATATTCCGGATAACGCTTTGAACATTGTCCTTCCAGTTTGAACTGAATGACACTGATTGCCTTGTGCATTTTCATATTCAGTTCCTTTTCTTCCGGATGTTCCTGTGCAGGACCTTTCAGTGCAAAACAGGTACACGGATCATCGGCATACGCATTCAGTGCAAAATTGGCCAGTGGAAGCAGATTAATCCCATAGCCATCTTCAAGGATATCCAGATTGCCATATCGGGCACAAATACGGATTACATTTGCAATACAACATTCCTGGCCTGCTGCCGCACCCATCCAGAGCACATCATGATTTCCCCACTGAATATCCAGAGAATGATAGGTCAGAAGCTTGTCCATAATCAGATGTGGCCCCGGACCACGGTCATAAATATCCCCCACAATATGAAGATGATCCACGGTCAGTCTCTGAATCAGCTCACTCATTGCAACAATAAATTCCTCCGCACATCCGATTTCAATAATGGTATTAATAATCGAAGCATAGTAAGATTCTTTATCCGGCATGTCTGTTTTCGCCATAATCAGTTCTTCCATGATATAAGCGTATTCCTTCGGAAGAGCCTTCCGTACCTTTGAGCGGGTGTATTTCCTTGCTGCGTTCTTACTGATTTCAATCATCCGGTACAGCATAATCTTATACCAGTCATCCATGTTTGACTCTCTGGTTTTAATTTCCTCCATTTTTTCTTTTGGATAGTAAATCACTGTAGCCAGAGTCTGTTTATCTTTACTGCTCATAGTGTTTCCAAACACATCTTCTATCTTACGCTTAATGGTTCCGGATCCGTTTTTTAACACATGGTTAAATGCCTCGTATTCTCCATGAATATCCGTCAGAAAATGTTCCGTCCCCTTCGGCAGATTTAAAATTGCCTGCAAATTGATAATTTCCGATGAAGCCTTTGAAATCGATGGAAACAGCTCGGACAGCCTTTCCAGATACTTTTGTCTCAGTTCTTCCATGTTTTCCTCCCACATACCGTTCTTATAACTGAATCACATCACTCATATCATACCGTCCCGCAGGCTTTCCCGCAAGATATTTTGCTGCTTCTATGGCACCTTTTCCAAATATTGCCTTCGAGTAGGCCGTATGCTTGAATTCAATCACTTCATCGGCACCCGCAAAAATCACTTCGTGTTCTCCCACAATGGTTCCTCCACGGACTGCTGAAATACCGATTTCCTGCTTTTCTCTTTTTTTCCTTTCCTTACTTCTGTCATAAGTATAAGTGTATGCTTTATCCATTGCTTCATTCATAGAATCCGCCAGGGCAATCGCAGTTCCGCTTGGCGCATCCAGTTTCTGGTTATGATGTTTCTCTACAATTTCCATATCGAATCCTGCCGGAGCCAGCACGACAGCTGCACGCTGAAGCAGTTTCATCAACAAATTAATTCCAAGCGACATATTGGCAGAACGCAATACTGCTACTTTTTTTGCTGCCTCTTCTGTCTTATCGAGCTGTTCTTCCGAAAGCCCGGTTGTGCAAAGGACTACCGGAAGCTGTTTTTCCACACATACTTTAAGCAGTTCCTCTACAGCTGCTGCATTGGAAAAATCAATCACAACATCTGCTTCTACATTACACTCTTTTAAGGTTTCAAAAACAGGATAGGTATTGTTCAATGCTTTATTTCTATCGATACCAGCTACAATTTCTATCTGCCCATCTTCTGCTGCCAGTCTTGTAATTACCTGACCCATTTTGCCATTACAGCCATGCATGATTGCTCTAACCATTCTCTTTTCCTCCATTGTATATCTTTTCACAATTTGATACAGACAACAAAGGGACCTTTAAAAAGGTCCCTTTTATTCTACATTACTTCTAATCCAAACTCTTTCATTGCTTTTGCCAAAGCGGAAGCATTTTCCTCCGTCATCTCAGTAAGCGGCATACGGAGCGGTCCCACATCTTTTCCAAGCAGATTCAGCGCCTTCTTCACTGGAATTGGATTTACTTCGCAGAATAATTTTCCAATAAGCGGAATGGCATCTAACTGCATCTTACAGCTTCCTTCCACATCCCCGGCGAAGAATTTTGCACAAATATCATGAGTATACTGCGGTGCAATATTTGCAAGCACGGAAATAACACCTTTTCCGCCAAGCGATAGCAGTGGTACTATCTGGTCATCATTTCCAGAATATAAATCAATCTTTCCATCGGTCAGATTCATAATCTTTGCAACCTGACTGATATTACCGGAAGCTTCCTTCACAGCCACGATATTTTCTACATCTTTATATAAGGCAGCTACCGTCTCCGGTGCAATATTCACTCCGGTACGACTTGCTACGCTGTATAGAATAATCGGAGCCTTTGCTTCCTTGGCAACTGCGGTATAATGTGCAATCAGACCACCCTGCGTACACTTATTATAATATGGTGTTACAAGCAGAAGACCATCTGCCCCGTCTTCCACCGCTTCCTTTGACATCTGGATGGTGGTCAGTGTACTGTTGGAACCTGTTCCTGCAATTACCGGAAGCCGTCCATTCACACGTTCAATAGCAAACTTTACAACATCCATATGCTCCTCTTCTGATAATGTAGAAGATTCTCCTGTAGTTCCACAGATAATAATACTATCTGTCCCATTGCTGCAGTGATAATCTAACAATTCGTCTAATTTGTCATAATTGACACTTTCATCTTCATTAAATGGTGTTACAATTGCCACACCCGAACCAGTAAAAATAGACATACGCATCCTCCTGACTTTACTTCTATTGCTGTACTTCAACTAATTAACCCAAGTTTAGCATTAAATGTAATCCATGTCAATTGATGTATATTACTCTTTTACTGTTTTCTCATTCACACATACATTCTAATTTACTCACTGATACTTCATAAGCAATCCGCTTTTGCGTTTCTGTCTCGGACAGCTTCTTAATATATTCCCTGCTCTGAATCCGTCCAAGCACCTGAACATGTTCTCCAACCTCAAATCCGGATGCAAATCTTGCATTTCTTCCCCAGCAGATGCATGGAATATAATCGGATTTTCCATATGGACGATTGACCGCAAGCAATAAATCTGCAATCTCTCTGCCAAGTGGAGTTTTCCGGTAGACCGGCTCTTTGCATATGTAGCCATCCAGTAAAATACTGTTCGTCTTTGTCCCCTCCGGTTCTTCTTCTACAAATTCAACCTCTCGCGCAAACACAGAAAGCACCAGCCGGTTCTTCTGTTCTTCATGGCGGTTATAGGAGCGGAACTGCCCGTGTGCCACAATATACTCTCCACGGTAATCCTGCGTCACATCAATCAGTCTTTCCGAAATCATCAGTGGAATCCGGTCATCCGAATTGCTCAGACGTTTTACCAGCACTTCTATTATATAAAAGCCTTCTCCGAACACCTCATGACTGAATTCAAATTCGCTGTCCACCTGTCCCATTATAGTTACTTGGTTATTTTCAATAATCTTATCTGACATACGTCGTAAATCTCCTTCCTTTTCATATCTGTATTTTAGGTCAATACCTAATTTATGTTCGTTTTTCTCCACTTAGAACCAAAATAAGAAAATTTTCCCATATAAAAAAATATAAATGATTACATCTTGTAAACTAATATGGGAATGTGCTACAATGAACGGTATGTAATTTTTACTATATAAGAAAATATTCATGGGACAGCTATATTTTGTCCCGGCACTATATCAACATATTTATGAGAAGAAGATAAAAGAAGGGTAAAAAAATGAGAACAAAACGTGAAGACATCAGAAATGTTGCAATTATTGCCCATGTTGACCATGGTAAAACAACATTGGTAGACCAACTTTTAAGACAAAGCGGTGTATTTCGTGAAAATCAGGAAGTAGCGGAACGTGTCATGGATTCCAACGACATCGAGCGTGAACGAGGAATTACCATCCTCTCCAAAAACACTGCTGTATATTATGAAAACACAAAAATCAACATCATTGACACTCCGGGACATGCTGACTTCGGTGGCGAAGTAGAACGTGTCCTTAAGATGGTAAATGGTGTTATCCTTGTTGTTGACGCATTCGAAGGCGCAATGCCACAGACAAAATTCGTTTTGATGAAAGCACTTGCTTTAAAGCTTCCCGTTATTGTCTGCATTAACAAAATTGACCGTCCGGAAGCAAGACCGGCCGATGTCATCGACGAAGTGCTGGAACTCCTCATTGACCTGGGCGCTGATGAAGACCAGTTGGACTGCCCATTCGTCTTTGCGTCTGCAAGAGACGGGTATGCAACCTACCATACAGGTGATGAGCCGGTAGATATGACACCTTTGTTTGAAACCATTCTGGACTACATTCCTGCCCCGGAAGGTGACCCGGATGCCGGTACCCAGA
Organism: uncultured Bariatricus sp.; assembly: GCA_934307065.1. Lineage (GTDB taxonomy): Bacteria > Bacillota > Clostridia > Lachnospirales > Lachnospiraceae > Allocoprococcus. The sequence continues at coordinate 25,235 of CAKRCD010000009.1, read as the reverse complement.
TGTTAATTAGTACCATCGATTACAACGAATATGTAGGACGTATTGGTGTTGGTAAAGTAGATAACGGTACCATTTCTGTCAACCAGGATGTGATTGTAGTAAACCACCACGACCCTGACAAACAGAAGAAAGTAAAAATCAGTAAATTATATGAATTTGACGGTCTGAACAAAGTAGAAGTCAAAGAAGCCGGTATCGGTTCGATTGTCGCTATCTCAGGGATTGCCGATATTTCCATCGGAGATACCATCTGCTCCTTAGATGCACCGAATCCGATTGAGTTCCAGAAAATTTCTGAGCCAACCATTGCAATGCAGTTCATTGTAAATGACAGTCCATTTGCAGGACAGGAAGGAAAATTCGTTACTTCCCGTCACTTACGTGAGCGTCTGTTCCGTGAGCTGAACACAGATGTCAGCCTTCGTGTAGAGGAAACAGACAATACAGATAGTTTCAAGGTGTCCGGACGTGGGGAACTTCATTTATCCGTACTTGTTGAAAATATGCGTCGAGAAGGCTATGAATTTGCAGTCAGCAAGGCAGAAGTCCTTTACAAGACAGATGAAAATGGTAAAAAATTAGAGCCAATGGAAATCGCATACATTGATGTGCCGGATGAATTTACCGGTGTTGTCATCGAAAAGCTCAGTCAACGAAAAGGGGAACTTCGCAACATGGGAATGTCAAATGGTGGATACACCCGACTGGAATTCTCTATTCCATCCCGTGGGCTTATCGGATATCGCGGTGACTTCTTAACCGACACAAAAGGAAATGGTATCATCAATACTGCATTTGACGGCTATGCCCCATATAAAGGTGACATCCAGTACCGCAGCCAGGGTTCTCTGATTGCATTCGAGACCGGTGAAGCCGTTGCCTACGGACTGTTCAACGCACAGGACCGTGGTACACTCTTCATCAAACCGGGTGAAAAAGTTTACGCAGGCATGGTAGTCGGACAGAATGCAAAAACCGATGACATTGAATTAAATGTATGTAAAACAAAGCATTTGACAAATACCCGTTCTTCCAGTGCAGACGAGGCATTAAAACTGACTCCTCCAAAGGTACTCAGTCTGGAAGAGGCTTTGGACTTTATTGATACAGACGAATTACTTGAAGTTACTCCGAAGTCTCTCCGAATCCGCAAAAAGATTCTGGACAGCAAGATGAGAAAAAGAGGAATAAACTAATGTATTTTTTATGGATGCTTTCCGAAATCCGTACACCGCTTGGAGAACAGATTTTCCAGTTTATTACCTATCTAGGGCAGGAAATGCTTCCTGTAGTGGTTATCTGCGCTCTGTACTGGTGCTATAATAAAAAACTTGCCACAACTGTCGGATTTACTTACGTCACTTCCGGGATTTGTGTGCAGGGTCTGAAAATTACATTTCGAATCCCGCGCCCATGGGTGCTGGATTCGGACTTTCAGCCTGTAGAAAGTGCAGTAAGCGCTGCTACAGGCTATTCTTTTCCCAGCGGGCATACCCAAAGTGCAGCAAGCCTGTTTGCTCCACTTACTTTTGCAGCGAAAAGATGGTATTTGAAGCTATTATATATTATTTTATTTCTTTCAGTAGGTTTTTCCAGAATGTATCTGGGGGTACACACTCCGAAGGATGTCTGCACTGCCCTGATTGTCACACTGATTATCAGTGCCATCGTCTGGAAAAGTCAGCATATATTGGAAAATGAAAAATATACACTTTCCATCTGTATGATTATTGGTGCTTTTGCCATTTTCTTTACACTCTATGCATTCTATCTATATCAGAATGGAACCATTGAGCGCAAATATATTGAAGACTGTTTCAAAATGGCAGGTGCCACGATTGGCTTTGTAAGCGGATGGTATCTGGAACGGACCAGACTCAATTTCACTACCGAAAATTCCGGTGGAAAGAAACCGTTATTTCTTCGCTTTTTCATCGGAATCCTGTTGACACTGGTCATCTACCTTGTTCCGAAATTAATATTTGACTCTTTTCTGATCTGGAAATTCCTACGCTACACAGCCGTGATTTTCTGGATTGTATATGGATACCCTTATGTTTTTACGACTTATCAGAAAAAAGTAAACTAAAAAATGAAAATTTCATGAAAATATAGAAATTTTATACTTTTTTTCATTGCAGATTACAGGCATAATAGAGTATAATAAACACATAGTAACAAGCATCTCATAACAAACGTTACTAGGGGAATGGAATATGGTTATGGGAAATTTACAAAAAAGGAGTTGAGCTATATGAAATTCATCATTAGCGGAAGAAACATCGACATTACACCTGGTCTTAAGGAAGCAGTCGAATCAAAACTGGGTAAACTGGAGAAATACTTTACACCAGAGACGGAGATTATCGTTACACTCAGTGTCGAAAAGGACCGGCAGAAAATCGAGGTTACAATTCCTGTCAAAGGCAATATAATTCGTTCTGAACAGGTTAGCAATGATATGTATGTATCTATCGATTTGGTAGAGGAAATTATTGAACGTCAGCTCAGGAAATATAAGACCAAATTACTAGCTAAACATCAGGGAGGACATGATTTCCGTCAGGAGTTTATCGAAGAAGAATCTAATATTCCTGATTTGGAAGAAATCAAAATCGTCCGCACCAAACGTTTCGGAATGAAACCTATGTTCCCTGAAGATGCATGCATCCAGATGGAACTGTTAGGACATGCTTTCTTTGTATTCAGCAATGCTGAAACAGATGAAGTAAATGTAGTTTACAAAAGAAAAGACGGAAGTTACGGTTTAATCGAACCAGAATTCCAGTAAACGAATACATAAGTAAAAAGGTGCCGGCAAGGTAGGTTATCTACTTTGTCAGCACCTTTTTATTATTTCCACTCATGCCGGCAAAAGGCTTTTGAAATCTTTTGTATTACTCTGAAAATATTATCATTTCTTTATTCACTTCTGCAAAATAGCACGCTTCTCCTGCCTCTATCTCTGCCTGTCCATTTGTTCCTTCTATGATTTCACTTCGCACACTTTCTTCCGCTTCTACTGGAATCAGCACAGTAAATTCTACTTTCTCTGTATAATCCGTATCCAGAACAGAAAGTCCCCTCTGCCCTAAAATATACTGAATTTTTCCAAGACCTGTATAATCTGTCCCGATTTTCCACTTTCTTCCATAGCATTTTTCAATCACAGTACTTGCATGTAATCCTGCTTTTGTTGCCCCCTGATAGGCACGTACAAGTCCCCCTGTTCCCAGAAGAGTTCCTCCAAAATATCGTGTTACTACAACCACAGTATCATGCAATTCTTCTCCCATAAGAACTTCAAGCATAGGCTTTCCTGCCGTTCCACTTGGTTCTCCATCATCACTGCATCTTTGAATTTGTGACCGCTCTCCAAGCACGTAAGCAAAGCAATTATGTCTTGCATCCCAATATTGTTTCTTTATGCTTTCAATAAACAAATTTGCCTCTTCTTCTGTTTTTACCGGACGCACAGTTGCAATAAACCGGGATTTCTTTTCTACAATTTCGCCTTCACCACCGATATATACCGTTTTATATTTATTTAGCATTAATTTTATTTCTCCTACTATATTTTTTTCTCTATTTTTTTCGTTTTTACCGTCAATTCTGACGATGCACACCATTTCACGCACATTATACACTGTTTTTGACATATTTCCAAAGAATTTCTTAAAAATCTCCTATATATAGATGAAGTTTTGATTTTCTGCTTTATTTAAATCTGCAGATTTGGTATAATATCCAATTATAAGGAGGCACAATTTATGAATTACAGTAAACGAAAGGCTTCTAAAAAGCAAAAAAATATTACGTCGAAATCGACGATGCAGAAGAAACGAATCGGTGTACGCCTGTTCAAAGGTTTTCTGATACTGTTTGTCCTGGCCTGCATCATTGCGGTTGGGGCAGTTGGTCTCATGGTAAAACAGGTCATTGATAATGCACCGGAAATTACTGCCGAAAGCATCAAGCCAAGCGGATATAGCAGTCCAATAGTAGCGGATGATGGTGTAACAAATACAGGAACTTTAACAAGGAGCGGTGCAAATCGGCAATATGTAACTATTGATAAAATTCCAGAAAACTTACAGCATGCCTTTGTAGCAATCGAGGATTCCCGCTTCTATCAGCATAACGGAATTGATATCAAAGGGATTATCCGAGCCGGAATGGTCGGTATCATGAATGGCGGACACTTTACCGAAGGTGCCAGTACCATTACCCAGCAGCTCATTAAGAATAATGTCTTTCCTGATTTCGTAAATGAAACGAAATACGAAAAGGTAGAGCGTAAGCTTCAGGAGCAGTACCTTGCTCTTCAAATTGAAAAGATGTTGGATAAAAACAGTATTTTGGAAAGCTATATGAATACCATCAACTTAGGTCAGAATACCTTGGGTGTTCAGGCTGCAGCCAACCGTTATTTCCGTAAGGATGTCTCTGAACTTACCCTGTCCGAATGTGCAACCATTGCCGGAATTACCCAGAGTCCGGGACGTTATAATCCAATTACGAACCCGGAGGAAAATGCAAAGAGACGGGATAAAGTATTAAATAATATGCTGGAGCAGGGTTATATTACCCAGGAAGAATATGACGAAGCGGAAGCGGATGATGTATATGCCCGTATTCAGACAGTCAATACGGAAGTATTGGCGGAGAGCAATATTACTTCTTACTTTAATGATGCGTTAACAGAACAGCTAATGGATGATTTAATGGATCCAAATGGATTAAATTATACACAGAATCAAGCTTACAATGCTTTGTATGGCGGTGGTCTTACCATTTTTTCTACTCAGAATGTAACCATCCAAAACATTTGTGAACAGGAACTTTCCGATGACTCCAACTTCCCGTCTAAGATAGAATGGGGTGTAGACTATGCGCTGACCATTACAAGAGCAGATGGAACCCAGGACAATTACAGTGCCGGTCATTTAAAAAATTTTGGTGCTGAAAACTACAATGATGACCAGGGACGTCTGTTTTCCAGCCAAGATGCCGCCTATGCCCGTATCGAGGCTTTCCGCGCCAGCGTAACAAAGGAAGACGATGTTACCTATGATGAATATGTGAATCTTTCTCCACAGCCACAGTCTTCTGTATGTGTCATTGACCAGTCCAACGGACAGATCAAGGCTTTGGTCGGCGGACGCGGCGAAAAGACAACCAACCGTGGCTTAAACCGTGCTTATCAGGGAAGCACCCGTCAGCCGGGTTCCTGCTTCAAGATTCTCGCTGTATATGCACCAGCCTTTGACGTAGGCGGTAAAACACTTGCCGATACCGAAGTGGACGAGCCATACAAGTACAAGGATGGAAAATCTGTTCAAAACTGGTGGGGCAACTATTATGTAGGTACGGCTACATTGAGAAAAGCAATTGAGCAGTCTATGAACATCCCTACTGTCAAAGTATTAAACGAAATCTCTATCGGCCTTGGTTATGAATATGTACAGAAATTTGGTATTTCCACTTTAGACAGTACCGACCAATACAATGAATCTCTTGCTCTTGGCGGTATCAAAACCGGTGTCTACAATTATGAACTGACAGCCGCTTACGCAGCCATTGCTAACGGTGGAACCTACTACAAACCTATCCTTTACACCAAAGTACTTGATCATGACGGAAATGTTCTGATTGACAATACACAAGAACCTGTAACTGTATTAAAGGATACCACCGCTGCCCTACTGACAAGTGCTATGGAAGATGTTGTATCAAAAGGTACTGCTGCACCATATGCACAGCTTAATAATATGGCTGTAGCCGGAAAATCAGGAACTACTTCCTACAACAAGGATTTCTGGTTCAGCGGATATACCCCATACTATACCTGTTCCATCTGGCTTGGCTATGATGACAACAAAGAAATGAGCGGAAGCAACTGGTATTATCACGAAAAAATCTGGGCAAAGATTATGAACCGAATTGACAGCGAGTTAAATCTTCCATACAAAGATTTCTCTATGCCGTCTACCATTGAGCGCAAAACAATCTGTACCGAGACCGGACTTCTTGCAATTGCAGGCGAGTGCCCTTCTCTTACTGAATATTTTGCACCGGGCACCGCACCTACTGAGACCTGCGGAGGTCATTATGTAGAACCGGAACCAGAGGAAGAACCAAATGATACGGATGATAACAATCATTCCGGAAGCAACAATAGCAACGACAACAATAATAATTCCGGCACCACAGCCCCAACAACACCTACTGAGCCGACAACACCATCAGAACCTTCTACGGACCCTGATACGGAATAAGGATTTCCATTTCAATAACTTATCATAGTTGTCGCAAAACAGCATAACATAAGGCGTATGTCCCAAAACATACGCCTTTTATTTTCTTTTCGAATCCTCCTTTTAAACTTCTTACTCCTCTTTTTCCGCCACAATATTTTCCCTGCAGTATCACAATATTTTCCTACAATATCAGCTTTGCGGCACCGCAGATTCCCGCATCATTTCCGAGCTCTGCAAGTGCAAATTCTGTTGCTTCATTGGCAAAAAATACTTTCTCTCTGAATGGTTTTTCTATGTATGGTAACAGGACTTTTCCTGCTTTAGACACACCACCTCCTATGACAATAATCGTCGGATCACACACGGCTGCAATATTTGCCAGTGCATGTCCCAGATACCTTCCGAATTCCTCTGCTATCATTTTTGCAATAATATCCCCGGCTTTTACTGCGTCAAAAACCCGCTTGGCATTAACATCATTTTCTTTCAGTATACTGCCACTTCTTTCCTGCTTTAATCTTTCTTGTGCCAGTCTTGCAATCCCGGTTGCAGATGCGTACTGCTCCAGACAGCCTTTCCTTCCGCATCCGCAAGAACGTGTTTCTTTCTCATTGACACAGATATGTCCGATTTCTCCGGCTGCTCCATGACCACCGGACACACATTTTCCATCAAAAATAACAGCACCACCTACACCGGTTCCAAGTGTTACCATAATCAGATTTTCATGTCCTCTTCCAGCCCCTAGCCACATTTCACCAAGCGCTGCCATATTTGCATCATTTCCCGTTTTCACTGTAATTCCGGTAAGTGCTTCCAGTTCTTTCTTTACTTCCTTATATTTCCATCCCAGATTAGCTGTTCCACGCACAATCCCATCTTCTCTGACAGGAGCCGGAATTCCAACACCGATCCCCCGCACATCAATGGTCAACAATCCATACTCCTTCATTTTTCGCCGGATGGATGCTGCCACATCCGGCAGAATTTGTTCGCCTTCCCTCTCTGTTCTGGTCTTTAAAGCCCACTTTTCAATCAGCTTTCCATTCTCCTGGAACAACCCCATTTTTACCGATGTTCCGCCAATATCTACTCCAAAACAAAATTTCATATTGTTCCCCTACTTTTTCCTTAAATTCTCCTGTACGCGGCGATATAATTCTTCCACTGCATTATAACCCATCTGCTTCTGTCTGTGATTAATTGCCGCACATTCCACAATCACAGCCAGATTCCTTCCCGGTCGAACCGGAATCCGATAACAAACAACTTTATTTCCCAGATACTCTTCATGATCCTCATTCATTCCTAATCTGTCATATTCTTTCTCTTTGCTCCAGTCTTCCAGATTAATAACAAGATCGATATTCTGTGTTTTCTTGACACTCTGTACTCCAAACAGAGTTTTCACATCTACGATTCCAATTCCACGCAGCTCGATAAAGTGCCTGGTAATCTCTGTAGCCATACCAACTAATGTATCATCACTTACCTTATGAATCTCTACCACATCATCTGCCACAAGGCGGTGTCCTCTTTTTACCAGTTCCAATGCAGCCTCACTCTTACCAATTCCACTCTCGCCACGGATCAGTACTCCTACACCATAGACATCTACAAGTACTCCATGAATCGAAATACATGGTGCCAGTTCTACATTAAGCCAGCGGATAACTTCAGCCGTAAATGAAGAAGTTTTCTTATCTGAAAGAAATACCGGAATGTCATGCTCTATGGCTTTTTTCAAAAATACTTCCTCCGGCATAAGTCTTCTGCAAAATACAAAGGCCGGAATATGATATGCAAGAATAATGTCATAGATTTTTTCCTTCTGTTCTTCCGTCAGTGTTTTTAAATATGCATACTCCACATTTCCTACAATCTGAATTCTTTCTGAATCAAAATGATCGAAAAAACCTGCAAGTTGTAACGCAGGTCGGTTGACCTCCGGGATATTCACTGTCTTTCCTATGATTTCCACATCTGGAGTCAAATTCTTCAGATTCATTTTTTCTACCAGTTGACGTAATTCTACTCCCATATCTATTCCTCCTGTTTTTTCTCTTGTCTAAAGAAATGATACACGCTTCGCGCTGCTTTTTCATCCATAGATGGAACGTTTTTCAATTCGTCTATTTCTGCCCTCTTAATCTCATCAAGACTTGCATAATGCTTCATAAGGGCCTTACGCCTCGCAGGTCCGATTCCCACAATATCGTCAAGCACCGAATGCACTTGTCCCTGGCTACGTAGCTTTCTGTGAAAGGTAATTGCAAATCTATGTGCCTCATCCTGAATTCTGGTAATCAGACGGAATGCCTCAGAATTGCGCTCAATCGCAATTTCCACATTCTGATAATACAGACCTCTTGTATTATGATGGTCATCCTTAACCATCCCGCAGACTGGAATGTGCAAATTCAGCTCATTCATCACTTCTAATGCAATATTCACTTGCCCTTTTCCACCGTCCATCATAATTAAGTCTGGAAATGTCTGAAAACTTCCTGTCTCTTTGCCTTCTTCCTGTTCACTTAATCCATGCCGGAATCGTCTTGTAAGAACCTCTCTCATACTTGCGTAATCATCCGCTCCCTGGACACCTTTGATTTTAAATTTACGATAATCATTACGCTTTGGCTTTCCGTTCTCATATACCACCATAGAACCCACAGAATCAAATCCATTCGTATTGGAAATATCAAATGCTTCCATTCTGACAATATTTTTTAGATTTAGCAACTTTTCAATTTCTTTTACTGCTCCTATCGTTCGTCCTTCTTCCCGCTTAATCCTTTCCTTATCCTTCGTCATAACCATCATTGCATTTTTCCATGCAAGCTCTACCAGCTGCTCTTTTTCACCCTTTTTCGGAACCTTGATGTGAACTCTGTGTCCCCGTTTTTGGGACAGCCACTCTTCCAATATCTCTTGGTCCTCAACTTCAGTCTGAAGCATCAATTCTCCTGGTATATATGGTGTTCCTGCATAAAACTGTTTCATAAAGCTAGACAAAATTTCCTTCCGTTCATCTCCTTCTGCTATCTTAAGATAAAAATGGTCCCGCCCAATCAGCTTTCCATTCCGGATAAAGAATACCTGCACAATCGCATCCTCTCCCTCTTTCGCCATAGCAATCACATCTCGATCCACGTCTGCGGTATTCGTAATTTTCTGTTTTTGGGAAATCTGCTTCACGCTGTTTATCAGTTCTCTATATTCAATGGCTTTTTCAAATTCCAGATTATCAGAAGCATCCATCATCTTCGTCTCCAAATCCTTCAGGATTCCTTCGTAATTTCCATTTAGAAAACGTATCACTTCATCCACTGACTCTCTGTATGCTTCTTTCGAAACATATCCCTGACACGGGGCATCACACTGTTTGATATGATAATAAAGGCACGGTCTTTCTTTTCCGATATCCTTCGGAAGATTTCTACGGCACCCTCGTATCTTATATAATTTTCTAATTAACTCAATTGTGTCTTTTACGGAATTCACACTGGTATAAGGGCCAAAATACTTCGCCTTATCTCTCTTCATCTGTCTTGCCATGGTTACACGCGGAAACTCTTCATTCACGGATACACGGATAAATGGATAACTCTTATCATCCATTAGCATGGTATTGTATTTCGGTCTGTGCTCTTTAATCAGATTGCATTCCAGCACGAGAGCTTCCAGCTCTGAGTCCGTCACAATGTACTCAAACCTGGCAATATGCGTTACCATCTGGTCAATCTTGGCCCCACGGTTGCGACTGGCCTGAAAGTACTGACGCACTCTGTTCTTCAAGCTGATCGCTTTCCCAACATATATAATTTCATCCGTTTCATCATGCATCAGATACACTCCCGGTTTCCCCGGTAATTTTTTCAATTCATCTTCTATTACAAACATGCTTCTATTTTCCATTCCTTCTATTGTTAACTGCCTATATGTTCTTAGTTTCCACACAAAATATTTCAAAAAAATAAAGGCAGACCTTAAAACAGCCTACCTTCATTCTAACATTATTTTTCATTTTTATCAATTTCCTGTGGAAGAATAAAACCATCTTCGTCTGTCTGGAACGTAGGTCTTACAGCTTCTTCATCTGACTGATTTCCTTCCGATGTTTGCTCTTCAACAACTTCTTTGGAAACAAAGGACCGTTCTTCCGTGTTATCCTGAATGACACCCTCGTTATCTTCTGTAGCAGTTTTTTCCACACTTTCTGCTACCACGGTATTATCTGATTCCGGTTTCTTTGGTGCTTCCGGTTCTTTCACTTCTGGTTCCGGAATGCCTTCACACTTTCTGTAAATCTTCATAAATTCTTTTCCGGTAATGGTTTCCTTTTCAATCAGGAATTCTGCAATCTGATCCATCGTATCACGATGTTCGGAAAGAAGTCTCTTGGCTTCTGCATAGGATTCCTTTAATATCTTCATCACTTCCTGGTCGATTTCTGCAGCTGTTGCTTCACCACAGTTCATAACAGCGCGGCCATCCAGATAACGGTTCTGAATCGATTCCAGACCAATCAGACCAAACTTCTCTGACATACCATACTGAGTTACCATAGAACGTGCGAGACGTGTAGCCTGCTCAATATCATTGGATGCCCCTGTCGTTACAGTATCAAATACAATTTCCTCTGCTGCCCGTCCACCAAGCATTCCTACCAGCATGGCATCCAGCTCTGCTTTCGTATTAAGAAACTTTTCTTCCTCCGGTGTGTGCATTACATATCCAAGTGCCCCCATGGTTCTTGGAACAATGGTAATTTTCTGAACCGGTTCTGCATCTTTCTGAAGTGCGCTGACAAGTGCATGGCCTACTTCATGATAAGATACAATCCGTCGTTCCTTCTGGCTCATAATGCGGTCTTTCTTTTCTTTTCCGACTAAGACCACTTCCACTGCCTCAAATAAATCTGCCTGAGACACTACACTTCTTCCATGTTTTACTGCATTAATCGCTGCTTCGTTAATCATATTTGCAAGGTCGGAACCAACTGCACCTGATGTGGCAAGTGCAATCTCTTCCAGATTAACCGTTTCATCCATTCTGACATCCTTTGCATGTACCTTAAGGACATCCACACGGCCTTTCAAATCCGGCTTATCTACAATAATTCTCCGGTCAAAACGTCCCGGTCTTAAGAGTGCCGGATCCAGAATCTCCGGCCGGTTTGTTGCCGCAAGAAGTAACAGACCTTTATTGGTATCAAATCCATCCATCTCTGCCAGAAGCTGGTTCAAGGTCTGCTCACGCTCATCATTCCCACCGAGTTGGGAATCACGGCTCTTACCAATAGCATCAATTTCATCAATAAAAATAATACATGGCGCCATCTGCTGTGCCTGTTTAAACAAATCACGCACTCTGGAAGCTCCCACACCTACATACATTTCCACAAAAGCGGAACCGGAAAGTGAGAAGAACGGCACGTTCGCCTCTCCTGCAACTGCCTTGGCAAGTAAGGTCTTTCCGGTACCCGGAGGTCCCACAAGCAAGGCTCCCTTCGGAAGCTTGGCTCCAATGCCGGTGTATTTGCCCGGATTATGCAGGAAATCTACCACTTCCTGTAAGGATTCCTTTGCCTCATCCTGCCCTGCTACATCCTTAAATGTCACTCCGGTGCTCTTTTCCACATACATCTTGGCATTGCTTCTGCCAACACCCATGACTCCACCGCCTTTGGACATTCTTCTTGACATATACCAGATAAGAAGTGCAAATAAACCAACCGGCAGAATCAGATTCAACAAAGTACTCATCAGCAGTACGGACGTAGAGTCCGGAATCTCCTGTTCAAACGGAACGCCTGCTTTCTCCAGTCGTTCCGGCAAAGTGTCGTCATTTACCAGACCCGTATAATACTCAGTCTTTCCGGCAAACAGTGCGCTGAGACTGTCCTTCGCAGCTCCCTGCTGATCTTTCGGTGTAATCACAATCTTATCCGATTCTATCACAACCTTCTCGACCTTCCCCTTGTCAACCATATCCAGAAATTCATTATACGTAATCTTCTGTTCATCTGTATCGCGTCCCATCTGCAGCATGGCAAATGAAAGCACTAATAAAAGAAGTGCCCCGAAAACCAAAGCAATCCACCCTTGATTCCGATTCCTCTTATTATTCGGTCTGTTTGGATTCTGATTATTAGAATTGTTTCTATTGTATTGATTATCCATGTATTTCCTCCTCAATGTAGTACCTCTCTATTATAAGTTTCCTCTATTTATAAATCAACAAAAAGATTAGGACAGACCCAAAATTCACTCAGATATTATGATTATTTTATCTTTTTTATGGAGTTTTAATAATTAAAATATATCTATTGTAACATTTATAAGTATTTTTAGTATCAAATCAGTATCAATTATACTGCCTCAAAACCTCAGCTTCTACGGAGCTTGTCCATGTTCTATTGAATTTCCCAACACTTACATGATGTATTGGTGCCGGACTTAAATACTCCTCATAATATGCCTGAAATACTCTGCTTCTGTTTGGATGCCTAAGCAGTCTTAACCCCCTATCCTCATGATTACAAACCTGATACTTATTCTCTCCCATACTTTCCGCTACTTCCTTAAACGTCATGCGCTCCTGGTATCGCAGTTTTATAACCTCTCTTGATTTTTCGGGAAGTCCATCTACCACTTCCCATAAATCCTTATAGACCTGCTCTTTGTCCAGTCGGCTGATAACATCCTCTTCTATGTCCTCATCTGATGCAGCCATATCACTTAATAGCAAATCTTCTTCCTCTCCACCTATCGGCTTGCTGAGGCTTTCAATTTTGCTCATTCTAAGCGCTTTCTTTATATCTTCCAGTCTTTCTATGCTTACACCTAAAAAGGCTTTCATTTCCTTATCTGACGGGTCTTTCCCGTACCACTTTCTATATTCCGCGTAGATTTTCTTATAGTGAAGGACCTCGCCCCTTGTACCGGATGAAATACGCACCACGCTGCAGCAGTTCTCTACATAACGATAGATTTGCTGTTTTATCCAGAATGCTGCATAAGTCATGAACAATGTACCCTGCTCCGGTTCATAATGCCTCACTGCTTCGCATAACCCTAAATAGCCCTCCTGCAACAAATCATCCATTTCCACGTACTGGCTGTATTTCTTAGCTGTTTTATAGATAAATCCCTTGTTCTGCTGCCATAGCTGAAGCATATTATCAGCCTCATCTATTCCGGCACGTATTCTGATTGCAAGCTGTTCATTTGTCATGGTTTCCTACTTTCTAAAACACCCCAGACGCAAGGAGAAAAACGTCTGGGGTGTAATTCAAATTATTGAGTATGTCTATTTTGCTTCTGGCACTGCCTGATAATAGATTGCTTTTGCCTTATTTCCTAATACAAAAGCATCATAACAGATTCTACCCTCTACCAAATCACCACTAATTCCGGGTGGGTCTACATGAATTTTATAATCTTCTAGCTTTGTTGGTGCTACGGTTGCGCACGGATGAGCAATCATAAAGCCGAAATTCTTTGGAAGTCTTGCGGCCGGTACTTTCACAACCGTTAAGCCATCCAAATTCGCAATAACACCTTTTACACGCATATCATTACCTACATTTGTCTCCATCACGATATCCTTACACTGTTTCATAATCAAATAGATATCTGGTGTAATTACCAATACGCGTCCGGATTCAGGCACTTCATCATTATCTAATGCTGTATTACCTTTAATAATTTCCAGATAAATATTATCAGCCGTCAATGCTAAAGCTGCAGGTTTAGTTCCTGCCCCGTTACACATCTTTTGGTATACATAGGAATCAATTTCAGGAATAACAACCTGTCTCTGCTGTCTAGCTAATGCAGAAGCTGCCGCAACCTGCTGAGCGGTCTCATCCTTATCCATTTTGTCAACCGCAAAGGTAAATGAACGGTCTTTTGAAAGTGTAAATTCTTCCGTTGTTGCGTCTAAGTCATCAATATCTCCATATCTGGAACCTGTAAAACCTGACACTGGATTCCTGTTGTAGTCATTCATTTTTGATGTACTGACTTTATACACCTTAACAGTATGTGCTCCCGTCCAATCGAAATCCTGATTTGTCAAAAGCGATTTCTTACTTTCTGTTGTGAAAACCTCATCCACATAAGGCTTAAACTTTGTAACTAGATTTATTGCCATTTTTATTCCTATCCTTTCAATCCCATTGCTGCGCGTACAGGGTCAATATTAGGTGCCCCACCTCCGGCCGGAGTATAACTCGAATATAAGCCCCTTACATTATTTTGTTCGCCAGCAATATTGTTATTTTTATATGTCTTTTCCAATAATTCGATAGATGTATTAAATGCCTCATCGTCATCCAATCGTACCAGGTCAACCAATTCATTAGGCAATCCCTTTTCATTTAAAGTTTCCAAAGCCTGCAAACGTTTTTCCCTCCGGCTTACATCTTTTTGTAAATCCAACATCTGCTTTTCGTGTTTGGCTTTTTCTTTTCCCAATCTATCCTGAATAATTGCGTTTACCTCTTCTTGAGTAAATGTTTTATCTTCCATCTGTTAAGCAGCCTCCTTGTAAACAATAACAGCTATTACCTGATTATCTGATGCTAAATGTGTCTGTATTTCCACCACATCCACTGTTTTGCAAAAATTATTAACCACTTCTTCTATATAACCCCTACTGTTCACAATAACCTTAATCTTCATATTTTTTCTCCTGTTTTACGTCCAGTGGACTAATTTAAGACAAACAAAAAGCAGCACAAGAATATTACGCAAATCACGTTCATTTGCTAATATTCCCATGCCGCTAGGCTTACACATCTATGGCAGCGATAGAAAGGTTAAAAATCGCCACCATAAACACGCGGTACTCTTTGCTTGTCTGAAATAATTATACCACACCAGACAGGCTCCCATCAAGCTTTATTCTCTCACTTCCCCGTACTTCCCCCGTACTTCGTTTGGATTTGCATGGAGTTTCCATGGCCCGCAAAGTTCCGCATATGCCTTTTTAAATCGTCCGTCCTGATTCTTTGACCTCTTCCACTTCACAATTACTGGTTCCAACAGGCGGAGCACCCTGAAAAGCTCTTCTTCCCGTTCATACGATATTTTCACTTTTACCAAATCTTGTCACCCCTTTCTTCAAGAAGTATTTAAGTTTTATGTAAGTATTTGTAAGTATTTTTGCACACTTTTTACCGTCCCGTTCCGGTGTTGGCGCACCATTCCAGGAAGGGCAACGTTTTTGTTATTCGTCGTTTTGTAAAGTTCGCTTATTTAGTAACTTTCGTTTGTAACGTTCCAATAAACGCTCCATATTTTTCGCAACGTTTTGCGACATTTGTGTGCACACAAAATCAAAAAAGTGTGCACACTTTTTTCCCTTATTTTCAAGCTTTAAAGCCTTAGAAAGCCGCCATTTTCAGCCTATTTCCAATAAATACCATTTGCTGAATTATCTGAGTATTTCTGAGTATTTACTCTAACATTCCCTAACATTCGTGTTGTTTTGTAAGCGCAACGTTTTAACTATCTTTGGTTATCAATTAAGCATTCATTCTCTCGGCTTCCTCACGGCTTCGGTACATTCTTTCTAAATGCCTTTTCAGAATGGTGTATATTTGGCGAAGAAATTTTTCGTCTGAATCATCAATTCTCTTCACCATTTCAATGATTAGTTGTTTAGATACCTCTTTCTGTGATAAGTTCTTCTCTTGCGCGTCCGAATTTCGGACGCGCAATCTTCTCACTCGATAAACCAGTTCTTATTTTCTTTAAATCATCCTCGTTTTCCAACTGGTCTATCATTTCTCTGATATATTTGCGATATTCTTCATTACTCATTTGCTGGCACCTCTCTTCCTGCTATGAAATCTAAAACCATATTCACCCCGACTATAAAAGCCTTGCGTTCTACGGTAAACAATGCATCCAGGTAATCATCTTCTTTCTCTTTTGGAAAATAAGCTTCACACATACTTATCATTTTATCGGATGCCTCATCAAGCTCCGGGTATAAATTCTCGTTACAATTTAATTCATACATGTAATTAATCATCTCTTCTCTGATATTCATAATTTGACCTTTCCGCCAGTTTATGCTACAATGTAATTGAATTTCTTCTTGTAGCATAATGGCTATGTATATGGTCTTATTCGGGATTCCGGTTTCCGATAAGACCTATTTTTATTTGTTATTCCAATGGTAAAATATAACTTTCTTTTCCGTCTCTGTAATATTGATAAATATTGTTTAAAATATCCTTCGCCCGTTCTACGGTGTCATACTCCGCAATATAAGGCCTTACCCGGTTACTGGATACAATAAGACCCTTTCCTGCGACTCCTGTTACCCAGATGTCAGATGGCAGTTCTAAAATTGCCTCTCGGTCTTGTAAATATAGTTTCATATTTTCTCCTCTCCTAAAAGTTCAATTTTCCGGCTTTTGCAGCTCTGTAAGCTCTCTCAAACCCCAGCTTCCAGGCATCAATCATACAACTTACGATATCCCCTTTATTCTTGTCATAAATCTGTACTAAAACGCTTACATTCTCTTGATACCTTTCCGGTACATGGCTGTAAGTATTTTTGGTGTATTCTTCAAAATTAATCATATCTCTTTCTCCTTTCTTGCTCGTTGATTCTCCTACATACGCATATAACCCCATCCAGTAAAGTGGAAACCCTTGTAAATACTGGGTTTGTTTTACTCGTTGCCACCCCTCTAGTAAAGATTCTTTATTCTTTACTCGTTGCCACCCCTCTAGTAAAGATAATCCTTATAAAATAAGGCTTTATTCTTTACTCGTTGGGTTTCTCAGAGGCTGTAAGAGATATTAAATATTTTTTTCCAACATATCCATTCCCAACCGACCAAGTCCGTATAACGTTTTCTTTTTTTAGTGCTGTTTTCGCATTCTTTAAAGCGTTTTCACTTATACCGGAAGCCTTGGCCAGACCGTCAAGCTCTGCCACTTCCATTTGCTTCTGACCTCTTAGCGTGTCCAAAATAAACTCTTTCGCATCTTCCAACGCTGGGGCAATGCTTCTTTCTCTACTCTCTGCCATAACATAATCACGGTCTTTTTTATCTGTGTAAGTTTTAAATATCGGTATTCCTTTATCATTCAAAGTATAAAGTGCTGTCCGTTCCAGCCTTCCATAATTTGACTTTTCCTGTGTAAGATACCTTACCCCTTTTTCCTGCGTCTCTCCAAGCATCAGCACAGACCTTGAAGCATCCCATATATCAGAACTGTCTGCGATTCTTTTTCGCCCATATACACCGCTTTGCTTGTTTACATGAACCACTATTATAAAAGTGGTCTTGTACTTCTCCCCATAACCTAATAACGGGGTAAAACACTTTCTCATAGCGTTTCTGTCTCCCATTCGTAAATTTTCAGGGATAAAGGATTGAATAGGGTCCAAAAGAACAAGTCCGGGTTTTTCATCTGCTATATATCCCTCTAACAGCTCACTATTTAAATTCAAATCAACAAAACTGGGATTTGACGGTGGGAGGTATTTAATCAGGTTCATATCCGCCCCATTATTTACTAATCGTTGCCCCAGTACATACTCCCATGAATCCTCAGCAGAAAAAAACAATACTTTCTCCGGTTCTCCTGAAAAAGGAATTTGCATTCCATCAAGCAAAAAAGGATATCTTCCTGTTGTAATTGATGCTGCGATATTGCAGATAATAGATGTTTTTCCGGTTCCCCCTTCCCCGCCAAGCGTTGTTATGCCATACCTTGGAACATATCCAGGTATCAACCATTCAGGCTCCTTGATAGCAACACTAACTGCTGAATTAAGCACAGGCGGTGCTTTAACAGTCCTCGTCTTTCCCCGGTCACAAACTACAGAATGTTTTCGGTTCTCAGCCTCTGCAATAATGTCAATAGCTCTCTGTCGCTCTTCTTCTGTAAGTCCGTTTTCAGTTGTTCCGCTTCTTGCTGTTTCTCTTTGTTCTTCCATTTACTACCCCTTTCTTCTTTATGCTGCCTTAAATATTCCGCAATACTTTTTCTTGTCCTTTCATACTTTTCTACTTGCTCAGAAGCGACATTATTGTAGTATTCTTCTGCTTTGCTGCATCCGGCTTCTTCCAGCTTTTCTATTGCTTCTTTGGCGAATCCCGGCCATGTTAATTCATAACCATAGATTTGCAGAAAGAAAGCCTTTGTAAGCTTCATATCTGGCTTTATGCTGCGAAGCAGGATTCCCCTACTCATCAATTTCCTGTTGCCCCTCCATAGCATTTTTCATTGAAATAAGCAATCGGAACCTTGCCAGCTACAACTATATACCCTCCTGCCTTAAGTTCGTCATTTAAGGCTTTTACAACCTTATAGGCTTTCGCCCGGCTGACGCCCAACAGTTCGGCTACGTCCTGCGCTGAATAAAATCTGCTTTCCATGTCTTTTCTCCTTTCTCTGCACCTCTCACACCCCGGTCCGGATGATTAATTTTCTTCGTCAATAATTTCAGTTACATCAACACCAAGAGCCTTGGCAACTTTTCCTACAGATTGAGCTGTAGCTTTCTTGCTGTTTAAAATCATGTGGAATCTCTGTCTTGACATTCCGGCACGTCCTGCAGCCTCTCCAATCGTTAAACCACTGTTCGCAAGTGCTATTGCAAATTTATGGTCGTCAATTGTCAAACTCATATAATCACCTCCATTAATCACTAATGTGATTTTACAATATCACTATTTTGATTGTAAGTCAATAACAAAAGTGATTTATTTTTAATTCGTTTTGTGATATAGTAAACACAAGGAGGTAGTTATGGGATTACAAGAAAAAATAAAAGAGTTACGAATAAATAGAGGAATTTCGCAAAAAAAACTTGCTGATGACATCGGTGTAGCTCAATCATCTGTAAACTATTGGGAAAAAGGACAACGCACTCCCTCTGTTGATGCCGCCCAAAAACTTGCAGATTATTTTAATGTATCTTTAGATGAATTATATGATATCAACGATACACAAAAATCGCCACACACACCATCTGAAGTAGTGAATTTATTCACTGGCGGTAGCGAACTTACTAAACTAATCGAAGATATAATGAATCAAAAACAGCTAGAGGAATTTAACAGAAGAATAAAAGAAAAACTTCCCCCAAATTTAAATCCACATCACTCTACTCTCGCCGCCCACTTTGACGGAGAAGAATATACAGAGGAAGAACTGGAAGAAATCAAAAACTTTGCAGAATATGTAAAGAGTAAAAGAAACGAACAAAAATAAAGGTAATCCCAAAATGGGAATACCTCTACAGATACACACATTGACAATATAATATACTTATTAGGGAAACCGGAAAGGTATGCAGTCATCCGTTCTAGTCCTGCTTGAAAGGGTGACGCTTATGAGTACATATGAAGAATTTATGGTTATTTTAACCGTAGCTCTGCTCATTGTAGCAATTCTAAACTATAAAAAATAAGCAAGCTACCTTGTCTCTTGGCCGGAGTAAGTAGCTTGCCTATTATGAAAATAATTTGTAACTATTAACTTTGCACCAGAGCGGATAGGCTTCATCTATCTTCTGGTTTTCCTGCTAAGTATATTATAGTCAATTTCTTATTTTGTGTCAAATGGTAGACGCATTATTTTATATATTCTCTTTACCTCTCGCACCCTGGTCCGGTTGGGAAAGGAGAATATAGATGCCAAGTTATAAAGATGAAAAGACGGGTACATGGTACTGCAAATTCTATTATACCAACTGGAACGGCGAGAAAAAGCAGAAGCTAAAACGTGGCTTTAAGCTGCAGCGCGAGGCAAAGGAATGGGAGCGCAGCTTTCTAGAGCAATTTGCCAGTGGCTCAGACATTACCTTTGATTCTCTCTACCAGAAGTATGTACGCTTCAAAGAGAACCGTGTCAGAGCTTCCACACTAGAGAACCAATGCAATGCCATAGAGCTGCATATACTTCCCTATTTTGGAAAGATGATAGTATCCGAAATCACACCCGTTATTGTGGCAGAATGGCAGAATCAGCTTTTAGCAGAACATTTTTCTGCTTCTCATACAAGGCAGATAAATGCCTATTTAAGGATGCTTTTTAAGTATGCCGTTGATTATCTAGGACTCGCCAAAAATCCCGTCAAATCGCAGATATGCAAAGCCACAAAGGGAAACATAGATTTCTGGACACCGGAAGAATATAAATTATTCGCTAATGCCATAAGTTCCAATACAGAACTTTATACCGCCTTTGAGATATTGTTCTACACCGGAATGCGAAAAGGGGAACTTCTGGCACTCACACTGCAGGATATTGATTTTAAAGCCAAGACCATAGCCATTACCAAAACACTGGCCTATGTGAATGGCGAGTATATTATGCAGCCACCAAAGACCACCAAGAGCAACCGGATAATAGATGTACCGCAGTTTCTTCTGGATGAAATCAAAGCGTATACCGAAAAGGTATATAAGCTAGACCCGGAGCAAAGATTATTTCCAAGGTCACGCGTATGGCTCGGCCAGGCAATCACATACACCTGTGACAAGATTGACTTAAAGCCTATCCGTGTGCATGACCTGAGACATTCTCACGCTTCCCTGCTTATCAATCTGGGTGCCAATCCTTTGATGATTGCAGAGCGGCTTGGACATGAAGATGTCAAAGTAACCATGAATACTTACGCGCATTTGTTCCAATCACACCAGAAAGAAATCATCGAAAAACTGGAAAAAATTAAATTTTAGTATCAAATTAGTATCATCAAAAAGAGTAAGTGCTTTATTTACTGGCTTCTTGCTCTTTTTCTTTCATTAAAAAGATTATGAAAAGATTGTAAACTCCCCCCTTTTTATAGTATACTAATATTATGTTGTTTCAAACAAAAATGCATAGAAGGATGGGTATGAAAATGAAAATTGGATTTGATAACGATAAATACTTGAAAATGCAGTCCGAACATATTCGTGAACGTATTAACCAGTTTGACAATAAATTATACTTGGAATTCGGCGGCAAGCTCTTCGATGACTTTCATGCTTCCCGTGTACTACCAGGATTTTGTCCCGACAGTAAGCTTCGCCTTCTGAAAGAGCTTTCTGATACAGCCGAAATTGTAATTGTCATCAGCGCACACGATATTGAAGTAAATAAAGTCCGTGGAGACCTTGGCATTACCTATGATACCGATTTGCTTCGTCTGAAAGACGAATTTGAAGCCAACGGCTTATATGTAGGAAGCGTCGTAATTACCCAGTATTCCGGCCAGAATAGTGCAAATTTATTCAAAGGCCGCTTGGAGAAACTTGGTATTAAAGTATACATGCACTATGTTATTGACGGATATCCGGCAAATGTCGCCCACATCGTCAGTGAAGAAGGCTTTGGCCAGAACGATTACATTGAGACAAGCCGCCCGTTAGTTGTCATTACTGCACCGGGTCCCGGAAGCGGAAAGATGGCGACCTGTCTCTCTCAGCTTTACCACGAACACAAGCGCGGTATCCGTGCCGGCTATGCCAAATTCGAGACATTCCCTATCTGGAATATTCCATTGAAGCATCCGGTAAACCTTGCTTATGAAGCAGCTACCGCTGATTTAAATGATGTCAATATGATTGACCCATTCCATTTAGAAGCATATGGAATTACTACAGTAAATTATAATCGTGACGTAGAAATCTTTCCGGTGCTCCGCACCATGTTTGAACGTATTTATGGGGAAAGTCCTTACAAATCACCTACAGATATGGGTGTAAATATGGCCGGAAACTGTATTTGTGATGACGAAATCTGCCAGGAAGCATCCAAACAGGAAATTATCCGCAGATACTATCAGACAATGACACGTTTCCTTGCTGGTTCCTGTCCACGTGATGAGGCATATAAGATTGAACTTCTAATGAACCAGGCCGGTATCACTGTTCATGACCGTAAAGTAGTAGACGCTGCCCTCAAGCGTGAAGAAGAAAGCGGTGCACCTGCAGCCGCAATGGAACTGCCTGACGGAAAAATCATTACAGGCAAAACTTCCAAATTACTCGGAGCTTCCGCTGCTCTGCTGTTAAATGCATTAAAAGAGCTCGCAGGCATTGACCATGATGTGCGTGTCATTTCTCCGGAAGCCATTGAACCAATCCAGAAGCTCAAGACAGAATATCTTGGAAGCAAAAATCCTCGTCTGCACCTTGACGAAGTATTGATCGCTCTCTCTATCAGTGCAGCGACCAATTCTGACGCAGAATGTGCACTCCATCAGGTTCCAAAATTAAAAGGATGTCAGGCACATACCTCTGTCATGCTTGCCAATACAGATGTACGCCTTTTCAAACGTCTCTCTATTCAGGCAACCTCAGAACCAAAATACGAAAACAAACCAATTTATCACTAAACGCAATGATGCACAAAAGGGAAGAGCTTTGATTTACCGAAGCTCTTCCCTTTTTCATTTACATATCCTCCAAAAGGACTCTCACATCTTCTTCTCTGGTTGCCCAGCTTGTGCAAAGGCGAATCACACTATGTGTCTCATCGAACCGTTCCTGATAAGTAACCACATATTTCTTACGGATTTCTTCTAATTTTTTATCCTCAATAATAATGAACTGCTGATTGGTAACACTGTTCATATAGAAACGATAACCTTTCTTTACTAACTCATCTTTTAACAGCATTGCCATATCAATAGCATGTTTTGAAATTTCAAAATACAGTCCGTCTTTGAAAAGTTCCAAGAACTGTACCCCCAGAAGCCGTCCCTTTGCAAGCATCCCACCATGCTGTTTAATGACATAACAGAAATCATTTTTTATTCTCCACTTTCTCTTTTGCTTAATCCATATCTATATATCACAACATCTAAATATTTTCCGAATTTCATACCGGATTCTTTCATTACTCCCGCATAGGTAAATCCAAGCTTCTCATGCAAATGAATACTCGTTTCATTTGTTCCTGTAATAAGTGAAAACAAAGACACAAAATTTCCTTCTTTTTCTGTCTGCACAAGCAATTCCTTTAATAAAGCTTTCCCGATTCCCTGTCTGCGAAATTCTTTTCCCACATAAACGCTTACCTCTCCAGAGATATTATATGCCGGCTTTGGAAATAATTTTGATACCGAAGCATATCCTGCAACCTTTCCATCCCGTTCTTCAACCAGCAGAATATATTTTCCTTGATGCTCCTCAAACCATTCTATTCTCTGTTCATAGGTAACCGGAACTTCATCAAAAGTTGCAACCCCATTTACCACCTCATAATTATAGATGTCCAGCAATTCCTGTAAGTCTTCTATTCTTGCCCGCCGAATCATTTTCTACTGTCTCCTCTAATCACACGCATAAAGCACTACTTCCTTTTCTCTGCGTGTTTGTTTCATGTCGATTACCCGTTGGTTTTCACTGCCACGGAATTTGAGACGGATATTTTTCTTATCTTCTTCAAATCTTCCATCCACCAGAACATCAATGGAATCCAGAATCTCGTCCGTCACATCCGTATAACGCTTTCCCCCAGGTAACAAATCTTCATATACGAAGCCAGTATACATCCAAATCGTTTTGTTTGGAAGTTCTTTTTTTACCCTGCGGATTAACGGAATCAAACCTGCCTGATTGCTTAGCTCAAAGGGTTCCCCACCAAGAATCGACAGACCATCATAATAATTCTGTGAAAGTTCTTCCATAATCCCATCTTCCATCTTCTGGTCATAAAACTGTCCATATTGGAAATCCCATGTTTCCGGCTGAAAACATCCCGGACACCGGTTCGTACATCCTGACACAAACACGGATACCCGCACACCGATTCCATTTGCTATATCTGCTTTAAAAATCTGTCCAACATGCATCCTACTCTGCCTCCTTATGATAAAAGAGTCCCATAATCCAATTATGGGACTCCCTGTTTTTATGAAATTCTCAGTTGCATTTTTTCCACTGATTATAAAATATATTTTACCGTATCTGTTTCATAACTTCAACCGATTTTTATCTGTAAAGATTAATTATAAATTGTATTCTTGAAACAATATCTCCCGATATGCTTTATCCTCTGTTGCCTTAAGAAGTTTCTCTGTTTGTTTCTCCTTTAAAAGGATTTTCGTTAAGGCAACAAAACGTTCACCTTCTTTTAGTCCTTCCTCTTTTCCTTCTTCTCTATCCCAGATTCGTTGTCTTTCTTCGTCATATTCATATATGCTCATTTTCTTCGCCTCTGCTTTATACTTTGTCAGGAAATCTACCAATATGCCTTCCACAATACATTCTGTAATTGCTCGTTCTACTGCATCTTCTATCTTCATCTGCTCTGCATACGCTCTGACTCTTGAAGTATAGATAACATAATCACTTAAAGTCTTGCATGCATTTACAATGTCATTATTGTATCCCGGATTGATGTTCAATAAAACTGCTTTCAGGTTTAACCATGGTTCTTCTTCCTGAATTTCAAAAGTTTCTGCCAACTCTAATACTTCTCTTTCCGGTCTTTCTTCTTTCCCGTTATAGAAAATCAGAAACCTAGGTGAGGGTATCACAATCCGTCTGCTTCCGTACAAATTACTGTCTTTCGTCATTTTCGAATACAAGTCCGATACATAAAACAAATATCGTAATGGAAGATTCGGACTGTAAGTAGACTGATGTTCATATAATGACAACCGTGAATCAATGATAAAAGAGATATCATTATGCATGGAAAGGTAAATCGCATTTTCCAATGTATTAATTTCCAGTTTCTCCGGGTCTGAATATTGCGTCCCGTTTACTGCATTATAAAGTCCTAACAATTCTTCTTTTTCACGGAAAATCATTTCGAACAATCGTGCCTTGTAATCCCGTCTTACATTTGTGTTCTGCTCTTCTGTTTTTTCATTTGCCATAAGCATCCTCCTTTTGTCGTGTGTGCAGGAGATAGAAATATCATTCTAAATACACTTATAGCCAAAAACATTTCATAAATACAAATGTATTTTCTTTATTCAAATCTCACTGCT